>DATHOG010000008.1:0-67535 GCA_035485115.1 Candidatus Sulfotelmatobacter sp. | reverse complement strand
CGCCAGCCGTTGTATTTGCCCTCCAATCCCCATTCGCCGGACTTGGGAAACGCCTTGGGAAAGGGACCGCCATTGACGGGGCGCGCGGGATAGCACGGCGGCCGGGCGGCAACCTGCCGCTTGGATTCTGCCGCTGGGGATTCAGTATTCATTTGGTCACCAGTTCACGTTCGATCACAGTCGGCAGCGGCCGGAGAATTTCTTCGAGCAGGCCGGAGTGGGCATAGACATCGGCCAGCAGCGCCTCGTTGGCGTTGCAGCGGGTGCGGTAGGCTTTGATGTAGCGATCGTAATTCTGTTCGAACGCGGTCTCTTTGCCGCAGCAGCCGCAGATGCCGGTGTGGTCCTTCAATTCCTCCTTGGGATTTCGCGGCCGGGCGTCGCAACAAATCGACCGCTGGTCGAAAATGGTGTGCAGGTCGGTTTCGAGGTTGTAGGTGAGCTTGAGCAGGTTGGACACGACGGCGTGTTCGACGACTTCCTGCCCGAAGTTCTCCTCGCTGCATTGCTGGAGGAGGTTCAGCATATAATTTTTCATGGCACCCATACGAATTTTTGGATTTTTAGATTGTTGTTGCGGCCACATAGGAAAAGCCGAATCTCGGCATGAGGACCGCCGGTCGTTTGTCACCAAAGCCCTATTTGAATTCGGATATGTTCCGGGTATCTCCGGCCAGCGCGCGAAGTCATAACCGGACAATGATGAGCAAACGACCGACGGTATGATTGATTACGTCTTCCGGCCCTTGGTCTTGATCGTGGCGATGATCGGGGCGACTTGTTCCAGCGCGAGGTTTTGCTCCACGGAGAGCTTGAGATGGCGCTGGGTGTGGAAGGTGTCCACGGGCTTGATGCCCTCCTTGACTTCCAGCGCATCGGTCGCGGCATATTCCGCGAACAGGTTCTGGAGTTTGTTGAGCAGCTCCTGCGTCTTGTCCGCCGGCAGCTTGTCGCCGTTGATTTTGAGTTCAAAGGCCTGCCGGAAGAATTCCGACGTGGTGTCGCCCAGGATGGGCAGCAGCCCGGATTCGTCCTTCAACTGCGAATAGCGGTTGGCGAACGTGACGAGGACTTCCTCCGATTTGATCTCCCCGGACTGCAGCGCGCGGACGAGCTGTTCAGCGCTTTGCAGGTTGTACTTCGCGGCGAGGGCATCGGCCTCGGTGACATCCAGTTCGCGGTCGCCAAGATAAAGCAGGCCGTTCCGGGTGGAGACGGCCACGGTCTTGACGCTGATGCTGGAGGGGATTTCCTGACGGCCATGGTTCACCGCGAAGTAATGCGGGGCGGCGATGAACTTCAACTCGGCCTTATCCGTTTCGAGCGCGCCCTTCAACGCCTCGAATTGCTCGGTTCGTTCGCGAATGCGGGCGGCGATTTCCGCCGCGCGTCCATCGGGGTCGGGGAGGACGGGGTAGGCGGTTTTGGTTTCCTCCTTCTTGGTGGCAATCTTGCCGAAGGAGACTTTCTTAAGGCCGCCCGCTGGGGGCGGTGTGTTGGTGGCAGCAGCCTGGTTGAGTTGCTGCAATACATCCGCTGCCGCCGCCTTAACTTCGGGCGTGGCATTGAATGGTGGCGGTTCGAGGACCGCTGTAGAGCCGTTACTGACCGCGCTATATCGGCGCATGTGTACCTTTCTATTTTTGGGGTTGACCGTCGGGGAAAGAGAAACGCGGCGCAGAGTAAACTCTGCGCCGCGCCAACGTGCTGGTGGGTACCAGCGGGGAACCCCCCACGAGGGGGAAATTATTTACGGTTTACGATGCCGTCTGACGTCGCCATAGGCGTAGCAGTTTTCTTTCAATGGTCTCGTGCAGATACGCCTGTGTGAAATGCTCGAACGCGCGGCCAGCGCAGTGGCATGCCCGCTGATGCCGGCGTCCGTATGCAGCCGGAGAACCACCACGTCCCAGTTCATCGGGCTACGGCCGGTGCGGGAGGAATCAAACAGGGATTCCTTCCGCTGACAGCGCCACGTTTCGAATTTGGTGATTTTCATCGGGAAATTATTTCCTGAACTCGGTGAGTTTGTTGTCTTTGAAACTGAATCCCCAGCCATTGCCCTCGTTCGGATACGCGAATCCGTCCTTCATACGGATTGGATGCGTGATCAGGTCATCCACCCAGTCAAACGACTCCGCGCCATAGGCATTCGGCACGGTCATCAGCAACGGCACATCGTATTCCTTATAGTAATGCGGCAACACGGGAATGTGATGCGCCTGCGCCAAGGCTGCCGAAGCCCGCCATGCCTCAACGCTCCCTAGTCGCAGGAGGTCGGGCTGCCAGAGGTCAATCGCCTCGCGGCGAATCAATTCACGGAGCGTCACGGTGTCAAACTCACGTTCGCCGGTGGCAATGGACATGCCGGCCTGACGACGCAGCTGCGCGTATCCATCATAGTCCGTGCGCGCCAATGGTTCCTCAAACCAAGTGATGCGCAGCGGCTGTGCGGCCCGGGCCAGTGCGAGCGCAGCCGGCAAAATCATTCCCTGATTTGCATCCATCATGATGTTGATGTGGTGGCCGACCGCTTCGCGAATTTTCGTAAGACGCTCGATGTCGCGCTGGATTTCTGGGGAGCCGACTTTCACCTTCACTGAGCTAAAGCCACGTTTGACATAGCGCTTCACTTCATCCAGCAATTCCTTATTGGAATACGACAACCAGCCGCCGCTGCCGTAGAGCGGCACGCGCTGGCGAAAGGTGCCAAACATTTTCCAGACCGGCACGCCGAGCGTCTTTGCCCACGCGTCCCACATGGCGATGTTCACCGAGCCTGCGGCCCAGCGATGCAAACCGACGTTGCCAAAATATTCACTCTCTTTCTCGTGGTGCGCCAGGAATTCACCCATCGCGCTGACTTCACGGCCCACGGCCATTGGCGCGACATCCGCAAGAGCACCGAGAATCGCCTTTGGAGAATAATGAAACGCCAGTAGATGCCCGTCGCCAGTCATGCCATTATCAAGCTCGATGCGCGTGACGATGAAGGCGATTTCCGGTATCTGATGCGTGCTGTCGGCAATCGGTTGCGACAGCGATGAAACCGCCTTAAAAAACGAGATGTTTTTGATCTTGGGCATGGGCTCAGAGAATTTCGTACTTTTTGTTCATATCAATTCAGCCCCTTCAATTGGGTTTCGTATTCGATCAGGCGCTCGCGGGCGGTCTGCAGGTCCTCGTCGAGTTTGCGCAGGACCTCCACGTCGGCGTCGGGATATTTTTCGAGGGTGCGCAGGATGCCGGGGCGCTGAGAAGTCAGTTTCTCGATACGGGCGCGCATGTCCAGGACGCCCTGGGCAGCGGTACGCGGCGCCGGAGTGGGGCCGCAATCGGTGATCATTTCCAATTCGGTCTTGTCTGGTTTTGAATCGGACACGAAGCTATGTTTACCGAAGAACGGAAACATTTTCAACCACGGATGGGAGGACATGATTTTTTGGAGTTGTGGATGAGTTGGCGGATGCCGGCAAGGGTGTCGGCGGCGAGGCCACCTTCGACTGTGGTCCAGCGCAGTTGCGGCCCGAAGGTCATCTTGCGATAGATAAAGATGCCGAAATAGGTGGAGTGATGTTTCATGACGCTTGTTGCATTACGCCGAGTGCATCGAGGATTGCTTGCCGGACGTTGCCGCAGGCGAAGTTGGCGATTTGTTTGCACGCAGTGGCATTTATGTCCGGGGCGATGCGCTTGAGGAAGGATTCGATCTCGGTCGGCGGGGGCGGCGCGATTTCAAAGGCTTGGAAGCGGGTCTGAAAACGGTTCTCGAAATCAGAGAGCGAGCAATTGCTGGTGCAGGCGACGACGACCCCGGCCGGCAGGTCGTCAAACACGGTGAGGGAGCAGACCTGCGCCACGCGCGGGATGAAATCCGCCTCGTCAATCCACAGCAGCCGCCATTCACTGAACAGGCTTTTATAACGGAAGCCGGAGGCGATTTCCTCCATGCGCTCCTTGGTGCATTGCGTGCCGTTGAGCTTGGTGTAGCTCCATTTGTTAGTCTGGAGCAGATGGCAGAGATATTTCACGAGGTCGCTCTTGCCGGTGCCGGGCTTGCCGTTGAACAGGAACTTGAGCGGGGTGCGCCCGTTCTGTTCCGCCAAGCGGACGGCCTTTTCGATCTGGAGCGCCGCGAGGTGTGCGCCGGTCAGGTCGCCGGAATTGCGTTCGATGATGTTTTTGCCGATGAAGTCGTCCGCCGATTGAGGGACGAACGTACCGGCGTTGCGGGAGATGAGTTCATTCATGGTTTCGTTCTGGTAGATGTCAACGGTTAGTTTGAAGCGCGCGCCTCCAGCCATTCGGTGACGGTGGTGCTGCCGAGCAGCGTGGTTACCTGTTCCGCCTGCCACAGGCCGGACGCCGGCCTGATGATGAACCAGTGACCGCGCTGCGAGAGTTGCGCGCCGGGGGTGTCCGGGTCGCACTTCACCTTGATCAGTTCTCCAGCACGTTTGGACTTTACACCCAACTGGTTCAACTCGCGGGCAATCTGACAATCCATCCACCCCGCTTCGCGGCGTCTGACCATGTGCAAGATCCATTTCTGTTCCGCCAGGTTGTCCAAGAGACGGCGGACGGCCTTGCCGCCAGATGTGGTTTCGCCGGTCGGTTCGGCGTTCCAGCCGAAAGTGACGCTGCCGGTAAGCTGGCCGTGACTGCGTTTCTGGTCGAGCGCGGTCTTGATGCGCTCGCGGATGGTGGCGACTTCTAGTTCGGCAAAGACGGCGGCAATCTGCATGAAGGCGCGGCCCATGGCGGTGCGCGTGTCCACGTTGATATCGAGGAAGATGACCCGGACGCCCAGCTCGTCGAACAGGCGCACGGTCTGGCTGACATCGATGGAATCGCGCCCCAGCCGGTCCACCTTCGGCACGATGAGGGTGACTTCCACGCCGCTGGCGCGGGCTTCGCGCGCCGTCTCCATCAGTTCGGCGGTTTCATCACTCCGTTTGAGAAATTCGAGACGGCCGGAAGTATCGGCGGCGGAAAAAATCCGCAGGTCGCCGGTCTTGTGATATTCGGCGGCGCGCCGGACGCGCTCGGTCTGCGCCTCGATGGACAAGTCCTGCCTGTTGGTGGAAGTGCGGACATAGCCGAGCGTAATGCGGGCGGCAACCTGCCGTTGGGTATCATTCATAACAAAGATAAGGAAACGTCCCGCACGAGCGGCAACCTGCCGCCGGGTATCAAGACGTATAGAAATAGCCGAGTTCGCGAAGCGAGGCCCAGCCCTTGCACTGGCCGGGACCGGTGCGGCCGAGGATGATGTGGTCAATCACTTCAATCTTCAAAAGCTGGCCGGCGCGTATCAAATCCCGCGTCACCTTGATATCCGCCTCGCTCGGCGTGGGATCGCCGCTGGGATGGTTGTGGGCGAGGACGATGCCGGCGGCATTGGTGACGATGGCGGATTTAAAGACTTCGCGCGGATGGACGAGGAGCGTGTCCAGCGTGCCATTGCTCACGACCTCGAAGCCAATGGCCTTTTTGCGGGTGGACAGGTGGACGACGATGAAGTTTTCCACGTCGCGCCGGTAGGCCAGGCTGATTTCGAGCCGGGGGCGGAGAAAGTTGCAGACATTTTCCGGGCACTCCATGGTTTCCTGCGCGAGCGCAACGGAGTCATGGAGCCGCATGAGCTTGAATTCCGAGCCGTGCAGCGTGGTGAGCCAGCTTTTCATCTTGCTGTCCACCGGTGCCGGTTCATCCGGCAGCGGCGGCAGTGACAGGAGGGGCAATTGTGAGTCCATAAATTTTAGCGGGAAAAAGCTTTCCGCCACGCGGGCACTGACGCCGGTTTGTATGGCAGCGGCGGGAGCGACGAGAGGCAGAGTTGGGCGGACGGTTCGGGTTCGGGTTCGGGTTCAGTCGCGGCTTTCCATTTGTCGAAGTCAGGGCACTCCAGCTCGCTCTGGATGGCGAGGACGACATTGCCGGACGGCGGGACGTAGGAACGGCTGGGGATGTCCCAGATGGTTTTGTCCGAGATTTCGCGCAACAATTCGTGATAGGTTTTCCCGCTGGTGAAGTAGCCGCCGTCGCGGTAGGTGCGCCGCAGATAATCGCACCATTCCGACACGGATGAATCCACGCTGTGGAATTCGACCCGGGGACCGAGCCGGTAGGTGCGGCCCTTGTACTTGACCGTCCGGCCTTGATAACTGTAAGGCGCGCTGTCGGCGTGGGTAAAGTCTTCGGGAGCGATGAGTTCGTAGCCGTCAGCTTCCCACCGGAAAAAGCTGCTGGTGGTGCCGCCCGTCGTCCACAGTTTCCCTTCGTGTTGGAAGACGCTGATTGTGCGCTTGGCATCGCTGTCGCCGGACAACACGTCGGCGCTGTACGCATCGGCGATGTCGCCACGACCGCGGATGAGGCGGGAAAAATGGACGAAGGCTTTCATGCGCGGAAGCGCAAGCGCCAAGCCGGGATGCCCAGCGGGGTGAAGCCGGGCATCGGCGCGATTTGCGGTACGACCACCGGGTTGGAAGGAGGAGGCACCGAAGCCGAAATTTCGGACGCCGGTTCAGCTTGCGCTCCTTCCGGAGTGGCACCTATCGTCTCAATGTTGGTTGGCTCCGGTGAAAGTTTGGTGATGAAGTGATTGGCGAGCGATTTCTGCTTGAAGATGAAACCGGGCACGGCACCGTCGCGGCGGTAGCTGGAATAATAGCCGCCGAATGACTTGGCGATGTCCAGCACGCGCTCGTATTCCTTGCGGGACAGGCGTTCGGCCAACTGGACCACAAAGATGTTTGCCCGGGTCTTGGTGTGCTGGGTTTCGATCAGCTTGACCTCGCCGATGTCCTCAATCTCCTCCACGTCCGGTTCTGCCTTCATCGAGTGGATGGCTTCGGCATGAACCACCGTGTCGGTCGGTTCGGTTTGGTTGGCGACCGCAGCAGCGGCAGCGGCGTTGAATCGTTTCATAAGTTCGAATTTAAAGGAGTTGGAATCAAAGTGATGGCAGCAGATGGAAACCTGGTCATGCTCGCCGCCGTGCGTCCACCAGCCGGACGGGCTTTCGAGGATACGCCGCGCAAAGGCGACGGCGGCATTGCGGTCGTCGCCGAATTCGCCCTGCTGAAAATTTACCGCCGCGTCGTAGGCGTAGTCGTCGGTGTAAACACCATTGCAGCGGAGATGGGAGTATTGCCCGGACAGCAAAGCGCGGACGACGTGGGAGACGGTCCACTTCGCCGGCCGCTTGGGCAGCGGGTTGACGGTCACGAACGGGGACCAGATGCGGATCGCAGATTGTTGCGACCGGAACAGGCTGGCGCTTTCGCCGGCGATCGGTTCACTGTCGTAACGTTCATTAAAGCCATCGAGCGGCAAATTGGCGGCGAGGTCGGCTTGTTGAAATTCCTTCCAGTCGTGGAAGACTTCGCCGGTGCGCTCGCTGACACGTTTTTGCCAAGGCAGCAACCGCAGTTCGTTGATGAGGGCGCGCATGTCGTAGCCATGGCGTTCAAACAACCGGTAGAGACCTTTGGTCGGCCGATCGTGCGGCCACCAGTTGAAGCTAAACACGTCGCACTTCTTGCCCGGCTTCATGGCATCGGTGATGTCCACGATTTGCAGGCTGCCGGCGTAGCGGTGAAGCTTCACCTGGTCGCGCTGGATAAACCAATCCTCGTGGGAGTTCCAAAAGACGCAGCGCCGGCGGAAATGTTCCTCGGCATCGAAATGGGGAATGATCTGGTTCATAGAAAGAAATGGACGGGCCGCGATACGTTTCCGCGTTCCACATTCGGGCCGCGCCGCAGTCGTCAGGGATGAGGCGAAGGTAAACCTTCGCTCACAGAGCCACGGGAGCCAAAAGCACGCCCACCCGTCCAAAATTATTTAGTGGCCAGTTCGCGCACGATCGGCAGCGGTGGCAGCAACGGTGCAGACTTGATAAAGAAGCGACTTGCCCGCGCCCAGATGGACGCCGGCGTGGTGCGCAGCGTCAGCGGCCACTTCCGCATTTCGGTGGACCTGGTGTCGGGCCGTGCGGAGAACCAGAGCGTGCGCGGGGTGCGCGGCCGTTTCTGCGACGGGAAATTATTCATCGTGCCGCCGAGATGGAAGCGGTCGCCGTAAAGCCAGACAGTGAGTTCGCCTTCGCGCCGCAAGATGTCACCCGGTCTTCCGGCGGCGTCAAACTTGATGGTGAGGCAGCCGGAACAGTAATCGAGCGGCATTTCAAAGCGGGCGTCCGGGCGTTCGCACTGGATGGCGGCCAGCAGTTCGCGGGCAAATTTCTGGATGGCCTCGCGGTGCGGGCGGTTGGCCTCGCAATAGAGCTGGTTCTGGATCCGCGTATGGAGTTCGCGGAGCCGGTCGTGTTTGCGCCGGAGCGTGTTGCCGCTGGCGAAGGCGGACAGGATGTCGTTCAGGTCAGTCATGTGTTGAGGTCGATCATAAATTTCTGGTGAAAGGTTTGAACTTTACAGCCGTTTGGCATCGGGCATTGTCAGGGGGTGCAGTCTGTCACCCTCCAGAACGCCCACGGCCAGACGATCCAAATCAAGCGGGGCGAGGACGCCGAGGTCATCCTCATCCGGCACACCCGGTTTAATCCCTCCGAATTTGGCCGGCTTTACGAAAATTCCGAACGGCTCCGGTTTCCGCCGATTGTGAGTTTCCTGGCCAAGTTTGACGTTGTGGTGGAACCACCGAAACCTGGCGAAGGCGGTGCCTATGCGGTGATCGGCGGTCGCCTCTGCCTGCTCGAACCGGCGGAAATAGAAATGATCTGTTTTCGTTGGAAGTCAGGCGCGCATGCGGTCAAAATTGTGGATTACCATTGAAAAAATTATGAAAAGCAAGCTGCTGGCAAACATCACCCCCGGTGAAATTCTGGCGGAAGATTTCCTGAAGCCGATGGGCTTGAGCCAATACCGTCTGGCCCAGGACATCGGCGTGCCCCCGCGCCGCATCAATGAGATTGTGAAGGGCGAACGCGCCATCACGGCGGACACGGCCCTGCGTCTGGGGCGGTATTTTAAGATGTCGGCCCAGTTCTGGTTGAACCTCCAGTCGCACCACGACCTTGAAATTGTCGAGGAACGACTTGGCCGGCGGTTGCAACACGAGGTCAAGGAACTGGTGCTGGCCTGATTTGTCCACCTGCCGGCGCGCCTGTTCACACCTGTGAACACGCGATAATTTCCTGCGCGGTATCGTGGACGTATTTCATAAAATTACAGGACGTCCACGCGGCGGATCCGGTCCCGGCGACGACGAGCAAAAGGGATTTGCCGTTGACCTGGGTGAATTCGGAGCAGTGCCAGCGTTGGCCGGTGTCTTTGGTGATGCGGTTGGCGGCGGCGTTGTACTGGTCGCTGGCGCGGATGCTGCGGGTGCGGCCGCCGTACACGGTGCTATAGATGATTGTGCGGGGTTCCTTCGGGAAATTCATAGCAGTTCCTTGCGGGTGAACACGACGCGCTCGCCAGTGGAGACGACGAACAATTCAACGTGCGTCTCGTTTTGGGAACAGGCATCGAAAATCCGATTGAACATTTCCACGCCTTTGACCGTGGTGTACGGCACGCAGACAGTGTAGCGAATTTTTTGATTCATAGGTTGTCCGGCGCGTAGGCGCGATTATTCCAAAGTTTTTCCATCTCCAATGCGCCGTCGCGCCAGTCACGGGCGCGGCGCAAACACAGCTTGGAAATCTGGCTCGTGCCGTTGCGGCTGATCTCATTCCGCCACATCAAAGCCCAATGGCGCATGCCATGCCGCAAGGAAGAAGAAAATTTATTTTTCACAGGCCGAATTCTTTCCGGGCGCGTTTGCGCGCCTGCTTGAGGGTCATGGTCTTTTTATATTCCTGAACCTTGCGGGAGAAATTGAGGGCGGCGCACTGGAGCGCCCAGCGATAAATGTCGCGGGCTTGAACGCGGAGTGTGCGCGTGGTGCCGGCGGGACGCATGGCAACCAGGTCGTTGCGTTCAAGGGTGAAGATGACCCGGCGGCGCTTGTCGCGTCCGAATTGGCCGCCCAGCTCGTCGCGAGTGATCGCGGCGACGGGACTGTCATACATTTCCACGACTTGCTTTTGTTCATCGCGGACGGGGCGTTGGTGGCCGAAGTTTCTCATAAAATTGTTATCCGTAAATCACTTCACCGAGGCAGGCCAATTGAACGAAGGCGTCATCGTCCGTGGCATCCGACTGGCAAAGCCAGTTTTCCCAATCGTCCCAGCTGGCACTGATCGGCGGCGGGGTGCAGCCCTTCGGCCACTTTTCGGTGAACAGCAACGGAAAAGCCGCGAGTAATTTTTGGCGGTCTAGATAATAACTGGTGCCGGACTCCTCATCCTTGAACAGAAAGGCCATGGCCTCATATTTGTAAGACGCGCACACCAGCGTGCAGCCGCGCGAGGCTTCGGGGAAATTGTCCATGATGCCGCGCACGATTTTTTCAATGAACGGTTCTGGAATTTCGATGGTGGTGGTGATTTTCATAAAGGGGTGCCACGGCTTCGGACGCGCCTTTTGATTTCAGGGCGGCGAACAGGCCGATGATGATAAGCGCGCGCTTTACAGGAAAAGTTTCTGGCGCATCTCGGCGAACAAAGCGTGTCCGCGTTCATCGGCAACGCGTGCTAAAACGGGTTCCGCCGGCTTTTCCTTTTCGGTGGGCAGCGCCGGGATGGGCATCGGGTCGGGATGAAATTGGGAAGGGCGGTGACAGGTCTGGCACAATTCGCCAAAGGCGTTTTCTTCGCAATGATTGCAGAAGTAATACCCTCCAGTTTTCATGTGACAAGGCAACCGCAGGTTCATAGGACAAATTTCTGGACGGCGAGCGAATCTTTATGGCGATGGAAGCGAATCCATCGGCGGATGGCCGGGATGAGTCGGCGTGACATAAAAAACCAATTTTTGCAGTTAAAAATGAAATTCCGGGAATCCGTTTCTACTCCGATTCGGAGTGCGGCGCAGGTGCGCGCAAGACCTGGTGCGGGCGTTCCATAGAGTGAGTTTTCAAAGCAAAAAAATGAAAACGGAAAAAGCCCGGACACCTTTACGGTGTCCGGGCTCGCGGTCCACCCGGGGTTCAGGTGGGCTTGCGCGTTTTTGCGTTTTCTTTTATCTCATGGCGGTTTCGGTTTAATGCAGTCACGAAAAAAGGCCGGACACGTTGCCGTGTCCGGCCTTTCTGTTCGCAGGTTACTTGCCGGCGGAGGCAAGTTCCTTTTTCGCCGGCACGGTCGCAGCGGGTGCGCCGGTCTTGATTTCCATGTCCACGGCCACGCCCTTGTCGATGTTGGTCGTCCAGCGGTCGAGCGTTTCTTCGCTGACACCGCTTTCGGACCACGCATCGCCGAGCGCGTCGTTGAACTTGACGGTCGTCTCGTAAAGAGCCGCCGCCTTTTCCACCGGCATATCGCCGGCCTTTTTCACCGTGGCGAGCAAAAATGCAATCGCCGATTCGACGGTGAGGACGGCATCGCCGTCCACGGAAACGGTGGTTTCCGGTTTCTGACGTTCGCGGATCGCCTTGAGTTTCTTCGTGGCGTCGCCAGGCTTGGACAGCGCGTTCACGACGTCCAGAGTGTCATTGTCGGCACGCCAGTCGCGTTTCTGCGCTTGAGCCTGTTCCTTGACATGGTTGATGACCTTGTTGGCGATTTCCAGCGAGTTCACACTCGCGGCGTCGTAACAGTCCTCGGCCAGCATGGGGTTTCCCCTGCCGTCCTCGACCATGCACATGGTGTTGAAGAAAGCGGCGAGCGTTTCCAGTCGTCCCGGCAATGCCCCGCCGCAATTATCGGCGAAGAATTTCTTGAACGACGTGTCCGGCGCCAGTCCGCTGTTTTTGTCAGCGAGCAGGCGGGCGTGGTCGCGTTTCAGCGCGGCCGTCACCTTCGCGTAAAACGGCGTGACAGTGTTGAAATTGTCGCGCGTTTCACTCACTTTCTTTCCCAGCTTCACGCCGTCCGCAGCGAGCGCGTAACGCTCCGCGAGCGGCATGGCAAGGATTTCCGCAATCGTCAGTGTTTTGTTGTTTTTCATGTTTCCTTTTCGTTGGTTTCACGGGCGGGCACCGGCGGAATGCCGATGTTCGCACGCAAATTTGGCGTGGGGAAACAACCACTAAACTCTGACAAAGTGACTGCGTCACGGCCACTATTTGACCGGACGCAAAATTTTAAATCCGCTTCACTCCGATTCGGAGTAAAGCGATGACCAGGTTGAACGACTTTACAGGCGTTTCAACCGGCCATTCCTTCCGCACACAAGAGTTTCACTTGTGCGCGGCGTGGGATGGTCGGCGAGACAGTGGCAACGTGCCACGGCGGGTTGGCGAGACGCCAACGGCAAGACTCCGGCAACGCGCCGGAAATTTTCGCGGCGCGGTTCAACCCGCGCCATAAATAAGGAACTCGCCCGCACGAAAAACAACATCGGCGGACGGCGGACAGACGCGGGCGCAATCCGCGCGTGGCAACGCCGCGCGGCGGATTGTAACCCGCGCCCGCCCGCCGCAACGCGGCGAGACGAGACGAGCGCGCGGCGATGCCGCGCACCATAGACAAGGAATCGTCCCGTACGAAAGCACGCGACCGCGCCGCCGTGCCCGTACGCGTGCGCCCGTGCCCGCCAGCGGCGAGACGACCGCCGCCGCGAGCGTGACCGCACGCGGCCACAAAAAAACGCGGCGGGCAATGCCCGCCGCGCGTTGCGCGTGCGCTCGTGATTAGACCGCCAGCAAACCGCGACGGACGACCGTGCCGCGAGCGAGACGACCAGCGGCGACCGCGAGCAAGGCGACCCGTTGACCGGCGGGCAACGCCGCGAGTCTGGCGGCGGGCGCAAGCTGTCGCCAATCGTAACGCAATCCGCCGTGGATGTTTTGCCGCACTAGCCGTGCGCGTGACGCGCCGCGCACGACGACGGAACGAACCGCCGCCGCCGCGATGCAAGCTGCGCCGCAATGCCCGCCAGCACGCAAGACGACGACCGCCCGCACACGCGGCGGTTGCGGCGTGGCGGTCGGAAAGACTTTGCAGGGCGCAACCGCCGTGCCTTGCTCTAGCGCGAGCGTACGGCGGTACGGGTTAAACTCGTCTTGCTCGGTTGCGCCGTTGCTCGGTTGCACGAGTGAAAAGTTTAATCCAACCGCACGCGCGGCGCGTGCAAGTTGGACGCCCGCTTGCTCCTTCACTTTGCCGCCGTGCATCCGGGCTTTGAATCCAACCGCCGCCGCCGCCGTATCCACGCTGTCGCCGTCAATGAGACGCGCCGCCGCCGCCTCTATCCTGTCCACCAGGTTGCGCCGCCGCGCGTGGCCGTGGCGGAATGTCTCGACTTTGACCGGCAGCGCCGCGCGGCGGTTTGCCTGTCCACGCTCGCGCACCCAACGTGCGGCCTTGTCGCTCCTCGACTCCAGACCCGCAACGCACGCGACCGCCAGCGGCTCGACAGCACCGGCAAGCCACTCGTCCGAAACGGTGGACAGCGCAACCGTGCGGCCTTTGTCGTCCCGTGACAGTTCATCGGATACCGCACGCCACGCAACGCACGCGACCGCCTCCACTATTCGCTCGCTCGTGACTGGCGGCGCGAGGCTCGCGCCGTTGCGCCATGCGACAACCGCCGCCAGACCCGCGCCCGTGGCCTCGTCGCGCATAGTTGGCGTGACGACGCGCCCGCCGTCCACGATTGCCCGCACGCACGCACGCACGCAATTTGCGACTAGCCGCAGATCATCGGCGGTTTGCTCGTCCGCCGCCGCCTCGACAAGTCCAAACTCGTCGCGCTCGCCACGATACCACGCGGCGACTAATTCAACCCGCGACAGCGGGCGATTGTCCCCCCAACTTGTCCGCGCCAGTGTCGCGGCATCCATCGCGGGGAACGCGTCCGCTAGGTTATTCAACCCGCGCCCGTGCCCGTGGTCAGGTTTTATCTCAATTTGGGTGAACGAAAAACGTCCGCCCCCGTTGTCATCAGTCATTATTTTCATGTTCGCTTTTAGTTGTGCGCTTGGCCGTTGCCGGACGTTTGCCAGCAAATGTTCGGCACTTGCGCTGCGTTGTCTAAATAGAGGCATAAAGCCGGTGAGAACCACCTTTGCACGCGCGTTTTTTTCTGGCAAAGACCGGGCAAAACGCCCGTGGTTATTGGTTAAAATCTTGCCCGTTGTAGGAAATCAAAATTGAGGCTATACCCGCCAAATGGGGGGTAAGATTTTTAGGAAACGCCGGGGCGTTTTTAAAAACAGTGGGGAGGGCCTGAAAGCACGCACACTTTTTGGCTCCTGCGGGGAAACCTGGAGATTCCGTCAAAATTTGAAATCGAGATCCGCACCTGAACACGGTCGGGGGGCACTCAGACAATCGGGGGACACAATCGGGGGACGCCGAGGCCCCCCGATTTTACAAAAAACCGGCGCGTCGGGGGCTTACTGGCAGGTTTGGGCGCGGGCGCGGGCTGGACCACCATAATCACCAATAAATTTGGGCCGCACAAGCCACCGGGCGCGGGTTAAAGGCCTGTTGTCCTGACAAACCGAGGACAACAGCCAGGACAACAGCAAAACCATGCAAACCCAATCGGCCATTCCTTTTATTATTTATTTATTTTAAATAACTTATAAAAAGTAAATAAATTATAGAGAAGTGCCTGTTGTCTGTGTTGTCTTTGTTGTCCATTAAAACATGGTCTTGTGCGCGCGGGGTGCTCCCCCGGTACCCCGGTCCCCCATTGTGGTCTAAAGTTATCGGGGGGGGGTCAGGGGACTGAAATTCTCGCCAAGGAAGATGTTGATTTTTCTGGAAAACAGGACAACACGGACAACAAAATTTACAAGTGATTAAAAATCAAACCACTGCACTGTTGTCTCGCGGAAATATTCTGTTGTCCTTTTGGTTCGCTGGCGGCAATTTGCCAGCAAAAAATTTCGAATCAAAAAACTTTTTCCACTTACCGGGCGTGGGGGGTGGGTGGAACAAACCACGAATCAATGCCAAAACCGATGGCCATGAGCGCGTGTAAAAATCCAAATAGTTGGAACGATTGGAGTTTTGAAGTCCGAATGGTCGCAAATTTTTGGCTTTTGTTTGGATTCATCGCCCAGCTCCTTTTTGTGGTATGAGGAATGTTCGAAAAACAAACTTTTGTCCTGAAAATTTTCGGTGGCGCGGTATTGTGCCGCGAGTTGTTTGTCTTTATCGGCGTCGGCGTAATGCTGCGGGGAGTCGTTTAGGTAAAAGGTTTCTAGTTTGGACGCGGCACTATGGAGGCCCTGCATTCGTGGACACTTTCAAGTCCCCCGAAATCAGCCGGGGGACCTCCGGGGGACTTGTTTCGGCGATCAGGGGACTTGCCGGGGGACTTCGGTTAAGTCCCCCAAGGTCCCCCAATTTCAGGCGTCGGGGGACTTTCCAGCACTGGTTTGAATCCTGATGGTTTTTGGCCGAGCAGCCGGTGCGGGCGGGACCAATGCCGACAATCACCTGATTCTACAATGGGTTTGACGGCCCTGGACGGGGGCGCTGGGCGCGTTACCGCCTTTTTCGGCGGTAACGCGACCGGTAACGCGGAAACACAGCAGATCAACAGCCTACTTACTTACTTACTTACTTTATTATCAATATATTAGAGAAGAAGAAGAAGAAGAGGGAAAAGGCGCGTTACCGGCGTTACCGGCGTTACCGCTATAATTCACCTCACGGGAAGTTGAGGAAGTCCCCCGGTCCCCCGGTCCCCCCGCCGACCGGAAAATGATGCGGGGGATCGGGGGACCTAAAATCTCCACATCAGTAAAAGCTGATTTTTGACGGTAACATGGTAACGCCGGTAACATTCGTCGTAAGTCGTTAAATAAAAGAATGATGCCGCGTTACCGTCCCTGCCCCTCCGCGTTACCAAGCAAAATTCCGGTAACGCGACTTTTTGCTAGCAAAAAGCAGCGGCGAGAATCCGTAAAGCTTTTCTCTGAACATGGGGCTGGGGGGAGGGTAGTCTATTTGGTTCTTACTTAGAATCCGGTTCGCTTATAACCACAAATCAAAAATTACTTGCTAAGTTAGTCGGATAGTTTAAGATTTAACCATTCCAAGTGAGGCGCAATAGCTATGCCCGCATATTACAACATTTGGAATATGGTATACATTAAAGACTGCCAGTTCATTTTTTTACTCCCCCGTTCTTATTTCTCAACAACAGTGTTTAGGTTGAGAAAACATCATTGGATCAAACGTGCCATAAGATTACTTTTCCCAAAGCTAAATCTTCACGAACCTGCCCATATTTTTGTCCTTGGAAAGGCAGGTCGCGTATGAACGGGCACAGTTCAGCCGAATCCAAAACCACATTGCTTGGCCGTGCTCGGCCAGGGCTTATTGGTATGGAGGAAGCAGCAAAAATGATTGGTTTCCAAGAGTACTGCCTGCGCATTCTGATCAGCGCCGGTCACCTAACACCTTTGGGAAAGCCCGCTAAAAACGCACGCAAGTGGTTCGCGACGGTGGAAATTGAGAGGATGTGTAATGATATCGATTGGCTAAACAAGGCCGTCCGCATTGTGGAAAAAGAGATTAAAATAATGAACCAACAGCAAAATAATAAATACATTACCGAGTCGAAAACCACCGACGACGATGCCGATTTACTTCACAACAACGCAACGAACCACTTTGGTCAACCAAATGGCGGCATTTAATAATTCGTTCCGAGCAGGATTACGCCATGATGGCTGCGTCCAGGTTCACAGATTTGAATGAAATCCTGCCAGAGGCAGCGATATTTTGCATTTTATGGGCGACCAGTCGAAAAAAATCCTGATTGCAGGTCGTGATGATAATTTGCTTTCCGATTTGTGAAAGACCCATCTGCTCGCCGCAGGCAATAGTCGCAAAAGCGAACATCTTTACAACTCCGTATCGTTTCTTTGCAGAACCTTGAGGCACCAGCGTCGAAATGTGCGTCTTTGCAATCGGACACTTGGGTTTGGATCGAAAAAACTTTGGCTTTTATTGTTAAATATTTCAGCTAAGGCGTGGCAGTGGGCAAAGGCACAAATTCGGTGTGCAAGTCGCCATTCACCGTGATGGTGTGTATGGCAAAACCAAGTTTTCCACCGAAAGGAAGCCAACTGGTCGCAGGAGCTACATGGATAGTGAGGCCATTTTTTTCAAAGACGCGCCCGATATGCCAGTGTCCGGCCAGTAGATGTTTGACTCCAAGTTTATACAGCAAGTCTGCTTCCCGCTGGGCATAGGGTGCGTTCACGATCCAATATGCGTTATTATCGGGAAAAGCATTGTCGCGGTATGGGGGGATGTGTTGCACGGCAATGACCACTTTGCCTTCGCCAGGTCGCGGTTGCTTTGCCAGCCAATTCAGCATTTTTTTGGATTCTGCTTCCATTCCAGATGACAAAGGAGGAAGGGTTTTCCAGTGGTCGTATTTATCATAATTACCCAGAAGTTCAGAATCGAGTGCCAATACTTCGACAAATTTGACCTGAAAACAGTAATAATCCGGGCCAAATTGTTTCCGATAGATTTCGATGTCATTAGTGTCATGAACATCATGATTGCCGGGTACATAATAAACCGGGGCGTTCAGAACTTTTAAGATCGTTTTTACCAGCTCGCGGTCCTGTTGATTTTCCCCAATGTCCCCGGAAAGGATCACCGCATCGGGATGGCGCACGTTGATCATTTTTACAGCTAGCATTAGATTTGTGGCTGCCTCCGAGGAATGTTTTTCGCCGAGATGCGTATCACTTAATTGGGCGATTGTAACGTCAGCGGGATTGGCTCCAACGAGAAAATTACAAGCGCAAAATACCAAACCGATTAATAATACTTGAAGTTGTTTCATGGATCTTGGGGCAAGCCTCCTCTACTGGACGCGAACGCGGTAGAATTCCTGCGTTCCAGACACCGCATTGGTGTAAGGCGACGCGGCCGCCGGGATGTCACTATATGGACCACCGACTGCGCCGGCCGACTGCAACGTGCCTTCCGGCCAGGTCAGGATGACGCTATTGCCGGAATGCTGGATGTTGAGCGAAACGCTGGAGGAACTCACGGCGGCGTAACTCTCAAAGGAGGAGTTTGTTGCCACCGTCATCCAGCTTGCCCATATCCAATTTGTCGAACTCAAGCCCGAACGTATCCGCGCCTCGTCCATCAAGCCGGTGAATTGGAAGCTATTGCCATTGTCCTGCCCCAAGTCCATGTCGGTGCCGGTAGGGAAGTCAGTCATGGCGGGGCCGGAAGCCACTTGATTGCCATCCACATACAATTGCGCATTGCCACCAGTACGGTCCACCACCGCCGTCACCAAATGCCACTGACCCAGTCCAACAGCCCCGGGTGCTGATTTTAATTGTTGTTCAGTTGCGCCACCGTCGCCAGTGGTCAAAATCAAAGAACCATCACTGGTATTGTAATTATCCACGTAGAAAAGGAACTCGGCCGATTCAGCGACACCGTTCCCGTTGCCCCAAACAGTTTGAATACTGGAGGCGCTCGAAGGTACATTCACCCAGGCCGACAAGGTGAAGGCATTGCCCAGATTGACCAACCCGGCGTCGAGATAGGGAGTTTTCTTAAATGAGAGTCCCCGCCCGATGAGGCAGTTAGTGGAAACAGGCGCAATCCCGTTGTTCGCCGGGTATTGCAGTGTGCTGTCGAGATACGGAAAACCACTTTGTTCCAAATGATATACCACTTCATACGACGGCGCGGCCGACACCCAGACGGCACCATTAGTTGTGAAATCAGGTGCTGTAGCGTCATCAGGATTGCCCCAGTAAGCGTAGATAATATTGTTGGTTCCTGACATATCATTGGTTCCATACAATGTTGGCATTTGGACCCAAACAGACGAAATACCATTAGTGTTCCACTGATTGATTTCGTAAGGCACTTCACGGGTGCCACCAGCATCGGTAAACCGCAAATCACCGCCGGCAGCCGAGGCAAATTGTTGGTAGGAAAAACCGGTCACATTCGTGCCCAATTGCACTAATAGCGGAAAATCATTTAACGTCTCACCGCGATTATAACCATTGATGGTGATCTTCAAGCACGAGGCAAAATCCGGAGGACTGAGGGTTGTTGCGGAAATGCCAACCACTGTCGCAGTGCTGCTTGTTGTGGGCATGCCTGCGCTGTAGCTGTTGGTGACCGAACAATAATAGGTGTTCGTCCCATAAAGAACAGAGAATGGATAATCTTGATTCGTCGCATAAACAATGGGCAGTCCATTTTGATACCATTGATAGGCGAATGGCGTGCTGCCGGACATGGCAATCGAGAAAGTATTCGTGTTTCCAATGTAGGCGGTCAAATAAGCCGGCTCAATATCTTGTCCAATTACAGGCGGTCCTGCGCCAACTGCAACACTCGCAAATTGAGAAACAAATATATTGTTGGTGGCAGTGATGGAATCCACATAAATATTGGTCATATAGCTTGTCACTCCGGAACCAATTATCAGGGCATTCGTATCGAATATAACACTGCTGCATTGCTGGATCATGATGCATCCAGCCACTATGTTTGCAGGCTCATCGTTCCACAGATTGGGATTCTCAAAGGTGTTGTTTTCCACCAGGACATTTGTTGCCGAGGCGATCTCCATGGAAGCATGGGTGGAGTTTTCGACCAGATTGTTCTCAAAAATGATGTCCTGGCAAATAGGGTAGTCGGCAATGGCCTCGGGACCGGTTTGTCCTACTATGACTATATCGTTAGGAAAGTACGTATCCGTTATTTCGTTGTTTCTTAAAATATTATTGCCGATGAATTGGTTGTTCAAGACCAGGATGTTGCTTGGATCATATCCTTCACCATAGATCGAACCTGAACCGTATTTTGAATTTATGCTGGCAATAAACAGTCCAGGATTCCAGTTGTTGATAAACGAGTTGTTCTCAATCGTTCCGTTGGAACAATGAACAAAAGCTCCTTTGCCCTTGTTTTCATGGATGTAACAATTGCTGATCACATAATTGCCCGAATCATATTTGTGGCCCCAAATAATGCTGTCATTGGTCAAGCCGGCCGGCAAACCGATGCCGAAGGTGAGCGTAACCGTGTTGTCGCTGCGATACGACGAAACCGATGTCGGAACCGACGACCAATTAAACGGAGTATAATCCCCTTTGCGCAGTTCCACAGGACTGATCGTATCAAAAGGATTGCGATAACTGAGGCAATTGCTGGCAATGAGCGAAGTGCTTGAGACAACCTTAATTCCCTCCGAACAGCCATCATGAATGTTGATCGAATCATCCCCGGCCTGTCCAATCTCATCGTTTAGCACCCGGAAGTATCCGTGAGATCCTGTAACATTGATGCCGTCCGATGAGCTTGATAAACGGTAAATTGTTCCTGGTTCGCGAACCAGTCGCGAATTAATAATTTGATAGTTTCTATTATAGTTGATCGAATAACCCATGCCCAATGTCGAATACACGGTGACATTGCTGAATGTCAAATTATTATTATTTTCCACATCATTGCCTTTGAATTCGTATGCGTAGTGCCTGACAATATAATATTGTCCGACCTTGAATCCTGCGCTGGCAAACCAACCGCTACTATGAGGGGTGGTATACCGCAACCTGCCGGTTCCTTCAGCTGTCGCTGGAATGGCCAAACTATTTGACGTGCTGTCGCCAACCTCGCCCGCTCCTTCATGGGAAAAATCGTAATTAGTTCCGCACGCTTCGTCCAATTCATAGATAGACGCGTTTGGAACCGGGTTGCTCTCATATGGATATTGAAGATCCATGTAAGTACTGGTAACGTTTGTGACCTGCACCAGGCTTTCTGGACATTCATTCGTCCAGTCCCAACCCATGGTGTAGTTTTGAAGGACGACCCGCGAACAGTTCATCACATGTATAAAATCCTCCTTGGATTCCATAAGGAATACGGAACCTTGCCCGTCAAAAATAAAATCGCTGAGGCTGTTGAAATTGAGCAAGCATGAGCCGTAAGTTGATCCATATTTCCCTATCTTGTACGTGCCTGTGGGCACAATTAATTTATAGGCGTTCGAGCTATTGCAAGCGGCGATCGCGTTCGCAAAATCCGTATAATTTTGTGCGCCGGTGTTGTTGGTGCTGACCCCGTAATTGGTGGCGTTCAGCGTCGGGCCTCCCGTTGCCGGATTGGTGATCGTAAAAGCCGGGCAGCCGGTCGTTGCGGCCCGGATGCTGGCTTTAAGTTCCGCGGAAGTGAGTCCCCATGCGTCAATTGACATCAGAGAAAAGACCAGTAAAACGACGATGATGAATGGTATTTTAGTATTTATATAAGATTTCACGGATAAACAGGCATTCTTATTTCCATCCGGTCTCTTTTGTCCAGAATTTGTCTCATTCCGTTGATATATCTCAAGGCGTTGGCGTAATCGTGATATTATCGAACATGGCGGTATTTAGAATCAAATTATTTTTAGATGAAACGGCCACGCCAATCCAGGCATTGGTGGACATGGTAATTGTTTGAGTGCCCATCGATGTCCAATTTATGCCATCAATGGAATTGGAGGCCGTCAAACTACTCCCGATACGGCCAAGCTCCAACCAATACGGCACAGTGAGGCTGGGTGTATTATCGAAGTTGCTACTGCTGGTGCCTGCAATAGCACGACCTTGGAATGAAACACCATTGGTGACGCTGATAAACAGAAGCGCGTTTGCCGAATTGGCAGAGAGTGTATCCCGGATCATTACGCCAGCCTTGCCCGAAGGATCTGTATCTCCATTGTCAGTAACGCGCACAACGATTTGACCGTTTCCATAAAGCGGCTGATAAACATATTGAAACGCATCGTTAGATCCCCAAATATCAGCGCCTGAACCGCTCACAGTAAATACGCCGGTTGAATCATCAATATACGCACTGCCGGCCATTCCAACGCTCCCAATGTCGCCGTCCATCCACGCACCCTGCACGCTGACATTGTTGAATGTTGAAGTGTTGGTGAGGGCAATGTTCTTTGACGTAACGCCAAGGCCAATATAGTAATTATTGGCAATGCCATTACTTTGAGTTCCAATCCAGCTCCAATTGGTTCCATCAAGCGATTGGTACCCATTCATGTTGGCACTGCTCCGAACGAGCATGATCCACTGTGGTGGCACGCCGTTGGTATGGTTCACGGTGACAGTTAACCCGTCGATAGCTGTCCTGCCTTGTATTGATATACCATTGGTGGGAGAAACAAATAAAGTGGTATTCCGTGAATCGGGATCCAGCGTTTCTCGGATCATCACGGCAGCCTTTGCCGATGTGGACGTATTTTCGACGCTGGTCACCTGTGCAATAATCGTTTGATCTCCACTGCCGGCCTGATAAAGATATTGAAATTCATCGTTGGTCGACCAGATGTCCATTCCTATACCTGACACGGTGCAGACTCCATTGGAATAATTAATCTGCGAACTGCCGCCGGCGGCGCCAATATCGTCGTTATACCATACGTTCTGTACGCTGACGTGATCAAATACCGAGGTGTTCAAGATGCCATACGATTTCGAGCTTACGGCCAGCCCGACATAAATATTGGTTGCCATGGAGTTAGTTTGCATGCCAATTAAGTTCCAATTAATACCATCAGCCGATTCATAGCCTTTTAGATAATTGCCCGTCCTGACCAGCGACAGCCATTGGGGCGGCGTTGCATTGGTGGTGCCGACGGTGACGGTGATTCCATTGGTAGTTGTCCTGCCCTGCATTGAAACATGATTCGTCGTGGCAAACACGATGGTGTTGCATGAACCCGCGTCCAGCGTTTCGCGGAACATCAAAGCGGCCTTTGGCGAGGAACCCGTATTTCCGATGCTAGCCACCCGCGCTACAATTTGTCCGTCTCCGCTCCATGACTGGGAGACAAACTGAAAGCTGTCGTTGGTGCCCCATATGTCCGTTCCTGCACCTGACACCGTAAAAGTTCCATTGGTATAGGTTGCGCTACCTTGGAAACCGACGTCTCCAATATCCTGACTGGCCCATGAGTCCGGCAAGCTGCTCAACACTGTCAACGTCCCCGGGTCAAATGTGATGTCATAATTCGACAGGTTAAACGATCCGGTCGTCGGAAAGCCCGGCACGATTGGATAAGCACCCACCTGTGCCGTGTTCGTGGCCCCGGAACTGGCGAGGGTCACGGTCCCCACCGTCTCACCGAATTGCAATGGCGAGGTTGTGAAATTCGTCTGCCCCGATCCCAAAAGCAGCGTTGTGCCATAAAGTTTGTTTTGGTCGTCTGCGGTAATCGTCAACGGCGCCGGTGTCACGACGAGCGAAACCGTCAAATTCGTCGGCGATGGAATATAGTTCGGGCTCGACGGCGTGAACGTCACGGTCAGATTCGTCGTGCCTGCTTGGCAAATGTCGCCGCTGGCCGGACTGTACACATACGTGCCCAGCACGCTCGCCGTCGCGTTGAGCTGGAGCGAACTCAGCGTCGTCCCATAACTAATGTTCGCCGGGGCAGCCCACGTGACCGTATAGTTACTGAAGGTAACGGTTGTGAATGGGGCAAACGGGTCGGCATAGACTTGATTAGTGGCGGTGTTGGCCGCCCGAAAAATATTGGTCGCGTAACTTTTTACCCCTGGATCAATCACCAATTGATTGCTCGTGAATACGGTATAGCAGCAATTTGTGAGAATAATACAGCCAGAGAAGGTCATATCATTTGAAAGGCACGGGTTTTCGAATGTGTTACCAACCGTCAAAACATTCGTCGCTGAGGCAATCTCCAGGGAAGCATGGGTCGAGTTTTTCACCAGATTGTTCTGAAAAATAATGTCCTGGCAAATAGGGTAGCTTGCAATAGCCTGGGGGCCGGTCTGTCCGACTATGACTATATCATTGGGAAAGTCATTATCCGTTATTTCGTTGTTCCTTAAAATATTATTGCCGATAAATTGGTTGTTCAGAACAAGAATGTTGCTCGGATTGTATCCTTCACCGTAGGTTGAACCAGTACCGTAAACCGAATTTATACTGGCAATAAACAGTCCGGGGTTCCAATTGTTGACGAAAGTATTGTTCTCAATCGTTCCGTTAGAACAATGAACAAAAGCCCCCTTACCTTTGTTTTCATGGATGTAGCAATTGCTGATCACATAATTGCCCGAGTCATATTCGTGACTCCAAATAATGCTGTCATTGGTCAAGCCGGCCGGCAAACTGATGCCGAAGGTGAGCGTAACCGTCTGCTCGTTGGTATGATATGTAACCGATGTCGGGACCGCCGACCAGTTAAACGGAGTATAATCACGCTTGCGTAGTTCCACGGCACTGCTCGTATCAAATGGATTGCGATAACCAACGCAATTGCTGGCAATAAGCGAAGTGCCGCCGGAAAGGGGGTCTATCCCCTCCGAACAGCCATCGTGAATATTGATCGAGTCATCGCCGGCTTGTCCAATCTCATCGTTTAGCACCCGGAAGTACCCGGAAGACCCAGAAACATTGATGGCATCCGCTGCGCTGGATAAATGGTAAATTGTCCCGGGTTCGCGGACCAGTTTTGAATTAATAATCTGATAGTTTCTGTTAAAGTTGATCGAATACCCCATGCCCAAGGTCGAATACACGGTGACATTGCTGAAAGTCAAGTTGTTGTTATATTCAACATCGTTGCCTTTGTAATTGTATTCGTAGTGCCTGATAATATAATATTGTCCGACCTTGAATCCTGATTTAGTCGTTTTATAACGCAACCTGCCAGGCCCTTCTGTGGTCCCATTAGTACTAACTTCACTTGCACCAACCTCGCCTGCTCCTTCATGGGAAAAATCGTAATTTGTTCCGCATGCTTCGTCCATTTCATAAACGTGCGCGTTAGGATTCGGACTGTTCTCATATGGATATTGCAGGTCAATGTTTGTGCTAGTAACATTTGTGACCTGCACCAAGCTTTGTGCCACTTCATTCGTCCAGTCCCAACCCATCGTGTAGTTCTCAAGGACGACCCGCGAACAGTACTTCACATGAATAAAGTCCTCCTTGGATTCCATAAGAAATGTGGAACCTTGCCCGTCAAAAATAAAATCGCTGAGACTGTTAAAATTGAGCAAACACGTGCCGTAAGTTGAGCCATATTTCCCTATTTTGTAAGTGCCTGCGGGCACAATTAATTTATAAGCGTTCAAGCTGTTGCAGGCGGCGATCGCGTTCGTAAAACCCATATAATTTTGCTCGCCGGTATTATTGGTTGAAACTCCGTAATTGGTGGCGTTCAACGTCGGCCCTCCAGTTATTGGATTGGTGATCGTAAAATTCGGGCAGCCGGTCGTGGCGGCCCGGATGTTGGCTTCGAGCTGGCTTTCAGTAAGCGCCAGCGCGTTATTTGATATAAAACAACAAATAAGCGAAAAAACAAGAATGGCGACTGGTTTGAGTTTAGTTTTCATTGATTGTTTAGTTTTGAGCGGATATTGGATTGCGATAACCGGACTTCCTTTTTTGGACGCAAATTATTTGGTTGTTCGAATCTGTGGCGAGAGCACTTTGAGCACCTACTGAACGAGCAATGGAACTGACTTTGAGATTGAAAGCATATGCCAGAATATAAATTGATCTTTCATAATTGTTTTTAGTCATGGTTGAAAGCT
The DNA here is from genome assembly GCA_035485115.1 of Candidatus Sulfotelmatobacter sp. GTDB lineage: Bacteria > Verrucomicrobiota > Verrucomicrobiia > Limisphaerales > UBA11358 > UBA11358. The sequence goes on along the minus strand of DATHOG010000008.1, from coordinate 41,924 downwards.
CACAGTTGCGCGCGTAGAAAGCTTAGAGTCCCAATGAGCCGGGCAGACGACGTCCGGACCATAATCTACCCGCATCAAAGACAATTGTTCTCCCGGAGAAAAATTTATGGCTTGCATGAGAAAACATTACCAGCGGATCACATTGAGACAATGGGTTAATTTGCGCATTCTTGTACGATTTGCGAAAATTATTTTAAATGAACGTGTTTTTATAGGTGTTCATAAAATATGTATAAGCTGTTGAAAATGGATGCCACGCGGATAGCAGCAGCGGTGTGCTGCAAGGACCTGAACGGCCTTGGGGCCGTAATAATTGCGGGTCTGCCTATCTAACGACGCGACGCCGGTCAGAAATGAAACGCCGCTCTCGCGCGATAGCATCGTTTGTTCTCAGCTTAAATTAACCAGCAGGCTAGCCAGATATCACTCCCAAAGTTGAACCGGTTTGCATCGCATTCATCAGGGTTGATAAGGAACCGACCCCGAAGCACCGGACGCATGATGGGCCAGCCAGATAACATCTGGATCATTGAGAGCAGAAATGGTGTTCAAGGCGGGAACCGTGTCAGCGGCCCAGACTGTGGCTGGAATGACTGCCGGCATCAGCCATTTGTGAATTTCTGCATGGCCATCCGCGAAAGAAAAACAGCAGCGGTTATTATGAACTTTTGTTGGTATGCTGATAAACTCGTCGGCGGCGGCGCTGGTTGGCATCTGAACTGCAAAGGTGGCGTCATTGATGGAGTCTGCATGTTTCTCCGTCAATACAAACAGATCTGACGGGCCCAAGGCACCCGTGATACCCCCGTCCTTAATATAAACTTTCCAGGGGGACCCTCCCGGCGCAGCCGCATTTCCAGTTGAAAGCCAATGGCCGGCAACGTGGCTTCCATCCACCAAGGTACCGTTCGAGGTTGGACCGACTGATTGGCTCATGTTATAACTGCGAACCCGCGGCATTCCAGTCCAAGTGCTTTGATCTGAAGGACATTTAAAAATCGCAGGATTTTGCAAATAAGGCCCTAACAAAGAATACGCCGAATTAATCAAGAGCGCCGAATTTGTGGCATCTATCCCAGTATAGGGGCCTCCGATGCTTACGCCTCCAGCCATGTTTCCAGCGCACCAAGAAGGAGAGGATTCGTAGTCCGGGTTTGGTACAAAGCCACTGTTGTTATCACCGGGATACATTTGCCACGCCAGCATCAATTGCCTCAAGTTGCCCGAGCATTGGATGGCTTGAGCCCGCCCCTTGGCAGCGCTGAGCGCCGGCAGCAGCATCGCCGCCAAGATCGCGATGATCGCGATAACCACCAGCAACTCAATCAATGTGAATCCAGAATTATTAATTTGCCCGCCACCGGCGTTTCGCCAGCGACGAATTTGCTCTTCATCGGTTCTGCTTTTCATTGTCATACTATTCTTGTCAGATTAGCGGGAACATCATGGATGTTCCCGCCGGCGACTTTTCACGGTTACTGGACGCGAACGCGGTAGAATTCCTGCGTTCCGGCCACCGCATTGGTGTAAGGCGACGTGGCCGCCGGGATGTCACTATACGGGCCGGTGACTACGCCGGCCGACTGCAGTGTGCCTTCAGGCCAGGTCAGGATCACGCTATTACCGGAATGTTGGATGTTGAGCGTAACCACCGAGGAACTTATTGCCGAATAAATTTCAAACGACGAGTTTGCAGCCACCGTCATCCAGCTTGCCCATATCCAGTTTGTTGAACTCAAGCCGGAACGTATCCGTGCCTCATCCATCAACCCGGTGAATTGGAAGCTATTGTTGCTGCACTGACCCAGGTCCAAATCGGCGTTGGTGGGGAAGTCAGTCATGGCAGCGCCGGAAGCCACCTGATTTGCGTCCACATACAATTGCGCATTGCCATCCGCACGGTCCACCACCGCCGTCACCAAATGCCATTGATTCAGCCCAACCGCGCCGGCAGCTGATTGTAATTTTTGTTGGGTAGCCCCACCGTCGCCAGTGGTCAAAGTCAGAGTGCCATCACTGGTATTGAAATTATCCACGTAGAAAAGACATTGGGAAGAATCGGCAGCGCCAGATCCGTTACCCCAAACGGTTTGAATGCTGGAGGCACTCGAAGGCACATTCACCCAGGCGGACAAGGTAAAGGCGTTGCCCAAATTGACCAAGCCGGCGTTGAGATAAGGAGTTTTATTAAACGAGAGGCCCTGCCCGATGAGGCCGTTAGTGGAAACAGGCGCAATCCCATTGGTTGCCGGGTATTGCAGCGTGCTATCAAGATAGGGAAATCCTCCCTGTTCCAAATGATAGACCACCTCATACGAAGGCAGTGACTGGAAGGACGGTGGCAGCCAGACCGCGCCATTGGTGGTATAGTCAGCCGGCGTGACCCCGGCAGGATTTCCCCAGTAAGCCCAGATGAAATCGTTGGTACTCGACAAGGCCGGCACCTGCACCCAAATGGTGGAATTGCCGCTGGCATCGTTCCATTGATCGATTTCATATGGCAGCGATACCGTGCCGCTCGAATCCGCAAAGCGCAGGTCTCCGCCGGCGGGCGAGGCGAACTGGGCATAGGAAAACCCGGACACATTCGTACCCAACCGCACCAGCACCGGGAAATCCTCCAGGGTCTCGAGGCGGTTGCTATAACCGTTGAATCGGATCTTCAGCTTATAGGAGAAGTTCGAAGAATTGAGGGTCTCCGGTGCGACTATGCCAGCCACGGTTCCGGTGCTGCTTAGTGTTGGCGTGCCAGCGCTGTAGATGTTGGTAACCGCGCAATAATAAGTATTGGTGCCCAGCAAAGCAGCATAAGTGAAGCTGCTATTCGTTGCGCCGCCGACAGGCGTACCATCCTGATACCATTGATAAAAGAACGGCGGGGAACCCGACACGCTGACGGAGAATGTGTTGGAAGTGCCAACATAAAAAATCGCATTCGTCGGATTCAAGTCCACCGAGATGACAGGAGGTCCTGCATTCACGGCGAGTGATGCATTTGTCGAAGCCGAGTTGTAGGGATCGCTTACGGTAACACTATAATTTCCGGCCTGACTGGATTGCACGTTGGTGAGGGTCAACGTGGCGTTGGTCCCCCACGAAATGGCATTGTTATTATTGTCATACCACTGGTACGTCAAGGGAGAGTCACCAATGGCCGAGACGGTGAAAGCCGCATTGTTGCCCAAATCAACGGTCTGACTTGAAGGCACCAGTTGCGTAATAACCGGCGGAACACCCGATGCAAAATAATGGTTCTGCACCTGGGTGGCGCTGAGGGCTTTATTATAAATTGACACGTCGTCAATCTCGCCGATGAACTGATAGTCGTAGCTAACCGGATTATTGTTCGCGGATTCGCGGGCGCCGATGCTCAAAGGAATCGATGAAGCAAGAATACCGCTGCCGGCTGAAATAGTAGTACTGCCGACCAAAACACCATCCAGGTAAAGATAAAGATGTCCGCCGGCCTCGTCACAAACGCCGACGACATGATGCCATAGCCCGTCGTTCACCAGAGTCCGCGTGCTGCCAGCCGTGCTGACCACACCAGCAGCATTGCTTACAAGGAATCGGAGGGTCCCGGAGGTGCCGCCGGTGTCCAACACCAGTTGATCGCCGCCGCCGCCATAACCAAGAGCAACAATTCCGTCACCACCACCCGTATAAAAGTATTGAGTAACCCAGGCTTCCACAGAAAACTCCCCATTGCCAGTATTAGTGCCAAAGTTGAGGTAACTTGGCACATTGCCCGCATAGTTATTATTGGGCGGATAATCGCCAAACAGGGCCGCTCCCTCATTGGGATCCTCACTTTGACTGTAGCCAGACTGGTCAAGCAGGACGTTTGTATAAGTAGCGTTATTGCCGCCGACATAGTCGTAAGCCGTTGTACCACTCGACTCATCCAGCCGGAAATAGGCCATGGGACTGTCAGCGAGCACCGCAGCAGGGTAAGGAGCCGTCGGATCAGCGAGAACGGTCACCACGTTCGTCACATAATTGGTGCCAAAAGTGTTGGCAACGATGCCAATGTAGGTTGTGGTGCTCAGCGCGTTGGTGTTGACGGAATAACTGGAGTTTGTGGCGCCAGGAATAGTTGAGCCATTGAGGCTCCAGCTAAACATCAAAGGCGGGCTGCCTTGGGCGGTCATGCTCAAAACGGGAGAAGAACCGAGAAATACCTGAAGCTGGGCCGGTGAGGCCTGGGTAATTACCGGAGGACCGAAAACCGTCAAATTGACGACCGCGCTGGTGGCAGCACCGTAGAGGTTGGTGGCCACAAGGTAGTAACTGCCACTCTCGGCCTGCGTGCTGTTCGTAAACAACAGACTGCCACCAGTCTGGCCGGAAATTGCCGTGCCATTGGTCGAATACCATTGATAGCTGATTGGTGACGATCCCGAGACGGTGGTCGGGAATGCCAAGTTAACCCCGGCCGAATAGCCGCCCGCCAAAACCGAATTGGTCGGTTGTAGATGAACAATCGGAGGCACATTGGCGGCTGAAAAAACCTGTTGAATCTGAGCTGCCGTCAGGTTGTTTGTGAAGTAGGCAACCTGACCGATGCTGCCATCGTAAAACAGACCGCCGCGATAACCCGTGGCGGCACTTGGCTTGGGCCCCAGAAAGAAAGGATCACCGCCCAGAATGAGATCATTCAAGTTGCCCGGGATGTTGGTCACCGAGGTCCCGCTTTTGACCTGCAAACCATCCAAATAAAAGGATTCATTTGTGCCATCGGATACGCCGGCGGCCATATGCCACTGGCCATCATTTAAATTCATACCCGAGAGGAGCATATCACTGGCATTGGTAAAGGCGAGTTGAGCCCCCGCTCCAGGATTGAAGAAATTGCCCGGACTAAGGTCCAAACCCAGGCGGTAGCTGTTAGTACCATGACTTACCAGATCCTGATAGCGGGGACCCGCGTCGGCCGGGTTGCCGCAGAACCAAGTCATGACCGTCAAGGGCTGATTACCCGTGGGGTTCAGCAACGAAGGGAGAGCGCCTCCGCCCACGTCCACGCCACCGTTAAATCCGTTAATGGCCACAGCACCACTGGAGGAACCAAAGCCGCTGTAAGCGGGTCCGGGCGAACCGGGAGCAGTGCCGGGCTGATAGAAGCCGTTGGCACTGGTGCCCAGGCTGCCGTAATTGGTGGCCACGGGCAAGCTGGCCAGAATGGGGCTGGTGAAAGATGGCTCGTCCATGCGTGTGTAGACCGTTGGGCCGTCGTTCAAAACAGTTTGCATATAGCTGGTGGCGGGGGCGGTGTTGGTACCAGCGTTGTAATGTGCGGCAACCTGCGCGGCGGAGAGGACGGTTGGGTAAATCGCAAATTCGTCCATATCGCCATTCAGAGGGGCGGAAGAACCAGCGCCCAGTTCATCGCCATTGCCCAGCACCATGGGTGAGACCAAATCAGGTATATAAAGTTGCCCGAGTGAATTCTTGGATGTCAGCGTTTGAGTAACGGCAACGGTGTTAACGTAGGCTTTTTTGATGGTTCCGTCGAAAGTGAACACCAGATGATACCACGCGTTGGCAGTAACCTGGCCGGAAGTCGTCGCGAGGGATGCGCCAGCCACAACGGGCCCATCGTAGGTTTTAAAGTAAAAGTGAGACGTATTCATACCGATTTCGACCCCCTCCTGCCCAAGCGCATTGCCAAATGCCGGTCCCGTTTGAACAGTATTGCCACCCTCCGCGAATAACAAATTTAACCCCGAAGGGACGGTTGGGACATAAACCCACATCTCAATCGAAAAGGGTGGCTGCAACGTCACGGCCGGATTGGCCACCCCATTAGTGGAGCGCGGCCAGACCAGATACTGCCCGGTTCCCCCGATCTGCATGGCAGTGTCACTGTCAGCTTTGATTGCACCCGCGACATGCACGATATTGTTAACATTCGTCAAGGCAAAGCCCGATGGAGCATTGGTCCACCACGTCTCATAATAACCATTGCCCGAGGCTTGCGCGCTGCCCAGATTAGTCGCGACATAATCCGAGGGAGGAGCAACCGTTTCAGTCAATGGCCAATAGGCCACCGGCTTGAGCGACATCACGGCGTTGGAATAGGTTGATTGAGCGTAGGCCCCCGTGCCAGCGAAAAGAATCAAGGCTCCCAACACCGCATAGATTGACACTCGTTTATTCATATTTTCGGGTTTTGTTTGCTGGTTTCGATTTTTGATTTAAAGCTATTTTTCGGGAAAGTCGAACAGGGCAGGTTTCTCAAAATTAAATTTTGATATGACCAGCGGGACAAATGACACAATAAAACAGTCACAAACGTGTTCTCAAAATTTTACGATCGGTCAAAGTATAACTTATAAAGTCGCCGCAAAGCGCGGTTATCCAATTACATTATCTTTCCAAGTAATTCACAGACACTCAGCCTAGCTGAGAAATTGTTTTGCTTGATGGTTAAAACTATAAAGACCATTCCTTACTAAGCAATAGTCTGTTTGCGCAAAACTGGTATGTTTTGCGCAAATCATTTCTTTCACGCAAATTGACTTTCGCGCAAATTGAAGCCAATGAAAATCCGGCAGATCAAAATCGCCCTAGCGCTGCCCGAGTCAAAGCCATGGGGCATTACGCGTTTCTTCAACGGGGCCAACGATTATGCAGCCAAGCAAAAGTGGCTTTTGTCCGCCTGTCCCGTGGATCCCGAAAGCAGCGATGATTTCCCGCTCGATTGGTCCCGTTTAAAATCCTGGCATATCGACGGCGTTATTGTTCACGCGAACACATTCAAACAACTGGAGTTATTCCGCAAATGGCGCGTTCCAATGGTAAACATCGGCGAAGACTTGAATTTTGACTGTCAAATTCCAAGGCTGGCACTGAATAATCAAAGAATTGGCCGTCTGGCCGCCGAACACATGATCGGTTTGGGCCTCAAAAATCTCGCCTATCACGGTGTTCAAGGCCGATGGTATTCGGATGAACGGATGCGGGGATTCAACGAGGCGGCCCGGGAGGCAAATTTGAAAGTCACCACTTTTCTCCTGCCCCACATGACCAGAGATGCGTTATGGAATGAACGATATGAACCCATCAAGCGCTGGCTAAAAAGCCTCCCTTTGCCGACCGGAATTTTTGCTGTTCACGATTTCCGTGCGCTCATTGTCCTGTCTGCCTGCCGTGACATCGGCCTGCGGGTGCCAGAGGACGTGGCTGTGATCGGTACGGACAATAACTTAATGGTCTGTGAATTTACTTCGCCGACCCTGACCAGCGTCTGTGTCAACGCGTATCGGATGGGTTATGAATCAGCCAGATTACTAGGCCACCTGATCCAAGGGGAACCGACACCTGTAGAGCCCGTTTTGATTGATCCATCTGAAGTGATGGCCCGCGCCTCAACCGACGTTCTCCATGCTCACGATTTGGCCGTTAAAGAAGCCATCACATTCATGCAGCAGAATTATTCAAAGTCCTTCACCATGGATGCCGTGGTCGAAGCGACTCACGTCTCCCGCCGGTTATTGGAAATGCGTTTCCGTGCAGAACGAAAAACGTCTCCGGCGACATTTCTTGTTAATCTGCGTCTCCTAAAAGCGAAAGCCATGCTCGCCGACCGTCACCGCAAGTCAACGGAAGAAATCGCCCGGGTCTGCGGCTTCGGCAACGGTAAAAATTTGCGGGCGGCTTTTCGCCGCATACTTAATGTTTCACCGACCAGCTTTACTCAAGATGCAATCTCTCATTGATTACTGGTTCCCCCGATCGGCTGATGGCGTCCGATAAATTTATCGCGACCACAGTCGCATTCGGTAATATTGTGAAAATGTCCCGATGGGTTTTACCGTGGGTAAAGGCAAGCAGAAGATTACCCGGCAAAAGTTTGCCATCCACGACCACTTCCACGCGGCGCCTTCGAGGGAGGGGGGTAGGGTTGCGCACCAAATGCGGGAATGCGTTAACGCATCACTGTCAGCGAAAGGTCGTTTATTAATGAAAAATTCTGGCGAGTGGGGGTCTCATTCGTTTTTAGCGAGTGTTTTTTGATTGCATTGACATTGAATTGTTGACTTAGTTTGATTTTGACCTCACCTTCTCCTCTATAGCGCAATTGTGTAAAATTACAAGGTGACTTGCTTTTTCATTATTCGATCTTATCAAGCCGTCCGCTGCTCGTAATCTTCCAAAGATGGAATTTTCATCAAGGCCCGTTTCGCATAAGCACGATGCACGGCTTTGCTGTTGTGTCCAAGCGCCTCTTGAGCAAATCGTTCAGGATACCCGACGGTTTTCGCGCGTTCTGCCCATGCGTATCGGTAACTGTGCAACGTCACGCCTTGAATGCCGAGTTGTCGGCAGCGTGACTTGAATTCCGTCGCCCGATCCCCTGCCCTGACTTGCGACAGGTACGGAAACAATGGGCCTTCGCCTGGCAAGTCCTTGAACAAATTCAACACCTCTGAACCCAAATGGATCAAAACCGGCACGCCAGTTTTTTTGCGAGTGAAACTCACTGTTCCATTCTGCCAGTCTACGTCCTCACCCTGCAAATTCGCAACGTCGCCCTGGCTGGCGCCCAGATGCCAGCATAGTTGATACAGCGCCTTGCGTTCGGCGTTCACCTCGGCGGCAATGATTTTCTGGTGTTCCTCAAATGTGATGGCGCGCTTCTCCTTGTAATGGATGGCGGGCCATTGCCGGCGCGGGATGACCGCCGTAGGCAGCCAGTTCATGTCCGTTGCAAAGTTGTGAATCTTACGCAAAAAAGCGTTCGTGGACACCTTGCCGACGCGCAACACTGCCAGCAAATGCTCGGCTTGGGTTTCAATCAGGACGCGGTCGCGAATCAAGTTGAACGCCTTGTCCTTGGCGGCGGATACCCAGCGCACCTGCGTCGGACCAGTCTTGATGGCAATGATTTCGTCCATCACATGCTGCCAAGTCCGTTTGGCCGCGAGTGAATCAATTGCCATCAAATAGGCACGGGCGATTTGCAGGTTGATGGCCGGTTGCACATGCGACTCGTTTTTGGCATTAAAAATCCGCTGCGCCGCCCTTTTGTCGCGGGTTTGCAAGCTGGCCTGCTTGCAAGTAACCCGATCTTCAATAAAGAAAATGCCGTTGCTGCGTTGAAACAGACGATAGCGAAGTTTCACGATGTTCCTCATGGTTGATGAGGATACCGGACGCAGAAGTTGAGGGCTTAAACAATAGTAGCCCGTCACGCCAATAATAGTTCCAGAATAGTGCCACAATAGTCATTTTACTGGAGCTTTTACTGGAGGTGAGCCTGCTGGCGATTTGCAAACCCTTGCCGCACACACGGTTCGGATTGGAGGCGAGGGTCGGAATCGAACCGACGGATGAGGCTTTTGCAGAGCCCTGCCTTACCACTTGGCTACCCCGCCTTCGGGGAAAACTCAGACTAAATTATTTTTGGCGCGAAGCAAGTTGAACTTTGATTGAAAATCATCCTCAATCCATGAATCCCAGTTCTTTTCGCCGTGACCAAATTTCCTTCGGCTTAAAAATTCCAGCGGGCGTAATGATCCCGGTCATGAGTTCCGCCGGCGTCACGTCAAAGGCCGGATTCCGCGCCCCGCTCGTCGGATTGGCCACTCGCACATATGCCCGCCCTTGGTTCACTGCCGGATGGTGGCCGTCTGCAAGGACGCCCCAAACTCCGAGAACCTCGCCCGCATCCCGCTCCTCAATCGGGATCTTTAGACCGCTTTTCAAATCCCAATCAATCGTCGAAAGCGGGATGCAAACGTAAAATGGGATTTTGTGCCGGGCAGCCAGTACCGCCTTGGTATAGGTGCCGATTTTGTTCGTCACTTCCCCGGTACGTCCAAGCACGCGGTCGCTGCCAACGATGACCATATCGATCTCCCCGCGCTGCATCAGATGGCCGGCGGTGTTATCGGCGATGATTTGATGCGAAATTTTTTGCTGGGCCAGTTCCCATGCGGTCAGGGTCGCGCCCTGCGAACGCGGGCGGGTTTCGTCACAGAAAACATGAAATTTTTTGCCCTGCGCCTGTGCGGCGTACATCGGTGCGGTCGCGCTGCCGATGTCCACAAATGCCAGCCAGCCGGCGTTGCAATGCGTCAGGATTTTCATCCCGTTCCGGATCAATTTCACGCCGTGTTTTCCGATTTCCTCGCAGTGACGCACGTCCTCGTTCGCAAACTCCTCGGCGGCGGCCAGCGCCAGCGCCTGCTTTTCCGCAACGGTTTCACCGCGGGCCATTTCGCGGCGCACTTTGTTCATGGCGTTCACGGGATCTACCGCCGTCGGTCGCGCATCGGCAAGCGTGCGATAAACCCCGGCGACGTGCGCGGAAAATTTCTTCAAGTTGCGTCCGCGAAACGACCGCGCGCCTTGGGCCAGCCCGTAAGCCGCCGTCGCGCCAATGGCACCGGCGCCGCGCACGACCATGTCCGTGACTGCCCGGGCGGTTTCGCGGAAATTTTTGGTGGCAACGATCTTGAACTCGTGTGGCAGCAGCCGTTGCTCGATGAGCAGCACCGAATTGCTTTTTGCGTCGAAGGTGACGGTCCGGTAATGTCCGGTACGACCGCACAGGGTCACGTTCATTTCTTCAATTCGCGGATTTTTTCACGAAGGTCGTCGAAGAGCGGATGCGCACGGAGTTTTTTCAGGTCGGGGTCCTTGGCCAGCCAGGCAAAATCATTATAGCCGAGTTCCAATGCTTTTTCCAACGCCAGCGCGGCGCGTTCAAATTGGGCAGTGAGCGAATAACTGCACGCGAGATTATAAAAAACGACGGGATTCCCGGGTTCGAGGCGGGCGAGCCGTTCATCGACCTGCAGGCCCTCGGCAAAGCGCCCGCGCGCGGTGTAATGGTCCCCCAGCAATTGGAGGGCATCCACGTATTCCGGGTCACGGCGGATCAGCCCCTCCATAAATTCAATCTTGGCGTCGAGATCGCGCTGGCTGGCGCGGGCCGACTTTTTACGGGGCTGGTTCTTTTCCGACATACAACGGGGAATTTTTTCGAAGCCGCGCCACCAAGTCAAGTTGCAGAACGAAAATTTTTGTCGCACTTGGCGCCGGGTTCAAGCAAAGTTCGGGGCATTATTATGAAATGTTTCGTGACCGGAGCGTCCGGTTTCATCGGTTCGAACCTCGTACACGAGCTGCTTGCGCGCGGGCACCGCGTGAAGGCGTTGCTGCGACCGGGTGCGGACGAACGTGCGCTGCTCGGCCTGAAGTACGAGCGCGTGACGGGCGATGTTCTTGACCGGGATTCGCTGGCACGGGCGATGGATGGCTGCGAATGGTGTTTTCATTGCGCCGCGAGCTACCAGCTTTGGCTGCGCAATTACGCGCCAATGTATCAGGTCAATGTCGAGGGCACGCGCAATGTGTTCGAGACAGCGGGCCGCGCCGGCTGCCAGAAAATCGTCTTTACCAGCACCGTCGGGTGCATCGCTACTCCCAAGAAAAAGGTTGATGGAAAGTTTTTAACTTCCACGGAAATGGACATCGTCCGGGAAGCCGACCTGAAGACCGATTACAAAAGATCAAAGTTTCAAGCCGAGGCGCTGGCGGTGGAAATGTTCCGCAAAAAAGGCCTGCCGATCATCATCGTCAATCCCTCGGCACCCATCGGTCCGAACGACTCGAAGCCGACACCGACCGGACAGTTTATCGTGGATTTTTTGAACCACCGCATGCCGGCCTATATGGACACCGGATTGAACTGGGTTCACGTCCGCGATGTGGCCGTCGGGCACATCCTCGCGGCGGAACGCGGCTCGATCGGTGAGCGTTATATTCTTGGTAATGCCGACGGCAATTGGACGATGCAGGAAACATTGGCCCAACTTGAAAAAATTTCCGGCGTTCGTGCGCCGAAAATGAAAATTCCGCATTGGCTGGCCCTGCGTGTGGCCGAGGCCAATGAAATCTGCTCCTTTATCACCAACATTCCGCCGCGTGTGCCGGTTGCGGGTGTGAAGATGTCGCGCAACAAGATGTGGTTCAACCCCGCCAAAGCCATCCGGCAGCTCGGCCTGCCCCAGACGCCGCCGGAACAGGCTTTTGCCGATGCGGTGAACTGGTTCCGCGCAAACGGCTACGCCAAAAAGTAGAATCAGTTCACGAACGAAGTCTCGTTCGCCTGTAACAGGGCCTGCGCGTATTCCTCCCACGAGGTCAACGGTGCGCGGTTGAACTGGTATTTTTTCGGCGGCGGCTGGCGGACGCCGCCCTTCACCTTGTCGCCCTTTATTTTGTCCCCGCCGTCGGCGAACACCGGGGGCGGATCATCATGGATCGGCGTCTGGTTCACAAAATCCAGGCCGATTTGGATCTCCTCCGGCGCGGGTGGACGTTGATAAATCCGTTCGTATAGGAAATCCAGGCGCGCCGTGTCGTCGTCCTGGTCCACGAACTCCGGCAGGGCCACCAGATGCTTCGCCAGATTTATCACCTGCGGACTGTTCATCAGATACAAGGCCTGCTGCGGAACGGTGGTCTGATGGCGGATACCCGTGACCATGTCCGGCGTGGCGAAATCAAAATTTATCAGAACGTCCGCGATGTTCGCGCGGTCAACCAGGTCGTAAACCGTGCGGCGCGTGGAGTTGGGGTTCTGCCGGAGGTCCACCGGCTTCCCGTATAGATTTGTGTCCAGCAATCCGCCGATGGCCAGCAGCGAATCGCGCAACGGCTCGAATTCCAGCCGCCGGATGTTCGCGCGCCACAGCAGACGGTTCCCGGGATCAATGTCCGCGTAGCGGGGATTTTCTTCGCTGCTCTGTTGATACACGCTGGAGAGCAAAATCAGACGGTGAACTTTTTTGATGCTCCAGCCGTTGGTCATGAAATTCATCGCCAGCCAGTCGAGCAATTCGGGATGGCTCGGCGCCTCGGACATCATGCCGAAATCATCCGGCGTCGGCACGAAGCCCATGCCGAAATGGTGTTCCCAGATACGGTTTATCATCACGCGCGCCGTCATCGGATTGCCCCGGTTCGCGATGGCGAAGGCGAGCTCCAACCGTCCGCTGCCGTTCGTATAGATCGGCGGATTCGGCGGCGAAAGCACGGAAAGGAAATGTCGCGGCACGGTATTGGTGCGGTTGCCCGGATCGCCGCGGAGAAACAGCGGCGAGTCATGACCATGAACCGTGTCTTCCAATACCATCGCGTGCATCGGCACCGCGGTATTCGTGTAATCGAGCATCGCTATCTCATGGGTCACGCGGTCGAGCGTGCGCCGCGCTTCCTTGAATTTCTCGTCGTCCCCGGCCTTGCGGTATTTTGGCAGCGCACTTTCCAGATTTTCCTGTTCGAACGCCAGCTTGTCACGGTCTTCGTGGTATTTTGCAAATTCCGGCGTGTAATCGATTTTGGAGATCACCGGTTCATTTTTCGGTTCCACGCAACTGTCAAAGATTCCGCGCAAGGAGTAGTAATCCGTCTGCGGGATCGGGTCGAACTTGTGGTCGTGGCAACGCGCACACGTGACCGTCAGTCCCAGAAACCCCTTGCTCACGACATCAATCCGGTCGTTGAGAATGTCATTCTGCATCCCCATGAAATGATCGCCGCAGGTCAGAAAACCGAGCGCCGCCAGGTTTCTGGGGTTGCTTTGCGAAGTGGACAGCCGGTCGGCGGCGATCTGTTCCAGGATGAACTGGTTGTAGGGCTTGTCCTCGTTGAAACTGCGGATCACATAATCCCGGTACGTCCACATAAACGGATTCATGTTGTCCTCGCGGTCGCGGCGCGGCTGGCCCTTGGTATCGCTGTAACGCGCCACGTCCAGCCAGTGCCTGCCCCAGCGCTCGCCGTAATGCGGCGAGGCTAGCAGCCGGTCCACCACCTTGGCGAACGCATCCGGCGAATTGTCATTGATGAAGTCTTGAACTTCCTCGGGTGTCGGCGGCAACCCGATCAAATCAAAGGAGGCGCGGCGGATCAATGTGCGCTTGTCCGCCGGCGGATTTGGTTTCAAACCGTTTTGATCGAGCTTGGCGAGGATGAAATTATCAATCGGCGTCTTGCACCAGCCGGGATCGCTCACATCGGGAATCGCCTGGCGTTTTACCGGCTGCCAGGCCCAATGGTTCGTTTTGTTGTCGCTCCAGGTGTATTTTCCGGTCCCGGCCACGCGCGGATCGGGGGCTCCCATTTTCACCCATTGCTCGAGCGCCGCAATCTGCTCATCCGCGAGCTTTTGCTTTTTCGGCATCTGCAGATCGGGGTCGGTGTAACGCACGGCCTTGATGAGCAGGCTCTTTTCCGGCTCGCCCGGAATGATGGCCGGGCCGCTGTCACCGCCTTTTAAAAGACTGTCGCGCGTGTCGAGCAACAGGCCCCCCTTGATGCGCTCCGCCGAGGTGCTGTGGCACTGGTAGCAGTTGTCGGAAAGGATCGGCCGGATCTTGTCCTCGAAAAATTCCTGTTGCCCCGGCGTCAGATCGGCGGCGTTCACGCGAAACCATCCGGCGCAGACAAGAACAAACGTCGGCGTCAAAAAGTTTTTCATGCAAAAACCGGCTTGATGATTTCGCCGCTCGTTTCCGTCAGGCGGAAATCGCGGCCGTTGTAGCGATAGGTCAATTTCGTATGGTCGAAACCGAGCAGTGCGAGAATCGTCGCGTGCAGGTCGTGGACATGCACCTTGTTTTCCACCGCCGCGTTGCCGAATTCATCCGTGGAACCGTAGGTCATGCCGCCCTTGACGCCGCCGCCGGCGAGGACGGTCGTAAAGGCCTTGGAATTGTGGTCGCGACCGGGACTGTCGCCGCCATTGCGATCGCGCACCGGCTTGCGTCCAAATTCCCCGCCGTAGATGACAAGAGTCTCGTCAAACAGCCCGCGTTGTTTGAGATCCTGGATAAAGGCTGCGAGCGGCAGGTCAATTTCCTTCGCGCGTTGCGGCAGCCGTTCCTCCAGATCCTGATGGTGGTCCCAGCCACCGGCCCAGACCTGCACGAACCGCACACCGCGTTCGATGAGCCGGCGGGCGATCAACAACTGGTTGCCCTGCGACGTGCGGGTATAGGCATCACGCGTGGCTGCGGACTCCTTGTTCAGGTCAAAGGCGTCCGTCGCCTCGGTCTGCATCTTGAACGCCATTTCAAACGCCTCCAGCCGCGATTCGAGCTGCGCGTCCTTTTGCAGGTTCTGTGAATGGATTTCGTTCAACTTGTGAACGAGATCGAGCTGGCGGCGTTGTTCCGCGAGCGGCGTCACGGGATTGCGGATGTTTTCGATGAGCTGGCTGAGGGTGGGAACACTCGTGTTCACGCTCACGCCCTGATACAGGCCCGGCAGGAAAGCCGCTTGCCAGTTTGCCGTGCCGCCGGCGGGAATTCCTCCGGGGCGCAACGAGATGTAGCCGGGCATGTTCTGGTTCTCCGAACCCAGGCCGTAAAGCGTCCAGGAACCGAGGCTCGGTCGCACGAGGCGGGAACCGGTGTTCATCATGATCGTCGCGACCTCGTGCGCGGGAATGTCCGTAAAGCAGGACTTGATGATGCACAGGTCGTCCACTTGGTCCCCGAGATGCGGAAAGACTTCGCTGACTTCGATGCCTGATTTGCCCTTTTTCTCAAACTTGAAGGGCGACGCATAACCCACGCCGTTCATGCCGGGAATCTCCTGGCCGTCCATCTTCGCCAGCGCGGGCTTATAATCCCAAGTGTCAATGTGCGACGGCGCACCCTGGGCAAAGATGTGAACCACGTGTTTGGCCTTCGCGGGTAGCGGCGGCGTTTTGGGCAGCAAGGTCGCCTCGGCCTCCATTGCACCCGCGGGCATCGATAAAAGACCCTCGCCAAACAGCGCCGCCAGGCTCAACGCGCCGAATCCCATGCCCGCGCGCTGCAGAAATTGACGCCGGGTCAGAAAGCTGTCCTCGAAGCTGAACTGCTTGTGTTCTTCAGGATTCATAATGGTTAATATAATTGATTCGACGCATCTGGCGAATTTTTGGTTTCATTTGTTTGCGAAAAAAAGCTGGAATCACGCTTGTTTCAGACAAAAGAGCCGAATCGTGCCATAATTCCTCATTCCGCCGGGCGGATCGACACCAATGAACAACAAATTAGATTCATTAACACGACATGTCTGAAACTGAATTTTTCAAGTGTGAGTGCCGCCATTGCGCCGGCCATATCGAGTTTCCCACGGACGCCGCCGGCCAGACCGTCCCCTGCCCTCACTGTGGCAAGTTGACCGAACTGCCGCCTTTGGGGACGAATAAGTCCAAGCTTCGTCTTGTGGTTTTTTGTAGTGCCGGTGTTCTAGTGGCTGCGGGGTTGCTTTTAGTGGGATTGCGCCGGATGCCCTCCACCAAGCCCGGCGGCTTAAGCAATGTCGAAACCAACAGCCCCGTTGCCCGAAAACTCACCGACGAGATCATGACCAATGAATTTTCCGTTTCCGGCGTGAAGCTGACCAAGACCACCAACAGTTCGCTCATCTACGTCACCGGCAAAGTCCGCAACCTCTCCAACCAAAAACGTTTCGGGGTGAAGGTGGAATTTTCGCTCCTGACCGCCAAAGTTGCGCCCGACGGCAACGCGAGCGACTACGCATCGTCGCTCGACCCGAATTCCGAGTGGAATTTCAAGGCGCTTGTGCTCGACTCCAAGGCCGCCACCGCAAGGTTTCGTTCCATCGCCGAGACGAAGTGACCCAGATCTTGCCCTGCCTGGGTCGGTTGCCAATTATTTATCTCGGGCCATGACCACCCCCGCCCCCGGGAGAACCTCCATGGAAATTGCCGCCGCCGTTAAAATAATGTCTGGCCGGCGGTGCTGCCATCGGATGGGCCTGCTCCTGTGCTCCCAAGTGTGTCCGCGTCTGCGGATCCATCCTCATGTCGGTCGCATGCGAGCGCCAATCAGGATGGTCCGCTTCCCACGTATGGATCCGATCCAGCCGGCCATGGTCGGCCACAATCCAAGCCCCGCCACCCCAGTAATAGTATTCCCCGCCGTACCAACCAAAATAATCGTCCCCGTCCCAGAAGCAATAGTCCGGCGTGACTCCCGCCACGACGACTCCAGGTGGAGGCGGTGGGGGTACTACACAGCCGGTCATTGCGCCAACAACTACCGCCATTGAAACTGCCAATGGCCAAATGATTGTGCGTTTCGTTTTCATAGGATTAACCCAGCTTGGAATGTGCCGCTCCTTGGAAAAGCCGTTGCATCAAAAAACTTGTGGAAAAGCCGGCCTTTCACCCCCAAACACCGTCGGAGCCGATAACCTATTATCCAAGGTTGATAACAAATCATGCAAAATGCAAACACCCAAAAACGAGGATCGATTTCAAGGTAACAATGACGTGCGAAAATACTGTTGCGACGACCCGCTCACCGGCAACGCAAATGCCCCTTGCGCCGGTGTGTTGGTGCCGACAGTCTGCCAGTTCAAAAGATTGGTCGAAACCTGCACCGCATAATCAAAAGCATCCGCGCCCGTGAACGACACATTGACGACACCATTGGAGACGCTCATTGCACCGGTCGAATCCGGCCTTAACTCCAAAAGCAATTGCGACGGGATGGCTTCATACGCCACATCCGAAATTTCGTTCTGACCCTGTCCCGCATCCAGCCACGGCGAGGATTGGGAAAGGGCCGGCACGCCGATGATGTCGCCGACCGATGCGAAGACTCCGTTCGGCTCACCGGCCTGTGCCTGGAACAATGCCGTGGCTATGATCGCGGCCTGCGGCGAATTGCTGCTCATCACGACGGGATCGAGTCCGGCTGGCGAAACCGAATTGGTCAGCACCGTCGTGCCATCCAGCAGCACCGGCCAGTTGGCGGCATTGACGGAGGCAAGCTGCGTCGTGTCGTTGGTGTTGAACATCTCCGCCAGCAATGCCGCCAGTCGCCAGTCATTGGCCGGCGCCATGATGGCGGCGTCGCTGGAATTGAAATCGCCAGTCCAGTATGTCCAAGTGTTATAGCCTTGGGGAATATTGTTGTTCACCAGATCCAAAATGTTGGTGGATTTTAGATAAACCGTCTGCCAAGGCGTACCGCGATGAACCTGCCCGAGCGAGGTCAAAGGCAAACCGTTCGTGGCGGGGAAATCCCAAGTGTCCGGCGTATAAACCAGTGGATCCTTGTAGGCCAGATTTACGGCGTTGGTGTCCACGAGCACTTTCACTTCCGCCATCTGTGAAATTTGCGCCCACGGCTGATAACGTTGTGTCAGCAGCGGGCTGCCTGGATTCGGTGAAAGGAGGTTGGGAATGGGTAAACGATTTGGGCCGGTGTTATATCCGTCATATTGATACGCGCCGTCCGGCGAACCGCTCAGAGGAATTGGGTCGTTCAAGTCAGAAGCCAGATAATGAACCAACGGATCGTTCACCATCCAAAGCACCGGGGCATTGACCGTGCGCGAGGGCGTGTAGGGCGCTTGCGAGGTCGTATTGGTATTATAATAAGTGACATTATTATAAGTGACCGGAGCCCCGCTAAAAAACGCCTTGAAAAAGGCCGCTTCCGCCGCTGGCACATTTGCGAGGCCGGGAGGCACGTTGGGCGGGTTCTTCCACTGTGCAGCCACGGGCACATTGTGATCATTCAACGAAACGTCCATTTGATTGAATATCCCGTAGGCCAGACCGGAAATGTTCAAATTGATGCTCCATTGCAATTCTTGATTTCCATACTGGCTGGGGTCCGGATAGTTCGGATCCGCCAAGTCGTTGGTCACAGAACGTACCTGAACCGGCCCCGCGAAACTGACGTAATCCAGCACTTGATATGCTCCATTGACCGGGCCATCCAAAATATAACCCTGAAAAAGATTTGTCGTCGCCAGTTGCAGATTGGGGAACGACGGCAAAGCCGTCGAGGGTATGTTCGCGAACGATTCGCTCGGATCTGTGGCCTGCACGACACCGTTAGCGTCCATGATCAAAGACGCTTCAGGAAAGACGCTGAAATCAACAGTGTTGCCAACAAAAGAACCAATATAGGGTGTCGTTAAGGGAGCATAACTGTTGGCTGGCACACCCGTGCCCGGCCAGGGGGTCAGAGACTGTATGAATGTCGGCATGACCCCGACGATTGGCTGGTTCCAAACGCCGTTCGGCTGATAAATCTGACCTAGAAATGCACAGTTTGCGACTACGATCGGGTTGATTCCGGGATACTGATTCCCATAAGAATTCCAGAACGAAAACCCGACATGGTTGGTGATGCTTAAAACCACCATTTCGTTCGTGCTAAACTGATTTTGATTATTACGGGTATAAAGGGTTGTTCCGGTCGGGCGGTTGACCTGCATTTTTCGCGTGACCTGAATGGTGTCATAGGAATAAAGCGTGTTGAAATTCGGCATGTATTTCTTTGCGCCGATGATCCACGGCACGCCATACATGTTCACATTGGAACTCACACCCACGGGCAGATGAGTGATGTTGTAAAAGTTGCCCAACTGCGGATCGGCTGGGCCGATCACATTCGTCACCTGCTGATAACCGGTGATGTAAATATTCCCCTGCCCGTCGTTGTAAAAGGTCGGCCGATAGACCGTCGGATAGAAATTCGTGTTGGCCGCGTCCCGCAGATTCGCCGTCAATTGCAACAGCCTTTGCACGGCGGGCGTGTAACAAAAGATCCCGTTGGTCTGCACCGGAATGTTCGTGATGCCAAAATCAAACGTGCTGCGCAACAGCTTGTTGGCGACGGTCTGGAAAAAGCCGGTCGCATCCGTTGGGTCCGGAATCGTTCGCGACATCGCGGTCAAAGCCCAGCCGAGCCCTAACACCATCAGGAATATTTTTTTGACGTTTCCCAAGCGGAGTATATCACATTACAGAGCCATTCAATCTGACTGTATTTGAATTACGCACTTCCCTGCCTGATGGCAAGTGGTTTGTTATAATCTTTAATTTTCATCCGTGCGAAATGGTTCAGTCGGCAGGCCAGCGCCATTGCATAGGTTCGGCTGCGCGTTTTCATTCCAA
Source organism: Candidatus Sulfotelmatobacter sp. (assembly GCA_035485115.1). GTDB lineage: Bacteria > Verrucomicrobiota > Verrucomicrobiia > Limisphaerales > UBA11358 > UBA11358. Next base: position 21,970 of record DATHOG010000008.1, on the reverse strand, counting down.
GCAAAACGCACGGCAACCGGGTTTGAAACTTCCTTCGAAGAAACCTCCACCGTTTCACCCACGATGTCAGCTTCTGCTGGAACGAATTTTCCATCAGCACCCGCGATGGTGAACCACGTCAACGGGTGTCCGTCGCGGCTTTTCAAACCGTCATCATGCTTGAATTCCAGAATGGCCTTGCCGTCCTTGAATTTCGCCTTTTCAAAAACCGGCCCCTCGCTCGCGACCTTCTTGTCGTAGGTTTTGTCGAGCGCGAGCAGCGCGAGCCGGTGGCCGACGTCCTTTTTATCGCGTGGATGGATGTCGTTCAGGTCATTCACGAGGTCGGTGGTCACGACCATGCCGGCGTGCGGGATGGTGCGCGCGGCGCGGGATTGCAATGTCCAGAATTCCGGGAGCATCTCCGGCGAATTGGCGAAATGCCATTTCGGACCGGCATAACCGAACGGCGCGATCTGCACGAAGTAAAACGCGAAATCGCCCTCGCCCCAGAGGGCGCGCCAGCCGCCGACCAGCGCCTGCATCTTGTCGGCGTATTCGCGGTAATCGTTATCGTCATTCGTGCCCATGAGATTCGATTCACCTTGGTACCAGAGCGCGCCGCGCATGGCGAAACCGGCGATCGGCGCAATCATGGCATTGTAAATCGCGGTGGGTTCGGTGTAAGCGGTTTTCTTCGACAGATCAACGCTTGTCGCGGCGAACTTCTTCTGCGACGCCACCTGCTCAAAACCGGCCGGCGGCGTCCACGGTTCGATGCGCGTGCCGCCCCAGGAAGATTCCACGAGGCCGACGGGAACATTCAAGTTCGTGTAGATTTCGCGCCCGAAGAAATACGCGGCGGCGGAAAAGCTGATGCCATCGAGGGAATTGGAACTGCACGGCAGCCAGCCGCTGTTCTTGCCCAGGCCGGCCAACGGCGTGGCGGCGAGTTTTTTATCCACCTTGAAAATCCGGATGTTGGGATATTCCGCCGCCGCCAGTTCGGCCTCGGCGTTGAGGGTCGGCTTCTGGCCCGGCTGTTTGCCGATGGGCTTTTCCATGTTCGACTGGCCGGAAGCGAGCCATACCTCGCCGACGAGGATGTTCGTGAAGACCTTGGTCTCACCGGATTCGACCGTCAATGTTTGCACATCAAACGTTGCCTTAAGCTTCCCGAGTTTCACCAGCCATTTGCCGTTCGCATCGGCGTACGTGGTTTTGGTCTGGTCGGCAAATTTCACCGTCACATTCGCGTCCGGTGCGGCCCAGCCCCAGACCGGCACCGTCATCTGCTGCTGCAAAACCATGTTGTCACCGAATATGGCGGCAACGCGTAGTTCCGCCTGTGCGGAAAATCCGGAAAAACCGACGGCCACCAACCAGACCATCATACGGGATAATTTCATCTTTATATTTTGCGTGGAAACCCGCGCGTGGCAAAACTATTTTGCCTGTCCGCGCCGGTTTGCTATGCTGGAAGCAATGCGTTTTCTCATAGTTTTGTTTATTGCCGCCATGGCCTGTTGCGCGCGCGGTGTGGAGTATCAATTTGATTTGGACAACGTGCCGGAAGGCTCCTTGCCGACCAATTTTGTCTCCCTGCTCGGCGGCGAGGGCTCGGCCCCGAAATGGCAGGTCATGGACGCTGATGTCCCCTCGCAGTTTTCCGGTTTCGGCACCAACACCACCCTGCTCACGCCCGGCAAGGTCCTCGCGCAAACGAGCGATGACATGACCGACGAACATTTCCCCATGTGCATCTATCAGGGCGACATCTATCGCGACTTCAAGTTCAGCACCCAGTTCAAGATCGTCAACGGCATCAGCGAGCAGATGGCCGGGATCGTTTTCCGTTTTCAAAACATCTCCAATTATTATTACACCCGCGTGAGTTCGGGCGGCAAAAACCTGCGCTTCTTCAAGGTCGTTGACGGCGTCCGTTCCAACCCCATCGGCGGCGACTTGACCTTGCCGCTGGGCGAATGGCACACCCTCGCCGTGCAATGCGATGGCAACCATATCTCCATTTTCCTCGACGGTCGTCCCGCCATGCCCATGCTCGGAGACAACTCCTTCATCGAAGGCAAGGTCGGCTTCTGGACCAAGTCCGATTCACTCACCTATTTTTGCCGCGCGCAGATCTCCTACACCCCGCGCATTCCGCCGGCCAAAGCCGTGCTCGACACCATCCTGGCCAAACAGGTCAAACTCCTCGGCCTCCGGTTTTATCAGTTGGATGCCGGCGGCACCTCCAGCCATATCATCGCCAGCAAGGATGAAACTGAAGTCGGCCAGCCGGGCACCGACGACATCCTCGCCGCCGTCCGCGACAACAAACCCTATTACGGGCGCGAACACGGCGCCGTGGACATCACCCTGCCCTTGCGCGACCGCAACGGCGAAATCATCGGCGCCATGCGCGTGAAGATGAAACACTACTTCGGCGAAACGCAGGATTCCGCCCTGACCCAGGCCTTTGATATCCGCCGGGCCGTGGAGGAACTTTGCCCCACCGCAAACGATCTGGGGATTTGAAAGGCACCTGGATTCAGGGAATCCTCCTCCTCCTCGTCCTCATCGTCATCCTCGAACACCCGTTCGGCTGCTTTATTTGCTAAAACCGCCTTCGCCAGCGGTAGGGACGGCGCGCTGCGCCGTCCGCGACCGAGCGGAGTCGAGGTCGCAACGAACGCCCCATCAACCATTAACTATTTTTGGTCGGATTTGGTGCGATTTAGTGCGATTCGGTCGGATTTAGCCCGAAATTGAGGATTTTGGTGGACGAGCGTCTACGCGAGCCGTCAGTCCGGTCAACCTTCAACTTGCAACCTACTTCCCAACCTTGACTGGTCACGGTGAGTGGGGCCGGAATGCCTCTATTCAAGACATTCCACCCCGGCCCGCGCGATGGTTTAACTCATCACACGTCTCACGTCACTCGCCACTTTCGTGGCTATGTCAAAGAACAAATGCCCGTCCTCCGACTTGCCCGCCGTAGCCTCGGCGAAGGCGGAAGTTTCAACGACGGCGGACCTGTCCTCCATAGCCTTGGCAGGAGGAACCCGCAAATCCGTAATTGGCCACTGCCAATCCGAACCTCGATTGACTATAAGCCAACCTGCCTGACTTGTAAACAGAATTGTTTTCTTGGTTTACATCGTTAAAGCCCAAAATCCGAAACCCAAAACGGGAGGGATGGTGCGCCTTGTCCTCAGAAGCCTTGGCGAAGGAGGATGCGCCGTCCACCGGAACGCGGCTGTGTCCCCCGTAGCGGGACCAGTCGCAGCATTGTTCAATCTCCTGAAACCGTCAATCCCGCGAACCACCTACACCCTGCCGGAGTGCGCCCGTCCCCGGGCGCTGCAACGTGGCGGGATAAACGATCTTCAAATTGACCGGGCGCTTATTTTAGATCCAAACCCAAACGTTAATGGAAAGAGTGTTCTATACCTCAGTGAGAATGGAATAGAAGTCACAATGTTCTTTGCGCTGCTCCGCGTCCTCTGCACCTCTGCGTTTAAAGTTTGCCCATTGGCCCGTCTGGCTCGGACTCCACGCCTTCTGCGGACAATGTTCAGATGGACGTCACTTCCGGCGAACGTTTCTCGCCGGCAGCGTCGGCTTTCTTCTCCACCAGCAGATACAGCGTCGGCAGCACCATCAACGTCAACAGCGTGGCCGATACGAGTCCGCCGATGATGACAATCGCCAGCGGCCGTTGCGTTTCGGAACCGATACCGTGCGAGAGCGCCATCGGCAGCAGACCCAGGATCGCCAATAGCGCCGTCATCAGCACTGTGCGCAAACGGACGGTCGCGCCATGCAAGACCGCCTCGTCGAGTTTCATGCCCTCGTCCTGGAGCTGATGGAAATAACTCACCATCACGACGCCGTTCAGCACCGCCTGCCCGAACAATGCGATGAACCCGATGCAGCCGGACACGCTCAAGGGTATGCCCGTGAGTAGCAATGCAATGATGCCGCCGATGAGCCCGAGCGGAACGTTGACCAGGATCAACAAGGCGCTTTTCACCGATTTGAATGCGTCGAACAACAGCACAAAAATCAGGAAGATGCTGATGGGTACGATGATGGACAGCCGTTTCATGGCGCGTTGCTGGCTTTCAAACTCGCCGCCCCAGGTCAGATACCAGCCGCGCGGCAGGGGAAATTTCGACAGCTTCGCCTGCATGTCGGCCACCACGCTGCCCATGTCGCGGCCTTTGATGAAGACGCTGATGGCGGAGAAGCGCGTATTATCCTCGCGGCTGATGTTCATGCTGCCGCTGGTTTCCCTGAACGTCGCAACCTGTTCCAGCGGGATATGCAGACCGTCCGGCGTGTCCACGAGAATTTTCCGCAAATTGGCCAGGCTGCGCTGCGCCTCGGGCAGACGCACCACGATGCTGAAATGTTCCTGCCCTTCCCACAATTCCGTGGCGGCCTTGCCGCCAAGGCCAGTTTCAATCACGTCCTCCACATCGCCGATGTTGAGGCCGTATCGCGCCGCCGCCTTGCGGTCGATGTCGATGATGGTCTGCGGCACTTCACCCGCGCGGTCCACGCACGCCGTATCCACGCCGGGCACGTCGGCGACGGCGGTGCACATTTCCTCCGCCTTGTTGCGCAACGCGGTGGAGTCGTCGCCGAACAGCTTGACCACCACCTGGCCGTCGATCTGCGAGATGCTTTCCAGCACGTTGTCCATGATCGGCTGGTCGAAGCTGAAATCGATGCCCGGCAGCGTGGAAATATTGCTGCTCATCTCGTCAATCAGGCCTTGCTGGGTCATGCCGGCGCGCCACTCGCTCTTGGGTTTAAAATCCAAAAAGATTTCCGCCATGTTGATCGGCTTCGGGTCGGTGCCGTCTTCGGGCCGGCCGGATTTGGAAACCACCGTGTTCACTTCCGGCGTGCGGTGCAGCAGTTCCCGCATTTGACGGCAATAATCGCGCGCCTGTTCCACGGAAACGCTGGCCGGCATGTCGGCATTCACCCAGATCGTGCCCTCGTTCAGTTCCGGCAGAAATTCCGTGCCCAGCCGCGTCGCCAGCAGCAGGCTTATGCCCAACGCCAGCAGCGCCGACGAGATCACAATCTTTGGATGCGCCAACGACCAGTGCAATGACCTGACGTATGGTCTCTTGATGAAGCGGACCAGCGCGTTTTCCTCGTGCGGAATTTTTTTGCGCAACAGGAACATGCACAGCACCGGCACCAGCGTCAGCGAAAAGATCAGCGACCCGATCAGCGCGCTCGTGATCGTCCAGGCCATCGGCGCGAAGATGCGGCCTTCGTGGCGTTGCAGCGTGAAAATCGGGATGTGTGCGGCGATGATGATGAGCATCGAAAAGAACGTCGGCCGGCCCACCTCCACCGTCGCATGTTCAATGGCGGTGCGAAAAGTCCGTTTATCGCTCCCGGGCTTCAATTCACCGAGCCGCCGGAAGACGTTTTCCACCACGATGACCGCGCCGTCCACGATGATGCCGAAATCCATTGCGCCCAGGGAAATCAGATTCGCCGGAATGCCCCGCCACGTGAGGCCGATGAAGGTCGCCAACAATGCCAGCGGAATGACAATCGCCACGATCATCGCCGCGCGGAAGTTGCCGAGGAACAGCAGCAAAACGAACGTCACCAGGATCGCGCCGGTGGCAAGGTTTTCAAACACCGTGTGCAGCGTGGTGCTGATCAGCCATGCGCGATCGTAGTAGGGAACGATTTTGACACCCTTGGGCAGGATGGAGTTATTGAGCACCGCAATTTTGGCCTTGAGCGCCTTGAGCACCACGGACGGATTGTCGCCCTTGTGCATGTCCACGATGCCGAACACGATGTCGTCGTCCTTGTCCTGCCCGGCGATGCCTTCCACCGGCAGATTGCCGAGCGTAACTGCAGCGATGTCCTTGACCAGCACCGGCGTCCCGTTGTGCGCGGTGATGACGATGTCGTTGATCTCATCGGCGGAATGCAGCATGCCCACGCCGCGGATCAGATACTGCTGCGAACCTTGCGTGACCTTGCTGCCGCCGACATTCGCGTTGCCCCGGCCCAGGGCCGTGTAAAGCTGCTGCAACGCGATGCCGTAATAGCGCATCTTGTCCAGGTCCGGATTGACCTCGTACGTTTTGACCAGCCCGCCGAACGTGTCAATGTCCGCCACGCCCGGCACGCCGCGCAAATTGCGGTCCACGATCCAATCCTGAATCGTGCGCAGTTCGCGGGTGGAGTAGCCATCGCCCTTCACGCGGTATCGGAAAATTTCCCCGATGGCGGTCGAGAGCGGCTGAAGCTGCGGCTGCGCATCGGGTGGCACGTCCACGGAAGTCAATCGTTCCAGCGTTTGCTGACGGGCGATCATGTCCGTGGTGTTGTCGTCGAAGGTCACCACGATGTAGGACAAACCGAATTGCGTGTGCGAAAACAATCTCACCGCGTGCGGCATTCCATTCAACGCGGTTTCCAGCGGGATGGTCACTTGTTTTTCGACCTCCTCCGGCGCGCGGCCCGGATAAAGCGTGATGACGTTCACCTGAATGTCCGAGACATCCGGGAATGCCTCGATGGGCAGATTAATGAAGGCCGCCACGCCGCCGCCGATGAAGATGACCACCATCAGCATGATGAACAGCGGCTGATGCAGGGCAAAACTGACGATGCGTTTGATCATGAAAATCTTCGGGTCAGAGGTGGTCGCGTGATCTCATTCTCCCAGCATTTGTTGCAACAAGATGCAGCCCTCGGTCACCACCTGCTGGCCGGCCTGCAAACCGCTGATGATCGGGATGCGGCCGTCCTGTTCGGAACCGGTGACCACTTCCTCCCGCGTAAACTCGCCGGGGCTTTCCTGCACAAAGACATAATGTTTTTCACCTTTGAGAAAGACCGCCTTCGTCGGGACACAAAGTGATGGCGCGGCATCGTTAGCCAGATCCACGTTCACAAACATCGCGGCTTTCAATCTACCGGACGGGTTGTCCACCGAACCGCGCACCTTGATGGTGCGGGTGTCCTGATCAATGAATCCGGAAACCTTGTCCACGCGCCCGGTGAAAACTTCGTCGGGAAACGCCCGTGCGGTGAAGGTGAATTCCCGGCCCGGTTGCAGCCGCATCACGTCCGGTTCCATGGCGTCGATCAAAATCCACAGGTGGCTGGGATCACTGACCACAAACAACGGATCGGTGACCTCGGGAATATTCGCCAGCATCTGGTCGGGCCGGATTTCCTGGCCGGGGGTGACGCGTTTATCCACCACCGTGCCCGCCAGCGGGCTTTCGAGCGTGAAGATTTCGTCCACGGAATTTGCGGTGGCCCCGTAGGCGGCCAGCTTGGCGACCGCCCGCGAATGTTCCGCCGCCGCTTCGTTCTCGGCGTCCTCGGCGGCCTCCACGTCCTTTTGCGCCGCCGCGCCGTGGGCGAACAGCTCCCGCTCGCGCACCAGGCTTTGCTCCGCCAGTTTCATGGCGCTCTCCGCCTTGCGGGCATCCGATTGGGCCTGGCCAAAATCAGGCGATTCCACCGCGGCCAGCGCGCCATTTTTCTCCACCGTTTGTCCGATATCCGCCAGGACTTTGTCCACCCGCCCGGCGAAAGGCGTGAAGACCCGCACGGTCACGTCTTCATCCCAGGCCAGGCGGCCGGATAGCGGGGTGTTGGCGGGCGCTTGCAATTCGGCCGGGGCCAGTTCGAGTGCCGATAGTTGCGGTGAGCCGGCGGGAAAAGAGATTTTTTCGCCGGTCACTTTCGGTTCGCCGGTCTGATCCGTGCTGGAGGAATGCTGGCATCCCGTGATCAGGATCGCCAGCCACAGGCTGCTGAGAATTTGAAGTTTTTTCATGGGCGGACATTTATGGCATTTAAAAAAATATGTAGCCATTTTGGCGGGGCCGGCATTCTCCCTCACCCGCTGGGAGAGGGAGAAAAACGCCCCGCGTTTCGGCCTGGCCACGGCTGAATTCGGCAGCATGACTGACAAATTTTACGAACCCATACAACGGCTGTCCCCTCTCCCAGCGGGAGAGGGTCAGGCTGAGGGAGAGCACAACGCCAAGAAATAACCCGCCACAGTTTTTCTTAAACCGCTCTCCTATGAGAGCTTTGGCCTTGCGCGCCAACCGGGCCGGTGAGACGTTCACCGGCTCGACTTGTGGCTTTTGAAATTTCACCGGAATCTTCATCGGCCCGTTAGGTTTCATCAGTTGGATGGATCGTGCGTCCGGGGGACGGCCGAAGGCATGTTCGGATTGGGGATGTTGATCCATGGGCTTCAAGGCTGGTTTTGGGAATTACCAACGGCGGCGATCCAGTCGGCCACGGCGCTGGCGGTATCGGCCATCGCCTGCGCGGTGGCCAGGCGGGCGTCGTTGTCGGCGCGCTCGGCCTCCAGCAAATCCACCAGGGATGAACCGCCCTTTTCGTAGGCAAAGGCCACGGACTCGCGCACTTTCTGCGAGTTCGGCAGGATTTGATCCTGATAACGTGCCATTCGCGCGGAAGCTTCCTGATATTCCGACTCGGCATTGGCGATGTCGGCTGCGGCTTGCGCGCCGGCCTTTGCCAATGCGAGCGCATTTTTATTCACGGTCGCCTGGGCCGAATCAATCTCGCCGCGATTCCGATTCCAAAGCGGCAGGGGAAAAGAAACGCCGACGTTAAATGTATCTTCCGGCGGGCCGCCGCCGGGCGGCTCGTGTTCGCCACCCGCCGAAATCGTCGGGTCGGGGATCCGCATCGCCTTTTGCAATTTCAGATCGGCCTGCGACTGTTTCAGATCGGCTTGCGCCGCCAGCACGTCAGGCCGGAGCGCGTTGGTCGTGGCCTCGGCGGATTGCGGCGCGGCGAGGGACATCTGCGCGAGCGTTTCCGCCGGGACCCAGTTTCCCCTGGGTTTTTCAACGCCGAGCAAAATTTCCACGGCAATCCGCGCCTGCACCGCGGTCGCCTCGGCGGTCCGGGCTTGCAGCTCAAAAATGTCCGCGCTGTTTTCAATCTGCTTTTCATCGGAATCGGAAATATCCCCCGCTTTCAAACGCGCCTGCGCGATTTCTCGTTCGTGCTGCATCATCGCCGCCGACCTCTTGAGCACGCGCGCGTTTTCGCCCGCGAGCAGCGCGGCGACATAGGCCTTGGTCACGCCCTGGTCCAGCAACCGGCGCGCATCCTGAAACCGGGCGGTCGCGCCCGCCACCCCCGCCTGCGCGGAAATTTTCCGGTCGTGCCGCTTGCCTCCAATCTCGATCAACTGGCTGACGGCGGCGATGGAATCATAACTGCGTTCCCACAGTCCGTTGCCCTGCGTCGTGCCGTCTTCCCGGTCGCCAATCTTGGCCGTGGAAAAGTTGGCGGTGGGATTGGGAAATTCTTTCGCAACGATGAGCTGCGCCTGCGCCGCGTCCACGCCGCTTTTCGCCGCCAGCAAATCCCAGTTCCGCTCGGTGGCCATTTGCTTGGCGTCCGCGAGCGAAAGCGTGTTTGTTTGCGCGCTGACAACCGTCAATCCACCCATCACAATCAAAACCGCGAGAATATTTCTTGGCATGCCGGTTAGACAGGGAAAGCCCGGCAGAAAAACTGCACGGGCTTTCGATAGGGTGTAGCTTGGTTAAGGCAGTGCATGTGCCGGGGTGATCGTGCTTCCCAGCGAACAGATCGGCGTGGAACCAACGGTGGAATCGGAATAAGAACCGCCGGCCGGGCAGCCCGGGATGCTGCTGGACGCATTCAACTTGATATAGGGCGTCAGGTCGGTCGGAAAGTTGATCGTGGCCCCGGTCGTCTTGCCCTGTTCCAGCGCGAACTGGTTGGCGGCGGCGTCAATCTGGCGGAGATTGTTGATGCAGGCGTTGGCCTGCGAGGTGGCGCGCGCTTTCACGAAGTTGGGAATCGCAATGGCGGCCAGCAGGCCGATGATCGCGACCACGATCATGATTTCCACCAGGGTGAACCCAAGGTTGCGGAATGTTTTTGCAGTTTTCATTTTTTTATCTTTCTATGATGACCCGGTGGAGCGTTACAGCCGGCGGGTTTATGTATGATTACAATTTGCTCGCTGGATTGCCGGCTGTGACCGTGGCATCGGCATCATTAGACGAAAGAAACGCCCGGCGGGATATTAGGCGGGGGATAAAAGCGGACTAGGGCAATGCCCTATGCCATGGCGCAGGCCGGCTGGCTCAGCCGCCAAGGTTGTTTTCCTGCCAGCGGACGGCTTCGCGCAGGAGTTCAGCCGCGTTGGTAAGCTTGAGCTTTTCCTTGATGTGGGCGCAATGGGCTTGAACGGTTTTCATGCTGACGTTCATCATTTCAGCGACCTGGCGCGTCTCGTACCCCTTGCCCAGCAGCTGGAAGGTTTCCAGTTCACGGTCGCTCAATTTTTCCACCAGTGAACCGCCGGGGGGCAGTTTTCCGTCCACGAATTTTTCCGCGAACACCGCCGCCAGCGTTTCGCTCATGTAAATTTTCCCGGCCAGCACCTGCCGGATGGCGGTGATGACTTTTTTGGCGGTCTCGCGCTTCATGATGTAGCCGCGTGCGCCGGCCCGCAGGGCGCGTTCGGCGTAAAGCCGCTCGTCGTGCATCGAGAGCACGATGGTGGCCACTTCAGGGTGCATCGCCTTGATGCTTTTGATCAATTCAATGCCCGAGCCGTGCTTGAGTGAAATATCCACAATGGCCACGTTGGGCCTGATCACGGAAATTTCCTGCAACGCGTGCGGCGCATCCTCGGATTCGCCGCAGACGAACAGGTCCGGCTGCTGGTGGATCAAATTGGTCAGCCATTCGCGCACGAGCGGATGATCATCCACGAGAAAAATTTTGATCTTCGATTTATTCACGGCGAAAGGATTGGGGGCCGGGTTTTGCCGCCAGCTCGCAGGTGGCCAGGGTGCCACCCCCTTCATCGCGGCGGGCGCTGAATCTTCCGCCGATCATGGCGGCGCGATGCGCCATGATCCGCAGGCCCAGGCCGCGATTTTTTGGCAGCGGTTCCGGCAGGCCCGAGCCATCGTCCTTGATGGTCAGGATGGTGTTGGTTTCGTTCGCATCGAGGCGGATGAGTATCTTTTTGGCTTTGCCATGTTTGATGGCGTTGCCGACGGCTTCCTGGGCGATGCGATAAAGATGCCCGGCCGTGGCGGGGTCATGGATGAGCACCGGCGAGTCGCATTCAAAACGACAGGCCACCTTGAACAGTTCGCTGCTGGTGGCGGCAAATTCCTCTAACGCCAGCATCAGGCCCTCCGCCTCCATTTCCACGGGATAAAGACCCTTGGCGAGCCGGCGGGAGAGATTGATGGCTTCTTCCATGATCCCGACCACCTTGTTGGCGTCGGCGGTCTCCGGTAAATTCTGCGCGGCCAGTTTTTCCTCCAAAACCTGGCCCGCCAGCGTCGCACCAGTTAGATGCTGGCACAAACCATCGTGCAGATCCTGGCCGATGCGGCGTTGTTCCCGTTCACTGATATCGAGAAGTTCGCGCTCCAGCCGTTCGCGCTCGGCCATTTCGTCGGTGAGCGCCGCGGTGCGTTGCTGTACCTGTTCTTCCAGGTTTTGATGGAACGTCCGCAGCCGGGCGAGCAGCCACACGACGATCAGATAAAACGTCAGCAGGATGGCCGCGTTCCAGATCGGGATCAACGGGCTGGAAAACCGCGCCCCGCTGGCAATGTCCCCCGCCACCCAGACCGCCACGCTCAACACGGAGACCAGGGCGCCACACCATTTACCGACAAACCACACCGCCAGTGACACGCCCAGCAGATAGAAAACTGAAAAAGAGATCTCGTGGCCCGTCAAATAATCAATCAGCCCGACAATGGCGATGATCAGAAACGCAAACGCCATCAAAGCGAAGCGTGACCGTTTTTTGAGTTGTTCGACAAATCCCGGCATGGATGCCTTTGCGTGTTTCTACTTGCGCCTCATAAACATCAGACACCCTGCAAAGTGTCAAACCGAATAAATTCTTCACCCAACTCCGGCCCAAAATCTTTCACCGAAAAGGCGTCGCTCGTTAGTCCCCGAAGCGTTCGGGCATTGAACCCCTGAACCACCCGGCACATTCCAACGACGAGACGAATAATTGATTAATGTAGCACCCGCGTCCCGCGGGTTGTTTTCGGCGTCCCGCCGAAAACGGGTTCATGGGGAGTCCTCGCGGTCAATTGATAAAAGTTATCTGTTCCCGATTTTTTCTTCCCGGTTCAGCCCTTGCCGTTCAAGCCGTTTGAAGGTATTGTCTGAACATGCTGGATTGGAGCCAATGCAGTGCGGTGGAACGTATCGCCGGAAAAGTCGGTGGCGCGTGGCTTTTCCGGGGTACACGCGTACCCGTGGCTGCACTGTTTGAAAATCTGGAGGATGGGGCAACAGTGGATAATTTTCTGGAGTGGTTTCCCGGAGTCGCGCGCGAGCAGGCCGGGGCCGTACTGAAACATGCGGAGCAAAGTCTCGCCATCGCGTGACGGCGCATGAAAATCCTGTTTGACCACGGCACACCGGTTCCTTTGCGCCGACACCTGCCCGGCCATGAAATTTCCACCGCTTACGAAATGGGCTGGGCGAATTTGAGCAACGGTCATCTGCTGGCCGCCGCCGAAAATTCCTTTACCGTCTTCATCACGACCGACCAGAACCTTCGGTATCAGCAAAATTTCGCCGGCAGGAAGCTCGCGATTTTGGTTTTGCCGACGACAAGCTGGCCGGAAATCCAAAAGTACACGGAATAAATCGCCAAGGCCGTGATCATCCTCAAAGCAGGGGATTTGGTTGAACTGAAATTTTGACGACAGCACTGCAATTTTCCTTGGCTTTCTGAACGGGCCGCCCATCAGGGCTCGTGGTCAATAGATAATAGTTATCCGCCCGTTTTTCTTCCCAAAACATTCGTCCTGTCGATGCTTCCGCCCTTTGCGCTGCTCCGCGTTCTCTGCACCCACGCGTTTAGTTCCCGTTTTGATTTTAACGCGAAAACGCAAAGGGCGCAGAGGTTCGCAGAGTTGGCATCTGCGAAAATCCGTGCCATCTGCGGACAAACACCCCCTTCTTTTGCGACCTTGGGCTTTGGACTTTAGACCTTGGACTTTTTTTCCCTTCCCGCGGTAACTTTTGCCCCTCCCTGCCCTCCGCACCTTCAAATTCCCTTTGTTTTTAAGGCTTTTTCCGCTGTGGCATCATCGTTGCTTTACGGGCAACGGAAACTTGTATGATTGAAGCCCTGTTTAGCCAACCGAACTACCTCGCTGCGAAAAAAACGCTCGATGCAGTCGCGTTGCGTCAGGAGGCAATCGCCAATAACCTCGCCAATCTCGAGACCCCCGGCTACCGCCGTGTGGATTTATCGCCCGGTTTTGAAAAGCAGCTCGAACAGGCCTCCGCGTCCGGTGACAGCGGCCAGCTCGCCGCATTGCAGCCCACCCTCGCGCCGGATGCCACCGCGAAGCCTTCCAGCAAGGACGGTAACACGGTGAAACTGGAGGATGAACTCATGCGCATGAACCAGAACACGATGGTGCACGCCATGGAAACCCAGATGGTCAGCGGCATGCTCGCCAAGATGCGCCTCGCCATCACTGGTCACTCCTGATCCTTATGATCGAACTGCTTTCCGGCATCAAAAACACCTCGGCCGCCCTCGAGGCCGAGCGCACCCGCCTCGATGTCATCGCCCAAAACATCGCCAACGCGCACACCACGCGTGATGTGGACGGCCAGCCCTATCAACGCCGTGTGGTGGTCTTTGAAAACCAGTTGCAGAACGCCATGGGCGCCGGTGCCACCGATGGCAGCGACCTGCCTGCGATGCAAGTCGCCAGCATCCAACGCGATCCGCGTCCGCCCCTGCAAGTTTACGATCCCGGCAACCCGGCCGCCGACGGCAAAGGCATGGTTTCCATGCCGAACATCAACATCCATGAGGAAATGGCGGACATGATCTCCGCCTCCCGCACGTTTGAAGCCAACCTGGCCGTCGTAAAAAACGCGCGTTCCATGGCCATGCAAACTCTCGCCATCGGACGTCACTGAGGTTAAACCGCCATGTCACCCCTCAATGCCATCCCGAGTTACAGCGCCGGTTTCACCCAGCCGATCGCGCCGCTCCCGAACAACGACGTTTCGGACATTCCGTCGCAACTGCCCTCCGCCACCTCGGTGGGTGCCTCGGATTTTTCCTCCATGCTCGGAAAATTCGTTTCCGAGGTGAACACGCAGCAGTTGAACGCCTCGCAACAGGTCGGCGCGCTGCAAAGCGGCGCGAATGTTCCCTTGCATCAGGCGGTGATTTCCATGGAAGAAGCCAGCGTCTCCTTTCAGATGATGGTCGAGGTGCGCAACCGCCTGCTCGAGTCGTACCAGGAAATCATGCGCATGCAGGTTTGAAATTTCACCGGTAATTGAATGAACAATAACTTTTCCAAACTCGGCAGGCAGCTTCTAGAAATCTGGAACCACCTTGGCGTCAGCCAGCGCATCAGCGTCGCCGCCGCGACGTTTGTCCTGCTGGCGTGCCTCGGCGCGGTGACCATGTGGTCCTCCCACAAGGATTACGCGCTGCTTTACGGCGGGCTGTCCGACGCCGAGGCCTCCAAGGTCATCGCCGCCCTCGACGACGCCAAGGTGCCTTACAAGATCAACGGCGGCGGCTCCATCTCCGTGCCCTCGGACAAGGTCTACGCGACCCGGATGCAGCTCGCCGGCAAGGGCATTCCGCAAACCTCCGACGGCGTCGGTTTCGAGATTTTTGACAAACCCAACTTCGGCATTTCCGATTTCGTGCAGCACGCGAATTACACCCGGGCCCTGCAAGGGGAACTGTCCCGGACCATCTCGCAGATCGACGAGATCGAATCGGCGCGCGTGATGATCGTGTTGCCGGAAAACCGCCTGTTGCTGGACAAGGATAAATTCCCGACCGCCTCGGTTTTCGTCCATGTGCGCGGCAATTCACAACTGCAACCGTCCTCCATCAATTCGATCCGTTTTCTCGTCGCCAATTCCGTCGAAGGTTTGAAACCCAACCACGTCTCCGTCGTGGATAACCTCGGCAACGTCCTCTCGGAAAATACGGACAACGATTCCATGACCGGGCTTTCCACCTCGCAGCTCGCCGTCCGTCGCAACCTTGAACTGTACCTTTCCAAAAAAGCGCAGGACATGCTGGAAAAGGTTGTCGGCCCCGGCCAGGCCATCGTGCGCGTCTCGGCGGAGGTGAATTACGATTCGCTCTCGACTTCCCAGGATAAATTTGATCCCGATGGCCAGGTCGTCCGCACGCAGACCAAGAACGACGAAAGCACGGACACCGCCGCGACGCAAAACACCACACCCACGGGCATCAGTGGAAATACTGTCAATGAGACCAATGGCACCGCCGGCGCCGCGCCGTTGAACTCCTCAAAAAACCACAAGACCACCTCCACCATCGAATACGAAATCGGCAAAACGCATACCGACCTGGTTCAGGCTGCGGGCGGCATCAAACGTCTCACCGCCGCGATCACCGTCGCCATGCAGATGGATGGCACCGGCACCGACCGCAAAACCGTGCCGCGTTCGCCGGAGGAACTGGACAAGCTCAAGCGCATCGTCACCAACGCGCTCGGTGCCGACCTTTCGCGCGGCGATACCGTGGAGCTTGACGAAATGCAGTTCAACGACATGCTCGCAACCGATCTTACCCAGCAACTGGATACCCAACAAAAACGTGATTTTTGGATGACCTTGCTTGGCAATTCCGCGTATCCGGCGCTTGCAGTCCTGGCGCTGTTCATCTTGTTTCGCGCATTCAAACGCACGCCAATGCAGGATATCCCGCTCGGTGTGCCCGTCGGTCGCATCGGCCATCACACCGGCAATGGCAATGGCCGTTCCACCCGTCCGTCCGAAATCACCTTTGAACCCCAGCCCGGGGTCGTGACCGTGGACGTGCTGAACCGCCTCATCCGCGAAAACCCGAACAACATGACCGCCGCCATCCGTGACTGGATGCACCGCGGCACCAAACCCGAGTGATTTATGTCCGAAGCCGCCGCTGAAGAAATCGCCGAGTCGGATAATCTGTCCAAGCCGCAGATGCTTGCGGCCCTGCTCGTCATGCTCGGCCCGGACAGCGGTTCGACCATTCTGCGCCAGTTTCCACCGCGCGAAATCGAGAACATTTCGCGCGAGATGACCCGTTTCAGTCTTATTTCGCGCGACCAGCAGGAAAAAATCCTTGAGGAGTTTTCCGCCGTCGCCCTCGCCGCCAGCACCTCCATTTGCGCCGGCATGGATGTGGCGCGCAATACCCTCGAAAAGGCCATCGGCACCTTCAAGGCCAGTGACGTTATGGGCAAGGTCTCGACCACGCGCACGCCCATCGGCTCCATGCACCTCATCGCCGAACTCGACGGGCGGAATCTTTTCAATCTCATCCGCGACGAATCGGTCGCCACCACGGCCTTTATCACCAGCCATCTCACGCCGGAAAAAGCCGCGCAGATTTTGAACCTGATGACGCCCGAGAAACGCGACGCCATCGTCGAACGCCTCGCCGTGCTCGCGCCGACGCCGGTCGAGGTCGCCGAAAAAGTCGTGGAAGTCCTGAACACCAAGCTCGGTGTAAAACAGACCCGTGCATTGACCCAGACCGGCGGACTAACCACGGTTGCCGACTTGTTGAACGCGATGGACAAGACCGTCAGCCGCGAACTGCTGACCAACCTTGAAGCCCGCAACGCGGAACTGGCCGCCAGCATCCGCAAAAAAATGTTCACCTTCGAGGATCTGCTGCTCCTGCCCGGCTCGGCCATCCAGCGCATCATGCGCGAGATCGACATGCGTGACCTCACCTTCGCGCTCAAAAAATCCAGCGAACCGCTCAAGAAACTCCTGCTGGGCAACATTTCACGCCGCGCCGCGGAGACCGTGCAGGAAGAACTCGGGTACATGCAAGGCGTCAAGGCGCGCGACGTCGAGGCCGCGCAATTCCGCATCATTGACATCGTCCGAAAACTTGAAGCCGAGGGCGAAATCGAACTCGACGACACCCGCGTTTCCGAAAATGAAATGGGCTGACACAATTTTATTCGACCGTACCCTCGGCGATGTTCGCCAGTTGACCGGCATCACCGTGCTCGACTGGCAGGATTTTCAGCGCGAGCGCGATGCCGCCGCCTACGAACGCGGCCGCCGCGACGGCGAAAGCGCCTTGAACGAACAGCTCATCCGCCAGCGCAACGAAATGGTGCAGTTGCAACGCGGCATCTTTGAATCATTGCAAAAGGTCCTGCCGCAGGTCATCCACGAGTCGGAAAATTCCCTCATCGAACTCACCCTGGAAACCGCCAAAAAAATTGTCGCCGGCATCGCAATTGACTCCGCGCTGGTCGAGGCCGCCGTCCGCGATGCGCTGCGCCAATGCGAAGGCGCCTCGGAGATCCTGGTGCAGCTCCATCCCGATGACCTCGCCCTGCTCCGCCAAAACCAGTCGCCGATCCTTGAAGGCCTGCCGGAAACCGGTCCGCTCAAATTTTCCGGCTCCGCCGAGGTGACCCGGGGCGGCTGCATATTGCAGACGCGCTTCGGCCTTGTGGACGCCCGTCGCGAGACGAAAATTCATCAGATCACACAGTCGCTGAACGCATGACCCCGGTGATTCCAACCCAAAGCCGCCTGCAACATGCCGTGCGCCGCGTGCGCGAAACGCGCGTGACCGAGACCTGCGGACGCGTGGTCCAGCTGATCGGCCTCGTCGTGGAATCGGAAGGTCCCCTCGCCGCCCTCGGCGAAGTTTGCCGGATTCGTTCCGCCCGCGGTGAAGGTGAAACCCTCGCGGAAGTCGTCGGGTTCCGGAATCATCACCTGCTCCTGATGCCGCTCGGCGAACTCCATGGCATCCATCCCGGCAGCGAAGTCATCGCCACCGGCGCGCCCTTGCGCGTGGCCGTCGGCAGCGCGCTCAAAGGCCGTGTCATCGATGGCCTCGGCAATCCGATTGACGACCTGGGCGTAATTCACGGCGAACACCATGTCGGGTTGAATCTCCGTCCGCCGCATCCGCTGAAACGCCAGCGCATCCAGACCGTTTTCCAGACCGGCATCAAGGCGCTCGATACTTTTGTTCCGCTCGGTCGCGGACAACGTCTCGGCATTTTCGCCGGTAGCGGTGTCGGCAAATCCACGCTGCTCGGCATGATGGCCTC
This sequence comes from Candidatus Sulfotelmatobacter sp., assembly GCA_035485115.1. GTDB lineage: Bacteria > Verrucomicrobiota > Verrucomicrobiia > Limisphaerales > UBA11358 > UBA11358. The sequence goes on along the minus strand of DATHOG010000008.1, from coordinate 3,800 downwards.
GCAGGCCGAGGCCGATGTGAACGTCATCGCACTGATCGGCGAACGCGGCCGCGAAGTACGCGAATTTATGGAACGCGATCTGGACGAACGCGGCCGGAAAAAATCCGTCGTCATCGTCGCGACCTCCAACGAACCCGCGTTAAACCGCGTGAAAGGTGCATTTCTCGCCATGGCCATTGCGGAATATTTCCGTGACTCGGGGCAAAATGTCCTGCTGATGATGGATTCCGTCACCCGTTTTGCCATGGCCCAGCGGGAGATCGGGCTGGCCGTTGGCGAACCCCCGACCACGCGCGGCTATACCCCGAGCGTTTTTTCTTTGCTGCCGCAACTGCTGGAGCGCGCCGGCGCGGGCGAGCAAGGCTCCATCACCGGACTTTTCACCGTGTTGGTCGAGGCGGATGACATGAATGACCCGATTGCAGATTCCGTCCGGTCGATTCTCGACGGCCACGTGGTTCTGACACGCGAACTCGCGACCCAAAACCATTATCCGGCCATCGACGTTCTGGAAAGCGTCAGCCGCTTGAATCGTGATTTGTTGCCCCCGGAAAAAATAAAATTGACCGCCACCGCGCGCGAACACCTCGCGACGCATCGCAAGAACGCGGATTTGATCAATATCGGCGCCTATCCCGCCGGCAGCAGCCCGGCCATCGACCGGTCGATCGCCTTGCACGAACCGATGAACCGTTTTCTCCGGCAAAATGTGAGCGAAGGATTTCCCGCCGCCGAAAGCTGGGAATTGCTCGGCAAAACCATCAACCCGCAAACGAAATGAAAGCCTTCAGTTTTCCTCTCGAATCCATCCGGTTGTTACGCCAGCAACGCGAGCGCGCCGCCCAGCAGCGTTATGCCCGGGCGCTGGTGGTTTGCGAGAACGCCGGACGGAAATTGAACGCGGCGAATGAGGAACTTGCCGCGGGCTATAAATTGCTCGGCCTGGAATTGGGCCACGCCTCGACCATCAGCCGGCTCACGCAAATCCGCACCTGGTGCACGGTTTTGGAGATGCGCCTTCATGAATGCGAAGCCGCCTTCGCCGAAGCGAAACGCGCGGCGGCGGAGGCCTTTAACTTTTTGTGCGCGGCGACCCGCGACCGCGAGACGCTGGACCGGTTCCACGAAAAATCGCGCCGCGCGTGGCAGCGGATTTGCCACTCGGCCGAACAAAAAATGCTCGATGAACTCGCCGTTCAGCGCCAGTCATCACCCGCATTGGCACATAATTTTTTAAACTGATATGAAACAGAAAGCATTGATTCCTGCCACCACGGTCCTCGTGGGCGGACTTTCATTTTTCCTCACGATGTTCCTCGTGTTGAAAATGGCGAATTTTTCCGGGGCAAAGCTTCCCAACGCCGATCCGCTGGCAGCGGACGACAATCCCTCCTGGAGATTTCACAATCCCGAATTCGAGCAGTGGGTCACGCAGGTGAAGGACGAACGCGCGGCGCTGGCCTCACGCGAAGAACAGTTGAAGGAATGGGAACAGCGGCTGCAGGCCGAAAACCGTGAGATCTCGACGGTCACGCAGTCGGTTACAAAATTGCAGAAGGACTTCGACCAGCGTGTTCTGCAATTCAAGGATGACGAGGTTGCGAACATCAAGAAACAGATCAAGGTTTTGTCCGACATGTCGCCCGAAGGCGCAGCGGCGATGTTGGATGGATTTTCCGACAACGATGCAGTGAAGCTGTTGTTCACCATGAAACCGGATGTTTCCGCGCCGATCCTGGACGCCATGAGCAAGCTCGGCCCTGTGCAATCCAAACGCGCCGGCTCTCTCACCCAAAAATTGCAGGATGTGATGCAAGCGCCACCCACGAACAGCCTTGCCAATGCCAGCCGTTGACACATTGCTGAAAGCGCCGGGGGGCACGGATAATTTTTCGGACAAACCGGCCGGGACAATGGTACCAGACCGGTCGACCGGAAATTTTGCGTTTGGCGATTTCATGGCGCAAGCTTCGCAGGCAGACGAAAAAAATGGCGCACAAAATTTTCCGGCGCAAAACAGGAACACCCATCCGGCCAAAAAACAAGGTCCCGCCGCAGGCTCTCAGCCGGATAATTTGGCGCAAACCATGTCGCCGGAGAATGATTTGGCGGTTGATTCCCGGCCGAAGGAAAAACGTTCAGGAACCGGCACATCGGCCGAATCTCAGGCAAAAAAATCCGTCGAAAAAAATGACACCGAATCCGGCAACGTTCTGCCGCAAACGCCAGATTCATTAGAGACGCCACCGGTTTTCTTGACGCTGCCGCTCTCGGCATACTTCAATACAGCCCCAAGCGAGGCAACAACGACGAATGAAACTGTTCCGGTCAAAAACAATCCAGTATCAGAAAAAAACTCACAGACGGTGAAACCGGTTTTGTCGGTTGCTGGAAATGCCGCTGGAATAATTACGTCCAACGTGAAGCCGGACGAAAAACTGGATATTTCAGCTTTAAAACCGGCGGATGACCAGAACCATGGAGTTCAAATCATCCCGTCCCCCGGGCAATCAGATCCAGGTTCTAAACCGTCGCCCGCTGCCAATCCCGCTTCCAAATCCGAAATTCCCCTTTTGAAGGTGGAGCCTTCTCAAGTTTTGGAAAAGAATTTGACTGAAAATCCGGCTGGCAATCCCGTTGAAAAAGCCGGAGACACAAAAAATCCGGCGGAAGACTTTCAGGTTATCTCAAAAACCCCTGCCGGCGCTTCGGACGATGCAGTGGATAAGAACGATGGCACGGGAGTTGCAACTGATGCCATTGCGATGAAAAATTCGGAAAATGCGAACAAATTTGCCGGTTCAGGCATGAAAAATTTGCCGGGCGGAAAAATTGACCCGTCGCCTGCGGCCGTTCCGCACCCGGCGGTCGCCGGGGCGCAATCGCATGGTGATTTTGACCCGGATTTGAATTTTTTATCCGGTGGCAATGCGAATTCTACAGCCTTGCACGAAGCCGGCACCTTGATTTCCGTGCCATTGACGACGGATGTACAAGTGCGGACGGCGGAACGGACGACAGAAATGGTCGCCCTTCAAGCGGTAAGGCTGTCACGTTCGGACGCGGAATCGTTGTCGGTGGTGATCAAGCCGGGCGCGGGCACGGAATTGTCACTGGAATTGCGTCAGAAAAATGGGGTGATCGAGGCGCAGGCCGTCTTGCAGCGCGGGGATTTCCAGGCGCTGAACCAGCATTGGCCGGACCTGCAACAAAAACTGGAACAGCGCGGCATCAAGCTCGCGCCGTTGGGCGGTGAAAATAATTTTTCACCCGGCGACCAGGGACAATTTTCACGCCAGCAGCCGGATCAATCGTCCGAGGAATCGGCGCAGCAGGCCTCGGCCTTTGCCGAATTCACCATGGCGATGAACCGCGGCGGCGCGACGGCACGGCTGGCGACGGCCACAAATGCAAACGAGTGGTGGGCCTGAAACAATTAATACACGAACCAGTTTCTTATGAGCAGCAGCGTATCATCAGTGGCAGCTTCAACCGGCAGCGCAACCAGCCCCGATAGTATTCCCAATCCAAGCCAGTCGTTGAATCAGAATGATTTTCTCCAGTTGCTGGTCGCGCAAATCCAATATCAAGACCCGATGAATCCGCAGTCGGACACGCAAATGGCGGCGCAGATGGCGCAGTTCACCGCGTTGCAACAGGCGACCCAATCCACGAATTCTCTGGCCATGATGCAGGCAAACAGCCTGATTGGCAGCACGGTCTCGGTCCAGATCAATTCCACGACGCCACCCGTCACCGGCATGGTGCAGGGTGTGAGCATGTCCAGCGGCGCCCCGCAA
>DATHOG010000007.1:0-6245 GCA_035485115.1 Candidatus Sulfotelmatobacter sp. | reverse complement strand
TCCTTGCGCGCGTATTTGGAGATCGCGCAGAACTTGTCGTTGACGTAGGTGATCTTCCCGTGCGGGTCGGTGATGGCCACGATGGCGTGCTCATCCAGCGCGGCCTTCAGGTCCTCGATTTCTTTCAGCGAGGCTTTGAGTTGTTGTGCTGCTTCCATGTACCCATTTTACCCACGGTTCGGCTTGCCGTTGTCGGCGGCGCTCGTCGTACCATCCAAAAATTATCTGCGGTTCACCGCCCGGCCCGCCTGAACCTAATGGTCTGACCTGAAATATGACATGAGCAAAAGCCTTTTAGCCTGTCGTATTAATACTACACGCCGGAATGTATGTTTCAGTCAATCAGCCCGTGCTCCAGCAGGTAACGGATCAGGTCGGCGGTCGTGTGCAGTTCCAGTTTTTTCAGGATCCGGGTACGGTGCGTGCTCACGGTCTGGATGCTGATGCCCAGTTCGGCGGCGATCTCCTTCAGCGGTTTCCCCGACGACAGCAGGAGCATGATTTGATGTTCGCGGCCGGACAGCCGTTTGTGATCGGTCGCGATTAAAACTTTAAGATTTTTATCATCCAACGAGCGGGTGGTGGTTTTCAGCGCTGCCGCCATCGCTTCGAGGCGCAATTGCAGTTGCGCGCGCAGCCGCGCGTTTTTCTGCGCCTCCAGCTTTCGCTGCATCCAGGTCACATCCCGGGTCAGGTTGGTCAGGGTCTGCCACAGAGTGTTGTGGATCTCCCGCAAAAAGCGGGACTTTTCCTCCTCGCGGGCCGCTTGTAGCCGGGCCGAGAGGGCGAGCAATTGCGCGTGCGACCCCTTTAATTCCCGCTCCGACTGCTTGCGTTTGGTGATGTCGCGCACCGCCGCGATCAGGTAGTCCCGGTCCATCCGGAGGTACCGGACGCTGACCTCGACCGGAAAGGTCGAACCGTTTTTCCGCCGGTGCCGGCCTTCGAAGGTTTGGGTGCCGGCCGCGCGTATTTCTTCGATCTTTTTACCCCAGAACGCAAAATTCACCGCCTCGGCTTCGATATCTGGCACACGCATCGTCAACAATTCCTCGCGCTGGTAGCCTAGCCGCTGGCAGGTCGTCTCGTTGACATCAAGAAAGCGTCCCGTCTGCGGGTCAATCACCTCCAGTCCGTCGCTTGATTTGTCCACCAATGCCCGAAACAAGTCCAGTGACGCCTCGGCCTGTTTGCGTTCGGTGATGTCAAAACATGAGCCGATGTAGCCGGTGAACTGGCCGGTCGGGTCTTTAATCGGACGGCCACAGTCAAGGATCCAACGGTAGGCTCCGTCGGCGCGGCGCAGGCGGTATTCCATCACAAACGGTTGCCGGGCATTAAACGCTTTCCGAAAATGACTGAGACAACCCTTCAGGTCTTCCGGGTGGACTCCCCTGGCCCAGCCGTCTCCCTTTTCCTGTTCCAGCCGGCGCCCCGTGAATTCCAGCCAGGATCGGTTGAAATAATCGCACTTCGCCTCCGTGTTTGCCCGCCAGATGAGCGCCGGAAAATAATCCAGCAACGTTAAGTTCGGGTCGTGCGGGGGGTGGGCGATGCTCACCACGGTGCGCGTTTTCCGCGCGGCCTTAAGGTCGTTGGTTCCCCGCAACGAAGATTTCACTTTATTATCCTGCATACCCAAATGGCTTTATTTGCCAACCCAAAACCTAAGTAGCAAGCTTCTCCCTATCAACGCATAATACAAGTAATTTTTTGTGACATCTGCCGCGGAAAAAATTCCGGCCGTTAAATAAATTTCCCGGGATTCAAAATCCCATGCGGGTCGAGCGCGTATTTGACGATGCGGTGCAGTTCGCGGGAATTTTCCGAAACGGCCTGCGGCCACCAGCGTTTCTTCGCCAGCCCGATGCCGTGTTCGCCTGTGATGCTGCCGCCGGACGCGATGACCCAGTGAAACAATTCATCCAAGCATTTCTCCGAGCGCTCCTTCGTGCCGGGCAGATTGTAATCCACCATCACGTTTGTGTGGATGTTGCCGTCGCCGGCGTGGCCGAAGCAGGCGAGCTGGAGGCGGTGTTTTTTCTGCAAAGCGGCGGCGAACTTGAAGAGTTGTTCCAGTTTTCCGCGCGGCACCACGATGTCCTCGTTCAATTTGGTCAGGCCGGTGTCGCGCAGCGCGTAGGAAAATTCGCGCCGGATCTGCCAGACGGCCTCGCATTCCTCCGCACCAAAACCGCGCTCGACGAACAACGGCTTTTGCTTCCTCACAATTTTTTCAACTACCGCAATTTCACCGCGCACGGAATTTTCTTGCCCGTCCAGTTCGACAATCAAGTGCGCCTTGCAGCCGAGGAGCCGTTTGCTGCCGGTTCTTTTAGCCGCCGCAGCCAGTGTGAATTGATCCGCCAATTCCGCCGCACAGGGCAGGAAACCGGCGGCAAAGATACTTTGCAGCGCGCGGACAGCCGCGCTCATGGAACCAAATCCCACGGCTAGGTTGGCCCGGAACGGCGGCAACGGGATCAATTTCAAGGTGGCCTCGGTGATGACCCCGAGCAAACCTTCCGAACCCACGAAAAGCCGGTGCAAATCGAACCCGGTCTTGTTTTTATGCGTACGCCCGCCAAGTTTGCAGATGCGTCCATCGGCCAGGACGATTTCGAGGCCAAGAACGTAGTCACGCGTGACGCCGTATTTGAGGCAACGCGGCCCGCCGGCATTAGTGGCAATGTTGCCGCCGATGGAATTGTTCGCCCGGCTGGCAGGATCGGGCGGGTAAAAGAGTTTTTTCTTTTCGACCACCTTCTGAAATTCCGCCGTGTTGACCGCCGGTTGGACGACGGCGACAAAATCGCGTTCGTTGATCTCCACAATGCGTTTCATCCGTTCCGTGGAAAGGGCGATGCCGCCGCGCACCGGCACACAGCCGCCGACATAACCGTGACCCGCGCCACGAGGAGTCACGGGGATTTTATGTTTATGGGCATACGCGAGGATTTTGGAGACCGATGCCGTCGAGCGTGGCAGCGCGACCGCATCCGGCCGGTGTGTGGCGAACCATTTGTCGCCCGCGTATTTTTCCAGCGTGGCGGGTTCGAGCAGGATTTCGCCGGGCAGTGATTTTTTTAACTGCGCGAACTGGCGGGAGAAATTCATTCGGCGGGCGCGGCTAGAAATTCCTTGGCATCGGGAAATTCGTTTTCCGGGACTTCAATTCGCAACATCGTTGCGGAGGAAGTACCACCAAGCCAGCCCGCGGCCATTTCGTTGGCGATGAACGGATGAAATCCCGCGGCTTCCAGGCGCGAGCGCATCAGCTCCGCATCGGCGAGATTGAAGTTGGTCGCGACGGTGACGAGCTTCATTTTCCGGTCCCGTTGCGCGCCTCGGCAAAGACCAGCACGCCGGCGCCGGTCTGGACGGTGCTTTGCACATGCGCGTCGATCTGCAGGCCGATGTGCGGCTGGCCGTTGTTGACGATCACCATGGTGCCGTCCGGCAGGTAACCGATCCCCTGCCCCTTGTCGCGGCCTTCGCGCACGATCTTGAGACTGATCTGCTCGCCGGGAATCATCGCGGCCTTCATGAATTGCGCGACTTCATGCAGGTTCACGCACTGGACACTTTGCAAACCGGCGACCTTGGCCAGATTGGAATCATTCGTGAACAGCTTCGCGTTCAAGTTGCGCGCCAGCCGGACGAGCTTGGAGTCCACGCCCTTCTCCTCGGGAAAATCGCCGTCGTGGATCTTGACCTCGATCTTGGTATTGTGCTGCAGACGGTTGAGCATTTCAAAACCGCGGCGTCCGCGCGCCCGCTTGATTTCATCCGAGGAATCGGCGATCTGCTGCAGTTCCAGCAGCACGAACCGCGGCACGACGATGATGCCCTCAAGAATCTTCGTCTCCACCAGGTCGGCAATACGGCCGTCAATGATGACGCTCGTATCGAGCAGGATCAGATTGTCCGGTTTGTTTTGCGGCGAGAAGCGGACGTAAGGGATGATGAGCGAAAAATCCTCCTTGTTGCTGCGCATGGCCAGCACGATGCCGATGTAGCCAAAACCGAGGAACAAGCAGAGGCGGATGAGCCACAGCGTCTTTTCATCGGTGTTGATGAAAAGACCTGATTTTTCGATGAGCGATGAGACCACCCAGCCAAGCAGCAGGCCAAAAGTCGTCGCCGAAAAAGCCCGGAGCGAAAATCCTTTCAACATCTCGTCCACCGCAATCAGCAGTCCGCCGAACCCGAACCCGATCATCATGCCCGGACCGGACTGGCTGACAAATTCAGGTCGCACCTGGCTGACCGCGTAGCCGCCCATGGTGCAAAGCGCGAGAAAGAAAATCCTTATTGCCCAGAGTGGTTTCATTTTTTGGCAGGTTGATTGGTCACGGGTGCTTTATGTGACCATAAGATGCCCCATAGTCCGGTGCGGTTCAAGTTGCTCGTGGTGACGGCCAGGTTCGCGGCGATCAGCTGCACGTTGGTCGCCAGCTCCTGATTCTGCAAGACCGTCCCGGCCAGCCCGCGCCCGCCCTGGACATCGGCGGCCAGTTGTTTCACCGTCACGCTGACATCGTCCAGGTTCTTCATCACGTCGTTGAGTTTCAAGCTGTTCGTGGCGAGCACGTCCTGGGCGCTCGAACCCAGTTGGTTAAGTTCGCTCGAAAAATATACCAGGTTGCTGACCGCCATGGTCACCTGCGAAGTATTGGTGGCGACGATCACGTTGATGTCGTCAATCGCACCGAGCGCCTGCGCAGTGAATTTCTGCATGTTCGTCAGCGCCACGCCGAATGTGGACAACGTCTGCGCGTTCAAGACCTGGGCGCGCAAATCCGTCACGGAATCGTCCAGCTTTTTGGCCGTCTCATCCATGCGTTTGATGAATCCCGCCGCGCCGCGCGCGACTTCCTGCAGGTCGAAAGGTTCCTGGCATTCTACATCCGCGCCGTCGGTGAACGGCGGTGCCTTGTTTTCCGTCGGCAACACGGAAACATACTGGTCGCCGAGAAAGCCGGCCTGTTCAATGACGAAACGTGCGTCGCCGTAGATCGGGGAGTCCTTGTAGATCTGCAAAAAAATCGTGACGCTTTTGCCGTCGGACGCCAGCTCGATATTTTTCACCGCGCCGACCTGCACGCCGGCGAGCAGCACGCTGGCACGTTCCTTGAGGCCGCCGACGTTCACCGCGTGCAGCTTCAGCGTATAGGTTTTGCGGAACGCGCTCGTACCCTTGCTGAACTGTATGACCAGCACCGCCAGCAGCGCGAGCGCGATGCACACAAACAGGCCGACTTTGATTTCCAATCGAGATTTGTTCATAACATCAAAAATAATTTTCCTGCGGATCGGCCACGCCGTCTACAAACTGCCGGATGATCGGGTCCTGCGAACTGAAAAACTCCTCGGGCGTGCCGTGCGCGTATATTTTTTTATCGTGCAACAGCATCACATGGTTGCCCACGCGCTGTGCGCTGCGCATATCGTGCGTCACGACCACGCTGGTGACCTTGAAATGGTCGCGCACACGGATGATCAGCTTGTCGATGCTATCGGACACGATCGGGTCCAACCCCGTCGTCGGTTCATCGTATAAGATGATTTGCGGCTCGTAAATGATGGCGCGCGCGAAGCCGACCCGTTTGCGCATGCCGCCGGAAAGTTCCGCCGGGTTTTTATTTTGCGTGTTCGGCAGGTCCACCACCTCCAGCGCCTTCGCCACCCGCTTTTCAATTTCGCCGGCCGTGAGTTTGCCCTTTCGTTCCAAGGCAAACGCCACGTTCTCCGCCACGGTCATCGAGTCGAACAGCGCCGCGCCCTGGAAAACCATCCCGAATTTTTCGCGTACATGCAACAACTGGCGCTCGGTCATGCGCGAAATATTCTCGCCATCGATCAGCACCTCGCCGCTGTCCGGTTGCAACAGGCCGATGAGATGCTTCAGCAGCACGCTTTTGCCGCCGCCGCTGCGCCCGATGATGACCGCCGACTCGCCGCTCTCGATGCACAGGTCCACGCCGTCGAGGATCGTCTGCGGGCCGAAGCTTTTTTTCAGTGCGCGGGTCTGGATCATGCTTTATCGGTTTTAGTAGCCGGTGGTTGCCACGCTGTCTCCCTCACCCTAACCCTCTCCCGCTGGGCATGGGTATCTACACAAGTCGAGGGGTATTCGAGGACTGCATGGTTTTTGGCCAAAAAACGAGCATTTACAAAATTCAGTGTTCTGCAAAAAGTGCCCGAAAACGGCCCATTTCTGACTTGTGTAGATACCAATGCCC
>DATHOG010000006.1:0-29072 GCA_035485115.1 Candidatus Sulfotelmatobacter sp. | reverse complement strand
GTCATCGCGCTGCTCTGGCGCGGCAGCATCATCGAAGCGGCGTTGAAACCGTTCACGGCGATCATTGACGGCGGCAACGAGGAGCCGGACAAAAAGCCGTATTATTCCATCGCCAACACCCAGCGCAAAAAGGGCAATTATGCGGTCGCCATTGCCGAGGTGCGCAGGCAACTGGACAAATTCCCCGGCGACTTTGAGGGTGTGATGCTGCTCGCGGGCATCCACGCGGAAAATCAAAACGACCTGCCGGCCACGGACACCATCCTGAACCGGTTTTGCGAGCGGAAGGATGCGCCGGATGTGCAGGTCGCGGCGGCATGGACGGCCATGGCGGACTGGCATCTGAAATACGGCGTGGATACGGATTCGGCGGGTGTGTCGCTGGAAAAGATCCGCGCCCGGTTTCCCGGAACGGAACTGGCGCTCAAGGCGGAGCAGCGGCTCGCGCACCTGGGCACCACGGAAAGAATTTTATTGGAACAACACGACCGTCCGAAGATCCAGATGCGCGAGGGCGTGAAAAACATCGGGCTGTTGGATTCGACGGAATTTTTGAAGCCGCAGGAGATCGAGCCGGGCCGGCTGGCGGCGGCACATGTGAAGCAACTCGAGGCGCACCCCCACGATTCCGACACGCGCGAAAAGCTGGCGACCATCTATGCGCGGGATTTCCAGCGCCTGGACCTGGCCACGATGGAGCTGGGCCACCTCATCAACGAGCCGCGCCATTCGCCAAAACAGGTCGCGGGCTGGCTGAACCTGCTCGCGAATTTCCAGGTGGAACTGGGCGCAGACATGGAGACGGTGCGCGCCACGCTGATGCGGATCATTGAAAATTATCCGGACCTGCCGATCGCCGAGGTGACGCGGCGGCGGCTGGAACGATTGAAACACGATTTCAAGAGCAAAGAAAAAGCGCCGGGCGTGCAGCTCGGCGCTTATGAACAAAATATCGGCCTGAAATACGGCCGTCCGCCGCAACATCAGTGAGCACTGAGCTCGAGGGCGACTTCCTTCTCCAGTTCGTGCGAGAGATCCACATCGGCCGAGCCCCACTTGGTGCGGGCCTGGACATCGATCTGCGAGGTCCGTGCATCCACGCTGGAAACGCGCACCCAGACCTTGGTGTCGTTCACCCGACCGGAGAGGGAGCGGGTGTCATTGGTGTTGTCGTGCGGGATGTATTCGGTGATAAGCACGCCATTGTGTTGGATGACGTAAAGCGAGGCCTGATAGACCTGGTCCACGGTGCGGTTGTACCGGCCGGCGACGGAATCGCGGGTCCACGGCACGGGGGCAAAGGAGGATTGGTCGGTGACGGTGTTGACGCAGCCGGTGATGACAAAGGCCGCACCAGCGAGAATGGCAAAAAGTGTAATCGTCTTCTTCATGACGACAATCAAACGCGAAACGCGCCGCGCGTCAAGCAAGTTCCGTGAATTTACGGCGGTGACAGGAAACCGTCCGCCCAACGTCACCGCCAAAACGGGTTTGGGCCCCTGGGGGCAGTCATTTGAATCCGATGGGGTCAAACCGGGATTTTCAGTCAAGACTCAAGCTTCAAGAGTGACCATAACGCGGTCCGTTTTTTGCCGGAATTTTGAAAAATTGGCGCTGGACTTTGAAAAAGGTTAGGAGCAAAGTTTAGTGCAGAAGGGTAAAGACCATGGCGAGGCTTTTAATCCAAACCGAAGGACTAGGCAAAACTACAGTTGAATTGCATCTTGGCGTGAACCGGGTGGGACGCGACAAGGACTGCGAAATCTATCTGCCGCACGCGAGCGTGTCCTGGTTCCATGCGGAGCTGGCGTTGACCAATGACGGCGTGCATCTGCAGGATAATCATTCCACGAACGGAACCTTTATCGACGGCCATCCCTGCACCGAGGCCTGGCTGGAAGGCGGCCAGCAAATCCGCTTTGGCCATGTTGAAACATTCCTGGAATCGGCGGCGGTAAACATTGCCATCCCGCAATTCGACCGGACCGAACCGAAAGCGCCGACCCCGGTGTTGCGCGAGGACGGCCGGACGATGTGCGTACGGCATCCGGAGAACGCGACGACCTTCCGCTGCACGGTTTGCAAGGAGCACATGTGCAACGTGTGCGTGAAACTCATCCGCCTGCAAAAAGGCAAACCGCATTTCCTCTGCCGCGTATGCAGCAATCCGGCCGAGCGGCTGGATGTGACGCCGGTGGCGAAGCGGAACACGCTGTTGTCGGTGCTGGATACGGTGAAGTTGAAGTTGAACCACGTCTTCAAACGGTAGGAGTGATCCCGGCTTCATCTTCAAATGCCCGGTTGAAATTCCGGCTGTTTCTTCCATCAAAATTTGTTTAAGCTGTCACCGGCATGAGCAAATTGTTGTTGATTGATGATGAAGAAGACGTGCGGTATTCGCTGGAACGCACCCTCGCCGCCGACGGGATCGAACTCGCCACGGCGGCGTCCGGCGAAGAGGGTTTGAAGGTCATCCCCAAGTTCAAGCCCGACCTCGTGCTGATGGACGTGCGCATGACCGGCATGACCGGCCTCGAAACGCTCCGCAAAATCCGCGCCAACGATCCGAAACTCCTCGTCATCCTCATGACCGCCTACGGCACCACCCAGACGGCCATCGAGGCGATGAAACTCGGCGCCTACGACTATCTCCTCAAGCCGTTCGACATCGCCAAGCTGAAACAACTGGTCACCAACGCGCTCAAGGCCGCGCGCGACATGAAGCAGGTCGTTTCCTACGAACCGCTCCTGCAATCCGAGGATTACGAACTCGGCATCATCGGCCGCAGCGGCCCGATGCAACAGGTTTTCAAGCTCATCGGCCAGGTGGCCGCGACGGATGCCACCGCGCTTATCACCGGCGAAAGCGGCACCGGCAAGGAGCTGGCGGCGCGCGCGATCTATCATCACAGCGACCGCGCGCAGGAGCCGTTCCTCGCGGTGAACTGCGCGGCGATTCCCGAGCAGCTCTTGGAAAGCGAATTGTTCGGGCATGAAAAAGGCGCTTATACGGGCGCGACGGTGCAGCGCATCGGCAAATTTGAGCAATGCAACAAAGGCACCATCTTCCTGGACGAGATCGGTGACATGACGCCGGCGACGCAGACGAAAATCCTGCGCGTGCTGCAATCCGGCACGTTCGAACGCGTCGGCGGCAATGCCCCGATCCAGGTGGATGTACGCGTCATCGCCGCGACGAACAAACCGCTCGAAGCCGCCGTGGCCGCGAAACAATTCCGCGAGGATCTGTTCTACCGCCTGAACGTCGTGCGCATCCACCTGCCGCCGTTGCGCGACCGCCGTGACGATATTCCGTTGCTGGTGAATTACTTTTTGGAAAAGCTCGCGCGCGAGCAGGGTCGCAAGCCGCAATCCATCGCGACCGCCGCCATCCGGGCGCTGGAAAAATATCATTGGCCCGGCAATGTGCGCGAACTGGAGAATGCCATCCGCCACGCGCATGTGCTGGCGAAGAGCGATGCCATTCTGCCGGACGATCTGCCGCCGGAGATTTCCGGCGGCGCCGGCCTGGCGGCACCGCCGGTTTCCACCCTTGTCAGCGAGGCGGCCGGCTCGGATGCGTCCGCGCTCGCGCGCCAGCTATTTCAGATCGCCAAGCGCGATCCGAAATTGAAGGTCATCCCCGCCGTGGAACGCGAGCTGGTGATCCAGGCGTTGAAGGAGACGGCCAACAACCAGGTGCACGCCGCGAAGCTGCTAGGCATCACGCGCGCGACCTTGCGCAAGCGCATCGAGAAATTCGGGATCATGCGCGAGTTGAACGTGAAATGATTCCCTTTAGCATCCCGGAATAACTTCACGAATTACACGGCCGCGTTCCGAAGCCGGGGCTTTAACTACGGCGGTTCAAGATTTTATTCCATGGCGTCGCGCTCTCCCTCACCCTGACCCTCTCCCGCTGGTAGAGGGAACAGCAGTTGGATCTGTTTTTAAATTTAATAGTCATTCTGCCGAATTCAGCCGTGGTCATGACGAAACGCGGGACATGTTTTCTCCCTCTCCCAGCGGGAGAGGGCTGGGGTGAGGGAGAACGCCCGACCCAGCCAGGATGGCTACAGATTTTCTTAAAACGATACAAACTCCGAAAGCCCTTCACGCCGGCTGTTGTTGGGTGAGGCAATGCAGAGAGCCGAAGCCCCAAACCAGGTCCACTGCGTGGATGCCCACAACCGGCCGGTCACGAAATAGTTCGCCCAGGATGCCGAGGGCGACGCGGTCGTTCGGATCATTGAACGTCGGCACGATGACGCAGGCGTTACAGATGTAAAAGTTCGCGTAACTTGCCGGCAATCGCACGCCTTCGAAATAAAGCGGCGAGGGCATCGGTAGTTCGACCACTTCGGGTTTTGAGCCGTCCTCCAGACGCAGATCGGCGATGCGCTCCCAATTTTCCGCGAGCGGACGGTAGTTTTCATCGCGCGGATTCTTTTCCTTCACCAATACCAGCGTCTTGGGGTTTACAAAGCGGCAGATGTCGTCGATGTGTCCGTGCGTGTCGTCGCCCTTCGGGCCTTTGGCGAGCCACAGACAGTTTGTGACGCCCAGGTAATTTTTCAGCGCGGTTTCAATCTCCTTTTTGCCCAAGCCGGGGTTGCGCACCTGGATTTTCGGATGCAGATAGCATTCCTCCGTGGAGATCAAGGTGCCGCGCCCGTTCAACTCGATACCGCCGCCTTCAATCACGAAATTTCGGATTTCGGATTTCGGATTTCGGATTTCAACCTGCGCGTGGAACAGTTTTTTTCCGAGAAGTTTTGCCGCTGTCTCCGGCACCTTGGTATCCTTGCGCCAGTTGTCGTATTTTGCCCAGCCATTGAAATGGAAATGGACGATGGCGGTTTCATCCTTGCGTTTGACAAAAATCGGGCCGGTGTCACGCGTCCAGCCGCGATTGGTGGGGTGAGTGACAAACCGGATCTTATGCAGATCCACGCCGGTTTTTTTGAAGACCTGGCGCGCATGGTTTTCATCCTTTTTGTGCCGGACGATGAGATTGATTTTTTCACCGGCGGAGATCTTTCGCGCCATTTCGCCATAGACCCAGGGGATGACCTCGAATTTTCCCGGCCAGTCGCTTGCGTTGTGCGGCCAGCCGAGCCATGTGGCCTCGTGCTTTTCCCATTCGGCGGGAAAACGGTAGCCGGATCCCGCAGGCGTGCCGCGCTGAAGTACGGCGAAGGCGGATTTGGCATCAATTTTTTGCTTCGGCATATAGTTGACGGGCGCAGCATAAACTTTTTATTGCAAAATGCAGAATGAAATTTCCGGGCGAAAATTTTCCAAAAAAAGTGAAAATTTATGTGGAAATATTTTTGTAATGGACGACATTAGAGACAGAAGCACTGATTGATATAGTGAGTCAAAGCCATGACAAGGAACTCCAATCAGATTGGAAAGTTGGTAGCGGCGGTTCTTACCGTCGCGTGCTTCTTCATAGTAAATTTACCCACGCCGGGCATGACCCGACCGGTCGGTCAATCAACCGCGGGACCTGTCGAGATTGTCCTGCCATCCGGCGTGACCGGCGGTGAAATACAAAAAACCCTCAATTCCTTGCCTGCATCTGGCGGCGAGGTGTTTTTGCCGCCGGGAATTTTTTTGGTCCGCCAGCCGTTGGTTTTGCGCCGCAACAATCAAACTTTGCGTGGTTCCGGTGCAAAGACAGTCTTGCGACTGGCGGACAACGCCAATTGTCCCGTCATCATCATGGGCGAATCCGTTAATTCACCGACAAACAGTTTGAAGCATCTGTGTGTTTGCGACCTGGTGATCGACGGCAATCGCGCGAACCAGTCGCGCGAACTGTGGAAACTGTCCGGCGAAGGCTCGGAAATCCGCAACAACGGGATCACGGTCCAGGCCGTCACGGATTCAACGGTGAGAAATGTCGTCAGCGCACATAACCGGTCCGGCGGTCTGGTAACGACTTTGTGCGTGCGCCGGTTGACGGTGCAAAATTTTGAGTCCTTTGACAACGAGTTCGATGGCCTCGCCTGTTATTTGACGGAGGACAGCACGTTCAGCGGCCTTTATCTGCACGATAATCCCGGTGCCGGCATCTCCCTCGACCTCGCGTTCAACCACAACGTCATCAGCAACGCCACGCTCAATGCCAACGACCTCGGTATCTTCATGCGGTCGAGCCACGAGAATGAATTCTACGGCATTTCGATCCATGACAGCAAAAACCACGGCATTTTCATGGCGCAAACGGAAAATTATGTGAACGGCATCGCGCTGCCGGCGCCGACGACCGAGTGTTCGCAAAATTCCTTCACCAATCTCATCGCCGTGGATTGCGGCGGTGCGGCGTTCCGCGTGAACAACGTGAGCTGCACCCACAACGTGATCATCGCACCCAGGTTCGATGGCAACCGTTCCGGCAATCTCTCGCTCGCCGCGCCGGATCTGTTGACGGTGCGGTAATTTTCTTCGGCGGTTTTTCAGTTTGGGATTGGTTTTCCCGCGTACTCGCGTAAATTTTGAAGGTAATTTTCAAATTTATGCCCAAGAAAAAGCAGACCCCGAAACTGACCGGCGGACCGGTTTCCCGATTCATCCAGCATCACTATCGCCATTTCAACGCCGCGTCACTCGTGGACGCCGCGAAAGGCTACGTGGCGCACCTCGATAACGGCGGCAAGATGATGATCACCCTCGGCGGCGCGATGAGCACGGCGGAACTCGGCCTTTCGCTCGCCGAAATGATCCGCCGGGACAAGGTGCAGCTCATCACCTGCACGGGGGCGAACCTGGAGGAGGACGTTTTCAACCTCGTCGCGCACGACTATTACGAGCGCGTGCCCGGCTACCGTTCGCTGACGGCGGAGGATGAACAAGCCTTGCTCAACCGCCACATGAACCGTGTCACCGACACCTGCATCCCCGAGGGCGAAGCCATGCGCCGCATGGAAAAAGCCATGCTCGAAGTCTGGACCGACGCCGATAAAAAGGGCGAACGCTATTTCCCGCATGAATTTTTCTACAAGGTGCTGCTGAGCGGCAAATATAAAAAATATTACCAGATCGACCCGAAAGATTCGTGGATGCTCGCGGCGGCGGAAAAGAACCTGCCCATCGTCGTACCCGGCTGGGAGGACGCCACGCTCGGCAACATGTACGCTGCCGCCGTCATCCGCGGTGACGTGAAGAACGTTCACACCGTCCGCACCGGCATCGAATATATGACGTGGCTTGCGGAGTTCTATACGAAGAACGCCACGAAGAAGAGCACCATCGGCATGTTCCAGATCGGCGGCGGCATTTCCGGCGACTTTCCGATCTGCGTCGTGCCGATGTTGCATCAGGATTTGCTGCGCACGAATGTTCCGCTCTGGGGCTACTTCTGCCAGATCAGCGACTCGACCACGAGCTACGGCAGCTATTCCGGCGCGGTACCGAATGAAAAGATCACCTGGGGAAAACTGGGCGTGAAGACGCCTAAATTCATCATCGAATCCGACGCCACCATTGTTGCGCCGTTGATATTCGCACACGTCCTGGGCTGGTAATTTATGCAAGCGAACAGGTTTTTTCTATCCGTCGCCCTGTTCGCAAGTTGTGCGATTATGGCGCATTCTGAAAATTCCAGCGGTCTGTTGCTCGTCGCGAACAAAGGCGACCGCACGCTTTCCATCATCAATCCCGCCACCGGCGTGCAACTCGCTGCCGTGGCGGAGGACGGTGTGACGGGGCATGAAGTCATTGCTTCGGCGGATGGCAAACTGGCGTTCGTGCCGATTTATGGCAATTCGGGGGTTGGTCACGCGGGCACGGATGGCAGCCTCATCCGTATCATCGACTTGAAAAAGCAGGCCGTGATCGGCACGGTGGATTTCGTCAGGGGCGTACGTCCGCATTGCGCCATGATCGGGCCGCGCGACAAGCTGCTATACGTCACGACCGAACTGGAGAATTCCATTTCTGTCATTGATCCGAAAACGTTCGAGGTCATCGGCTCCATTCCCACCGGGCAATCCGAGTCGCATATGCTCTGTATCAGCAGTGACGGCAAGACCGGTTACACTGCGAACGTCGGGCCGGGCACCGTGTCCGTGCTGGACATGGAAAAGAAGGCGGTCAGCAAGATCATCCCCATCTGCAAAACCACCCAGCGCATCTGTATTTCCCCGGATGACAAATGGGTTTTCACCGCCGACCAGACCAAACCGCAGATGGCGGTGATTGATACGTCAACCAATGAAGTCACCAGCTGGATCGAATTGCCGGGTGTCGGCTACGGCGCGGCGGTCACGCCGGATGGACGCTGGCTGGTTGTTGCCATGAGCGGCATCAGCAAGGTCGGCATGGTGGATCTGCAGACGATGAAAATCGCCCGCATCTTTGACGCCCCCAAAACGCCACAGGAAGTTTTGATTTCTCCCGACGGCGCATTTGCCTATGTTTCCTGCAGCGCAAGCGCGCAGGTGGCAGTGATCGACTTGAAAAAATTCACTGTCGAAAAACCGATTACCGCCGGCAAAGGCGCGGATGGCCTCGCCTGGGCCGTGGTGACAAAATGATTTTAGGTTGGTAGTTTGATGAACCGGTGATAATTTTCAGTCATGAGCAAGGTTGAAGAAATCGAACATGCGGTCGAGCAGTTGCCTGCCAAAGATTTCGCGCAGCTTGCCGACTGGATTGACGAGCGCCGCCGCGCGCAACAAGTGCGCGACCATGGCGCATTTCTGAACGGCTACGCTCCTGAAGACGAAGGGCTTTACGATGACCTTGCGGCCCGGTGAAATCTGGCTGGCGGAAATTCTTTTCACCAACGGGCAGGCATCCAAAATCCGGCCTGCTCTGGTTCTCTGGCTCGATGGTAATGATACGGTCGTAGCCGCCGTGACTTCGGCACCACCGCGTTCGGCATCAGATGTCGCGTTGTCCGACTGGAAAGCGGCCGGCTTGCGTGCGGCTTCAACCGTCCGGCTTTCACGGTTGGACTGCCTTGAGCAAATTTTATTGCGCAAAAAGTTGGGTGTTTTGTCCTTGAACGACTCGCAAAAAATCAAACAGACTTGGGCGAACCAAATCCGTTTGCAGTTTTAATTTCAAATGAAACCGAATGATTTCTCCGATGCGCGCGTGCTGGTGACCGGCGGCGCGGGCTTCATCGGCAGTGCGCTGGTCTGGGCGCTCAACCGCCGCGGCTGCGACAACGTGATCGTGTGCGACATCCTTGGCGCGGATGAAAAGTGGCGCAACCTTGTGCCGTTGCGCTATGCCGATTACGTCGAGGCCGCCGATCTGCTGCCGCGGTTGCAAAGCGGCGCGTTGGGGAAATTCGATCTGATTTTGCACATGGGCGCGTGCTCGGCCACCACGGAAAAGAACGCGACCTATCTGGCCAAAAACAATTACGAGTTCACCAAGGACCTCGCGCTTTGGTCGCTGGCGAACAAGGTGCGCTTTGTTTATGCGTCCTCGGCCGCGACGTACGGCGACGGTTCGCAGGGCATGGAGGATGACGAATCCAAACTCGATTCGCTGCGGCCATTGAATATGTATGGATATTCCAAGCACCTGTTCGACCTGCACGCCAAGCGCGCCGGGTTCCTGAACAAGATCTGTGGGTTAAAGTACTTCAACGTATTTGGCCCGAACGAGGACCACAAGGGCGACATGCGTTCGCTCGTCCATAAAAGCTTCGCGCAGGTGCGCGACAAGGCGGTCATCCAGCTGTTCAAAAGTTACAAGCCCGAATACAAGGACGGCGAGCAGAAGCGCGATTTTCTTTACGTCAAGGATTGTGTGGCGATGACCCTGCACCTCGCCGCAACGCCGCGGGCGAACGGCCTGTTCAACATCGGCAGCGGGCAGGCGCGCACCTGGATTGATTTGTCGAACGCTGTTTTTAGCGCGCTAAAAAAGAAGCCGGTCATCAAGTTCATTCCCATGCCGGAAACGATCCGCGACAAGTATCAATACTTCACCCAGGCGAATCTGTTGCGGTTGCGCGGTGCGGGTTATGCCGCGCCGGTCACGTCGCTGGAAAACGCCGTGCACGATTACGTCCGCAAATATCTCCTGCTCGACAAGCGGCTTGACCCCGGCGTGGAATAAGGATTAAAAGTGTTCAATCCCGAAAAGAAACCGACGCCCTTCCCGATCGGCATTTTCTTTTCAGTGTTCATGGTGGTTTTCTCGCTCGTATTTGGCTGGGCCGCCATCAGGACCGCAATTGAGCCGAGAAGCTATGTTGGTGACGCACAGATCGAGGTTCACCTGTATTCCGATAGCGACAAAAAGAAACCTGCCTATCTTGGATATGACTTCGTCAGGAATGAGGCCGAATTCATCAAGTCTGAAACCTTGTTGCGATTGGTTATAAACAATCTGGATCTAAATGATGTTTGGGGCAAAAAATATGACAACGATGAAACACTCAAAACTTGGGAGAGCTTAAAGATACTCAATGACCGGATGCTGGTTGTGCCCATTCGCGATACCACAATAATTCGGATCCGCATTTACGATGAGAATCCAAAAGATGCGGCCGCCCTGGCGAACGCCGTGGTTAACAGTTATGTCAATTATGTCGCCACCAACTCGCCAAATTTATCGGCCAGCGTGATTGACAATGCTTACGAAGAAAATAAGCCCGTCCGACCAAATGTTACCTTGAACATGTTTTGGGGCGTGATGACAGGAATTTTTATTGGTGGAATTTTTGCCATTGCCGCCGCACTTTTTGCTTATTCAAAAAGACGCAACCAGCGGGCGATTGTTCTCCAGACAGGTGAGGAGCCTCCACCCTTGCCGCCCGGCGTGGAATAAAATTTCCAGAATTATTTGACAACGGAAGCGTTTCGCCCAATTATATCTGCAACAGATATATCCACTGAAATGGCAAACGACAAAAACCAACCGGAAACGATGCTGCCGCTGACACCGGCGGTTTTTCATGTGCTCCTCGCGCTGGCGGGCGGCGAACGGCACGGCTACGCCATCATGCAGGAAGTGACGACGAGCACGGACGGCCGCATCAAGATGGGCGCGGGGACCTTGTACGGCACCGTGAAGCGGCTGCTGGAAGCAAAGTTGATCGAGGAATCCGACGAGCGGCCCGACCCAAAACTGGATGACGAGCGCCGACGTTACTACCGTCTCACCGCCGTGGGCGAACAGGTGGTGCGCGCGGAGGCGCGGCGTTACGAGGAAATCGTCGCGCTGGCGCGGGGCAAGAAGTTGATTGGCAAAATGGCGATGGCCGGAGGTGCCTGGTGAAAACGGAATTTCCCGTCTCGGAAAAGATATACGCGCAACTGCTGCACGCGTTTCCCAAAGCCCACCGGGAATGTTACGGCGCGGCGATGGCGCAGCTTTTTCGCGACCAGTGCCGTGATGCGTGGACGGACGCGGGAAATTTCGGCCTGCTGAAACTCTGGCTGCGCGCGCTGCCGGATCTGGCGGGCAGTTCCATCAGGGAACGGCTGGCGGCGTTGAAAGAAAGGAAGACCATGAATGACAAACTGGCAGACTTATCTGCATTTCAAAATTATTCACCAGAAAAAACCTTTGTGCGGGTCTTTGTGGTGGTGTTTTTGATCGTGGTCGTTATCACCACGGCGGTGACCTTCCTCCTGCCGCAAATGTATGCGAGTCAAAGTAGTGTGTTGGTAAAAATGATGATGACCAAAAACAATACGCATCAGCCTCCGTCCGGTGATCCTGATTTAATGAAATCGCAATGTGAAATTATCGCCTCGGATACCGTTCTTGGCCCGGTGGTTCAAAAGTTGAATTTAAATAAAACTTGGGGAGAGAAATATGGTAACGGAGAAGAATTTACTACAGCTCAGTCGTTGACGCTTTTACGAAAGCGGTTGTCAGTTAAGTCCGTAAGGAATTCATTGGTCGCGTCCATTCTGGTTTTTAGTGAGGATAAAAACGAAGCGGCTGCAATCGCTAATGCTATTTCAGACTCATACGCGAATTACCGTAAGGAAGTGGATCAACAAGTTTCACAGAAATTCCAGGCAAAATTGGATGGGATTATTCGTTCGCCATTGAGTGATACCGAAAAAAGTGAGGCTTTCAAAAAAATTCAATCGGATGAAGTAGCAGCCTACACAACACCCGGCAACTTTATGGTGCCAATTGTTGAAAAAGCTGAACCGGCAAAGGTTCCGAGCAGGCCCAACAAGCCGTTGAATATCACGATTGGAGTTGTCGGCGGGATTTTGCTCGCTTCCATCGTCGGGGCGCTCGTATTGGTGGTCAAGCGATTTGCCCGGCGCAAAGCCATGGCGTCGGCGGTTTAACATTGGTCCCGGCATGGACCGGAGCGTGGCCGTCCTCGGCCACTGCAACGTTCAATTCGCGATTGCCCTAAAACATTTAGAGTCTTCGGTCGTTGTCCTATCGCAGCGCCCGAGGACGGGCGCACTCCGATCCAGTTCCACCAATCAAGACACTTCACGATACCCATGCGCCTTGGCCGGCCAGGTTAAGGCGAATAAAATTGTCCCGATGACCGCACAAGCGGTCAGCATTTCAAATCCCGCGTCCCAGCCAAAGTGGTCCACGAGCCGGCCCATGCCCCAGCCGGAGAGTGTCGTGCTGGCGTAACCGAAAATGCTGGTGAGGCCGACGACCGTGGCGGCGGCGCGCTTGGTGGCGAGGTTCACGCAGGCGATGGCGAGCAGGCATTGCGGGCCGTAGATGAAAAAGCCGGTAGCGCATAGCAAGCCGGTCAGCACCAGTTCGGACTCCGTGTGGATTTTCCAGAGCGTGACGAGGCAGACACCCGCGAGCGCCATGTAGATCACGCAGGCGCGCGCGGCGCGTCCGCCGAATAATTTATCGGTGAGCCAGCCGCCGAGCAGCGCGCCCGCCGCGCCGAACGCCTCGAAACCGGCGACCATCCACGCGGCATGCACGATCTTGGTGTGCCGCACGTCCAGCAGCATCGTCGGTCCCCAGTTAAAAACGCCGTAGCGGATGGCATAGACAAAAAAATTCCCGAAGGCGAGCAGCCAGATGTAGGGATTGGAAAACACCTGCTGCCACAGGAAAGCGCCGAAATTTTCGTGCGAATTTTTCCCCGGCAGAGCAACGTGGGTGCCGGCGACTTCCGGCAGGCCGACGGACGGCGGCGTATCCGGCAGCATGAACCAGAGCAGGATGGCGACGGCCACCGCGAGCACCGCCGGCACGAAAAAGCAGAGCCGCCAGTTTGCCGCAAAACACTCCCCGCTGACGAGAAAGCCGCAGAGCAACAGGATGCCGATGCTGCCGACGTTATGCGAAATGTTCCAAATGGGAAATTTGGTGACGAATTCCTTGGGCGGAAACCAGTTCGCCATCAGCCGCGCACAGGGAGGGAAGCCCATGCCCTGAAACCAGCCGTTGAGCATCCAGAAGATGCCGAGGGCGACCACGGCGGAACTGGCACCAAAAAAAACGTTAAGCAGCGCGGAAAAGCAAAGCGCCACAGCCATGAACGCCCGGGCATTGGCGCGGTCGGCGAGAAAACCGTTGAAAAATTTCGAGACGCCGTAAATCACGCCAAAGAGCGTGAGATAGATCCCCATTTTTTCGTTCGTCAGACCGAGGTCCTGCTTCAGAAGCGGCATGGCGACGGGAAGGTTCGCGCGGACGAAGTAGAAGGCCGCGTAGCCAAGGGTGGAAAAGAACAGCACACGCAACTGCCAGCGTTTGAACTGCGTGGCGATCTCCGTCGCATCTGAAATCACGACGGGCGCGGGCGGCGCGACGCGGAAAATGTTCAGGATACGGGAAAGCATCACCGGATTGTCATGAGGATGTCACCCGGTGGCAATCATTTTGCGATTGAATGGAAAAATGAAAACGATAGCTTTCCTTGCCATGAAACAAGGTTTTTTTCTCTGCGGTATCGTCGTATTGCTGGCGTCCGTTTTGGTTCGCGCGCAAGATTTCGACGCGACGACCGCTGCCGTCGGTCGTACCGCCAACGGACTGGTCACGCCGGTCAACCAACTGGTCACGCCGGCCGGCACGCAGGTTCAACTGCCGGGGATGCGGCCGGGCGCGCTCGCATTGAGTCCGGACGGAAAAACCCTCGTCACCAGCGGATTGACGAACGAAATCTTGGTGCTGGATGCGGCCGGCGGGCAGGTTTTGCAACACGTGCCGATGCCGCCCGATAACGTGGCCCAGGACCACGCGGAAGCCTCGGACGAAAATCAGAGCACGCAAAAAAAGTCGCAGTTGAGTTTCACCGGCATTGTGTTCTCGCCGCATGGCAAAAAAATCTATCTTTCCAACGTCAACGGCGACGTGAAGGTTTTTTCCGTGGGACCGGATGAAAAAGTCTCGCCGCTGATTGCCTTTAACCTACCCACCGCGAATGCGCATGGGCGCACCAATGAGATCCCGGCCGGGCTCGCCCTTTCAGCCGACGGCCAAAAGCTGTACGTCTGCGGCAACATGTCCGACCGGGTGTTTGAAATGGACACGGCGACGGGGAACATTTTGCGGACGTGGGATGTGGGCGTTGCACCTTTCGATGTGGTGCTTTGCAAAAACAAACTCTATGTCAGCAACTGGGGCGGCCGCCGTCCCAATGCCGGCAGCGAGACCGGACCGGCGGGCCATGGAGCGTTGGTGCGCGTGGATGCGCGCGGCATCGCCAGCGAAGGCTCGATTTCGGTGATCGATCTGGCATCGGCACAAATCTCCTCGTTGCCGCATGAAATCGTCATCGGGCCGCATGCGTGCGCGCTGGCATTGTCGCCGAACGGAAGATATCTCGTGGCCGCGAGCGCAGGCAGCGACATGCTGAGCATCATTGACACGAAGAGCGACGAGGTGATCGAGACGGTCACCACGCGGCAAAATCCGGCGGACTTGTTCGGCGCGCAGCCGGATGCGCTGGCGTTCGATGCATCGGGGAAAACCTTGTATTGCGCCAACGCTTCACAAAACGCCATCGCGGTCTTCCAGTTCAAGCCGCGTGAGACGACCTTGCTGGGCCTGATTCCGGCCGGCTGGTTTCCGGCGGCGATCCAGTATGACGCACGGACAAAGATGCTCTGTGTCGCCAACCTGAAGGACCTCACCGATAAAGCGGAAATGCCGCGCAAGGGATTTGGCACCAGTGCAGGTTTCAACACGAAGCAATACAATGGTTCGCTGTCGCTGATTCCCGTGCCATCGAAAGATGAGCTGACAAAATTTACGCAGATCGCGCTCGCAAATCTGCGGTATCCGCTGCTCGCGCAGGCGAAATTGCCGCCGCGTCCCGACCGCGCGCCCGCGCCCGTGCCGGAACGCGCGGGCGAGCCGAGCGTGTTCAAACACGTCATCTATATCATCAAGGAGAACCGCACTTATGACCAGGTTTTGGGCGATGTGAAGGAAGGCAACGGCAACGCGGACCTTTGCATCTTCGGCGAGAACGTGACACCGAATATACACAAGCTCGTGCATGACTTCTGCCTGCTCGATAACACGTATTGCTGCAGCGTCTTGAGCGCGGACGGGCACAACTGGACGGACTCGGGACTGGCGACGGACTACCTCGAACGTGAATTTGCCGGCTGGCCGCGCAGTTATCCGGCCGGCGGCGATGGCGAGGGGGGCAAGGATGCGCTGGCCTATTCGCCCGCGGGTTTCATCTGGAACGATGCGCTCGCGCATGGCAGGACGGTTGTGGATTTCGGTGAATACACCTCGTCCATTTCCGGCTGGAAAGACAAGTCACAACACAAGCGGAAGCCGCGGTTTCTGGATTATTACAACGCTTTCATCAACCACACGGATGATGTCCAGGTCAGCAGCGAGCCGGACATCGCCGAAATGGCGCCGCTGCTCGTGACGAACACGGTCGGCTGGAGCCTCGACATCCCCGATGCCTGGCGCGCAAAGGTATTTTCCGACAAGCTGAAACAATTTGAGGCGGATGACAAATTGCCGGACCTGACGGTGATGTGGCTGCCGAACGACCATACCAGTGGAACCAAACCCAATTCACCGACGCCGCAGGCACAGGTCGCGGACAACGACCGGGCGCTGGGTGAAATCGTCGAGGCGGTGAGCCATTCAACGTTTTGGAAGGACACCTGTATCTTTGTCATCGAGGACGATCCGCAAAACGGCTGGGACCACGTCAGCGGCTATCGCACCACGGCTTATGTCGCGAGTGCTTATACGAAGCGCGGCGCGGTGGTCAGCACGCAGTTCAATACCACGAGCCTGCTGCGCACGATGGAACTGATGCTGGGCCTGCCGCCGATGAACCAGTTCGATGCGACCGCCACCCCGATGTTTGATTGCTTCACGAACACGCCGGACCTCACCGCGTTTGATTCCGTGACGAACAACGTACCGCTCGACGAAATGAACAAGCCGAAGAAAACCGAAGGCGCGCAGGTTCAAAAAGACATGGTGGTTTCAAACAAGCTGCCGCTGGATAAACCGGACCAGTGCAATGAAGACGTGCTAAACCGGATTCTCTGGCGCGCCACGATGGGCAACCGGCCGTACCCCGAATGGGCGGTGAAAGCGGTTGGGGACGATGACTAGGGCGGTCAAACGAAAACTGTAGCACCGCCACAGCACCAAGCTTAATGCTCGGTGGGCAGCAGCACGCGCGAGCCACGCACTTCGTGGCGGACGTTGACTTCGAGCAGTTTTGACAGCGCCTGGCGCACGGCATTTTGCTTTTCCGGACGGACGACGAACAGCAGGAAGCCACCCGCGCCCGCACCGCAGATTTTCCCGCCTTCGGCGCCGGCCTTCAGCGCGGCCTCATAGTGCGCGTCAATGGCGGAGGTCGAGATGGAACTGGCAAGCTGGCGTTTGAGCGCCCAGGATTCGTGCAGGATTTTTCCAAACGCGCCAGGATCAAATTCCCCTGATTCCGCCAGCGACCGGATCTGATGGGCGTGGTCGCGGATCTTGTTCAGATAATCGAGTTTGATGGTGACGTTTTTGTTCTGCTCGGCCAGCACGGAACTGGCGTCGCGTTGCATGCCGGTCCAGAACATGAGCACATGGTCGAACAGGTCGTCCATGAAGCCGGCGCTCACGCGTGCGTGCTCGACGCTGACGGAACCGCTCGCGTTGAACCGGAAATAATTCAATCCGCCGAACGCCGCCGCGTATTGGTCCTGCTTGCCGATCGGCTCCTTCAAGACACTGATCTCGATGTGGCAGGCTTCCTCGGCGAGCTGCCCGGGCGAAACGTGCTCGCCGCGATAGGCATGCAATGCGTTCAACAGGCCGACCGCAAACGCGCTGGAACCGGCCAGGCCGGTCGAGGCCGGCATGTCGCCGACGGTGCTGATGTAGATGGGCGGATCGATCTTCAACAGGCGCAGGCATTCGCGCGCGATGTTGTTTTTGATCTCGGCGATGGTATTGACCTGTTCCGTCTCGGAATAATTCAGGCGGATGGGCGTGAACAGCTCGCTGTGGCGCTTGACCGTGACGTAGATGTACTTGTCGATCGCCGTGCTGAAAACCGCGCCGAAATCGCGCTCGTAATAATTCGGCAGGTCGGTCCCGCCGCCCGCGAAACTCACGCGCAACGGGGTGCGGGTGACCACGATGCGGGCCTTGTTGGCGGGCGCGTTAGACATTTTACGCTTTTTTGACCGGGACGTAGTCGGGATGGACTTTGTCCTTGTCCGAAATGACCGCATGCGGATGCGGCCAGGTGAAATTGAACAACGGATCGTTGTAACGGATGCCGCCCTCGGAGCCGGGCGTGTAAAATTCCGCGTGGGAATAATGCAGCCAGGTATTGTCCATCAGGGTCAGATAGGCATTGGCGCAACCCGGGGCCACATACACGCTGAAACGGTTCTCGGTGTTCAGCTCGAGCGAAATCCATTGCAGATACGTCGGCGACTCCGGCCGCAGATCCACCACGATGTCGTAAAACGCGCCCGCGATGCAGGTGATGAGCTTGCCTTCAAGATGTGGCGGCTTCTGGTAATGAAACCCGCGCAGCGTGTAGCGGGCGGTGTTCTCGGAGATGTTGGTCTGCCGGATGTCGATGTCGATGCCGTTCTTCGCAAATTCGCGCTGGCAAAACTGACGGCGGAACATCCCGCGATGATCCGCATACGGCTCGGGCTGGATGATGAACACACCCGGCAACTTCTGCTCGATGAATTTCATGGCGCGATTGGGTGAACAAGTTTAACGGACGAGGCCTTTGGCGAGCTGCGTACGCCAGTAATCCAATGTATCGGTCAGGATGTTATTGAACGGGATTTTCGGCTTCCATTTCGTCTTGGCAGTGAATTCCGAGGGGTCGCAGATCAGGTACGGCACCTGCGTGGGGCGGACGAATTGCTTGTCGACCTTCCACGTGATGCCCTTGACGGTGGACATGGCGATGAGCTTCTCGAGGCATTGGCGGAAGGTGTGAACGTAGCTCTCATCCTCGGTGCCGACGAGGTATAACTTGCCGGGTTCGCATTTTTCGGTGGCGAGCCAGTAGGCGTTGACCATGTCCTTGACGTGCGTGAAATTGCGGCGGTCATCGATGTGGCCGACCTTGATGACCTTCGATTTGGTCAGGCCGGCTTCGATCTTGGCGATCTGGTAGGCATACCACGGAATGCCGAACACGCGATCGCGGCGCGGGCCTTCGTGGTTGAACGCGCGAGTGCGGATGACCCGCAGGCCGTAGGAGCGGAAATAGACGTAAGCGATCAGGTCCTGCGCAATCTTGGTAACAGCATACGGATTCACCGGACGCAGTTCCGTGTGCGGTGTGATGGGCAGTTCCTTCAGAGAGATGTCGCCGTATTCCTCGCCGGAACCGGGCATGTGGATCTTGGGATTGATGTTGTTGGCGAGGCACGCTTCGAAAAGGTTCACCGTCATCTTGTAGTTGCCGTCCATGTAAACCGTCGGATGATCCCAGGAAGGACTCACAAAGCTCTGGGCCGCCATGTGGAAAATCACGTCGGGCTTGATCTTGCCGATGGCCTTCATCACGCCTTTCGGGTCGAGCATGTCGCAATCCACCCACTTGATCCGGTCCTCGATGTGCAGCACGTTTTTCATGCTGGAGAGGTGGTAACGCTTGAAGCCGTACAGCTCCACCTTGCGGTCCAGGCAGTATTCAGCGAGATGCGAGCCGACGAAGCCCGTGATTCCGGTTATCAGAACTTTTTTCATAGTATAAATCGTTTGGTTTCAGGCCGGCGGTTCGTGGGCCGGTGCGTTTCAGGTTTTTGGCAATTTTGATTGTGCGATCACTTCATTGACGATGTCCGTGAGCGTCCGTTTTTCGGAGACGAGCGCCGGAATGCAACCGGCGGCTTCAGCGGCCTGGGCGTCGCGCTCATCATCGCCGATAAACACCGTGCGGCTCAAGTCCAGATTGAAATCATGCTGCGCCTGGAAGAGCATTCCCGGCTTCGGTTTACGGCACTCGCAACCCTCGTCCCAGTCGTGCGGGCAAAAATAGATCGCATCGATCCGCCCGCCCGCCTGCTCGACTTCCGCCACCATCCGCAGGTGGATGTCGTGCAAATCCTTTTCGGTCATCGCGCCGCGGTTAATGCCCGCCTGGTTGGAGACGACGATGACCTTGAAACCGGCCGCGTTCAATGCACGCAGACTTTCCTTCACACCCGGCAGCCATTTCCACTCCGACCAGTTGCGGACGTATTGCGCGCGCGGCGCCTTTTCATTGAACACCCCGTCACGGTCCAGGATAATCGCCGGGCGACGTGCTAAAAATTGCTCCGTGATGGGCAGCCGGAACGTGTCGCCGACGCTGTAATAACGGTGGTGCGTGACAAACGCCGCAAGCTGCCTCTTCGCGATGAGCGGCGGAAACAGGGTTTCCTCCAGCGATATGTTTCCGTCCGGCAATTGCCCGATCAATTCGCGGCGGATGATGGCGAAGCTGATTTCCGTCCCCTGCAAATCCGGCGTCTTTTTCTTTTTATCGTACACCGAGACGAACCCGGCCTCGTCCACCTTCAGCACGCTTTTGGTGTAATTGTCCTTGTTGGAATAGACCGTCACCAGCATCGGCACGTTCGCCTCGACAAACCGCCGCCACATCTTTTCCATCGGCAACGGCCAGTAATTGTCGCAGTAGACGAGCATGAAGATGTCGTCCAATTTCTGCTCCGCCAGCTTCACGCGCCGCCCGGTCAGATCTTCCACCGCCGTGACGGAATATTCGATCTGCACGCCCCATTTGCTGCCGTCACCGAAATAGTTCTTCACCACGTCCGGCAGATAACCGAGCAGGAACAGAAATTTTTTGAAGCCCTGTGCGCGCAACAGTTCGACTTGATGCTCCAAAAACGGTTTACCCGCGATCTCGATCATCGGCTTGGGCCGGATGTCCGTGAGCGGACGCATCCGTTCGCCGCGTCCGCCGGCAAGAATCACCGCCTGCGTCGGACGTGCCGGCGCGGCGTTTGAGTTGGACGGTTCAGCGGCCATTGAAAATTAGCCGCCCAAATTAGTTGTTACCGTGAAGGCGGGCAATGCCAAAATTCGGACAAAACGCTTAAAATCGTCACCAAACACGCGTCAATCCGGCTTGCGATTGGGCCGTAACTGAAATAATTTACTGCGGCCTAATGAAATCAAAATTGATCGCGGCCATTCCCGTCCGCAACGGCGCAACCACGATCTTGCGTACCCTCGACTCCATCGCCAATCAGACGATGCAGCCGGACCGCGTGGTCGTGCAGAATAATTCCTCCACCGACACCACCAAGGAAATCGTCATGGCCTACAAACGCCTGAAGATCGAATGGGTGGAAAACGGCGCCGACACGCTATCCATCGGCAATTTCAATCGCGCCCTGGACGAACTTTCCGAGCAGACCGAATATCTCCACCTCTGTTGCGCGGATGACATGATCAAACCGCAGTTTTACGAAAAGCTGATCAAGGAGCTGGAGGATTGCCCCGGCTACGGCATGGCCTACAGCCTCGATGAACGCGTGGACGATGACGACAAGCATCTCAGTTATTCCGCCCCGGAAAAACCCGGCACGGCGGATGTCATCGCACTCGACGATTATCTCCGCGCCAAGGCCGAGATCTCCAACCAGGCCGTCAGCGGCACGCTCTTCAAGACCGCCTATCAAAAACCCGCATGCAAGCTGCGCAATCTCATCGTGATGTGGGACACCGAATTCCACGCCGAATGGGCGACGCACTCGAAGAAAATCGTGCGCGTGAATGAATACCTCTCGCAATTCCGCTGGCATGGCGCGAATGGCACGCTCGACTGGACCGCCACCATCGAGCCGACCGTCATCGATGAATGGCGCGTGATGCAGATCGTGGAAAAGATGCGCCAGAAACAGCCCGGCTTCATCCGCGATTTCAAATTGCGCGGCATCTTCGCCGTCCGCAGCGGCATCAAGGCGATGCGCTATCGCCAGAACGGCAGCCCCGATTACGCCAAGAAAATCGTCGATGCCAGCAAGAACATCACCGGATCGCTCGCGTGGTACATGGCCCAGGTCGTCGTGCAGGTGCGGGAATTGTGGATCTACAAGATCGGCGGCCGCCGGCGGCATCCGAAGAATTTTTACGGGTGAGGTTTGGGGTCAACGCCGGAGCCGACGATTTCTGCAATCAAGACGCAGGTTCGTAACGAGACGCTGGGAGCGTTTCTCCCTCTCCTCAAGGGAGAGGGCCGGGGTGAGGGGAAAGTGGTCGTCTATCATCCAAGCGCGTACGGTGCTAAATGTACGTCGCCTTTCCCCTCATCCTAACCTTCTCCCTTGAGGAGAAGGAACAGCAGTTGGACATCTCAGTTATACGAAATTCGTCTGAGCTGCTGACTATTTACAATTCGCCAAGTTTCCCAAGTCGAGGCGCCGCCTCGACTCTACACCTTACGCAGTACTTTTCAAATCCTGCACCGTCTTCGCGATCCCCTGTTCCAGCGTGAGCGAGGGCGTCCAGCCGGTGAGTTGTTTCAAGCGCGTGAGGTCGGCGTAGCTCTTCGGTTGTTCGGGTTCGTTCGCGCGCATGGGGCGCGCGCCAAATTTCAACGTGGCCGGATTGCCGCCGAGTTGCGCCCAGAAAATCTTCACGTACTCCTTCACCTGAATCACGCTGCCGGAACCAAGGTTGACCGTCGCGGATTTTTCCACCGGCAACAGCCGGCGGATGCCCTGCGCCACGTCGGAGACGTGGATGAAATCGCGGAAATGTTCGCATGGCCCGAGCGATACTTCGCGTCCGGCCTGGGCCGCCTCGAATAGATCATTGATGAGCGACCCCTTCCGCTGGCCCGCGCCGAAAACAAAGAACGGCCGGATGTGCAAGAAGACGCGGTTCAACGCCGCCGCGCGCGCGTAGCCGTGCTCCGTCACCTTGATTTTGCCGAGCGCGTAATTGGTCATGCGGCCTTCCGGCGGCATGTCCTCCTGCAACGCCCCGACGCGTCCGCCGTATTCGGTCATCGAGCCGATGAACACAAATTTTTTCAGCCCCGCCTCGTAAAGCGTGTCAATCAAGGTCGTTCCCGCTCGCACGTTCTCGTCGATATGTTTCTCCGTCTCCGGCGAGGCCATGTCGCCCCACGCGAGATGGATGAACGCATCCGGCACGCCGAAACGCGTCACCTGTTCACGAATATTTTTCGCGTCGAGAAAATTCAGCGGATGCCGGTCGCCCTGAGATTCAGTCGCGCGGTCACCGATGCCGGCGTTGCTGAAGCAAAGCACCGTGTGGCCGTGCGCCCGCAATTCCGCCGCCACGCAACGGCCGATGAATCCGCTGGAACCGGTGAGCCAGATGGTTTGGGTGCCCATGCGATGAGGCGATTGAGCTTACTGCGGGGACGGCGGCAGAAACTCAATATATTTTTTGATCTGCGCGGGAGCGAGGCCGTATTTTTCCGAGAAATAATTTTTATCGCCCGCGCGGTCCGAGTAGGCATCCGGCGGCGCGAGGGAAAGCAAGCGGGACTGGACCAGTTGATTTTCGATCGCGAAATGGCACAGCGAATCGTACAGGCCGGACCCGGCAAAATGATCTTCCACCACCACGATGGTCTTGAACCGGTGGAACAAGGCGGTCACCTGCTCGACCGGCAGCGGCTTGATACGCGTCATGCAAAAAACCGAGGCGCGCTTCACGCCGTCCAGGCCTTTCACGATGTTCTCCAAAATATTTCCGTGCGTGATGACCAGCACGTCCGATTCGGGATGGTCCGTGACAAAATGGTTCAGCGTGGTCGCGTTGATCTTCAGGTCGTAAGCGCCCTTGCCGATGCGCAGGTACGCCGGCTGGTCCGTGGACATGATGTCGTCGTAGGCCATCCGCATCGCCGTGACCGTCGAGGGCGAATAGATCCGCAGTCCCGGCAACGCCTTCACGCAGCCGATGTCGTCCACGATATGATGCGTCGGTCCGAGGCCGCCGTTATCGAAACCCGTCGAGGTGCCAACGAAGGTCACCGGATAATCGTGCAGGCAGACGTCGTTGCGCAACTGCTCGAAACAGCGTTCAACGAGAAAATTCGAGATCGTATAGCAGATCGGACGGTAGCCGGCGTTGTACAGTCCGGCGCAGATGCCCGCCATGTTTTGTTCGGCGATGCCCACGTTGATGATGCGGTCGGGAAATTCCTTTTCAAACGGCTCGATCAAACCAAGCCCCATGTCGGCGACCACGATGAACAGGTTTTCATCGGTACGCATCCGGGACTTCAGCGATTCAAAAAAAACAGTACGCATGGCGGCAATCTTTCAGGCGAGTTCAACGAGCGCTTTTTCGCGGGCTTCCTGGTTCGGCGAGCGGTAGTGCCAGTTCCCGTCGTTTTCCATGAACGACACGCCCTTGCCCTTGATCGTGTGGCAGACGATGCCCACGGGGCGGGACGTGGTGCCCTTGGTTTTTTCCAACAGCTTCCGCAAACCCTCCTCGTCATGGCCATCCACCGAAAAAGTTTCAAACCCGAAACTCGCGATCATGTTCTCGAGGTTTTGCACGTTACAGACCGCGTCCGTGAAGCCGACGCCGCCGATCCCATTGTTGTCCACCAGCACGCAGAGGTTGTTCAACTGGCGATGGCCGGCATACATCATCGCCTCCCAGTTGGAACCTTCATGCGTTTCGCCGTCGCCCAGCACCACGAACACGCGCGAGGACAGAAATTTTTTGGCTTTCAGGCCGATCGCGATGCCCACGCCCACCGGCAATCCGTGGCCGAGCGCGCCCGTGGAATGTTCGATCAGCGGCACCCAATGGCTGACGTGCCCGCTCAAAAGTGAATCGTTCTTGTAATACGTCTCCAGCAACGGCCGGTCCATCAGGCCGAATTCATGCATCGCCGCGTACACCGCCGCCGCCGAATGCCCTTTGCTGACCAGCAGCCGGTCGCGGTCCGGCGCCTGAATACGGATCTTGTCCAGATCCATGTTCTCATAAATCGCGCTCAGTATCTCCACCATGGACATGGAAGAACCGATGTGCGACGCCCCGGACTTGTGGACGATGTCCAGGATGGTCCGGCGGATGGCTTTGCCGCGGCTCGAAAGCTCAACTTTGGGAAACGCAACCTTGGGATGCGCGGCCTGTTTGGGATGAACGGTTCCTCCACTCATGACTCAAATATACAAATGTTTGCGAGGATGTTAAGGATGCGCCTGCCAGAATTCCAGAATTGATTTCAATCCGGCTTCCAGCGAAATCTCCGGACGCCACTTCAGCAGCCGCTTCGACTTCTCATCGCTCACGGTCCGGATGCTCACCTGCCCCGGCGTCTTTTCCGTCACCTTCGGGTTGCGGTTCAAAAGTTTTTTGCCGGTCTCGATGACGTCGCCCAGCGTCACCATCTTGTCGCCCTGCAGGTTGATGATCTCAAAACCCGTCAAGCCGACCGACGCCACGATACCCGCCGCGATGTCCGCCACATGGATGAACCGGCGTCCCGTCTTGAGCGAGCCGACCGAAACTTCATCCTGCGTCTTCACCGCGTTCAAGACCGATTCCACCGCCGCCCAGTTGTTCTTGCGCGGACCGTACACGATGCCGAAACGCAAAATCGTCACCGGACAAAAACCGTGCTGAAATTTCTGGCGCAGGTTCGCCTCCGTCACCAGCTTGGAAAGCGCGTATTCCGAGGTCAGCTTCGCGATATCCACCACATCCTCCTCGCGCTTCTCCACGCCTTCCTGAAACGAATCATAGACCCACTCGGACGAGGCGAAGATGAATTGTTTCGCCCCGCGCTTCTGCGCCGCTTCCATCAGGTTCAGCGTGCCCATTACATTGGCATCGAAACATTCGTAAGCCCGGTTCCGGCAATCCGGATCGCGCGAAAGCGCCGCGAGATGGATGATGGCATCGACGTTTTCAGGGATTTTGTCCGCGACCTCCGGTTTGCGGATGTCCGCCATCGAACAACCTTCCTGGCCCGTCGCCACCAGATCCACGCCCACCACCTGAATGCCCTTGGCCTGGCACACGCGGATGACTTCGCGTCCGATGAAACTGCCGCAGCCGGTCAAAAAGATTTTCATGCTTCGGATTGTTAAAAGATTAGCCCTTCATTTTAGACTCCCTGCGGTTCCGGTCAAGCGCCGCTTCGCTGAGGGACTGTCACAATTTGGTGTCTCACGCCAAGGCGCGGAGGGGGAATTTTTAATCGGGGATCGCGCCCGCCCCCGGGCGCAGTTCGACGCGCCCCGCGTCGAACCTTTACGGCGTACAAATACACATTGACGTTTTCGATTTGCGATGCGCTCCGACCGGCGGACGGGGCGTCCGCCGGAACGCGCGGGGCGCGCGTGCTCCCCAAACTATAAAGCGACAGCCCGACCAAGATGCAGTCGACGACGGCTTTTAAAATTAAGACACTACCCTGGTCAATGCACCTGGAGGAACGGAGGTTCAAAACGATAGACCAAACCGGATGATCCAATTGAGATTTTGGGAGCACAGCCGCCCCGGCTGTCGTTCGGCGCGCCCTCGCGCCGAACAACGAGCGGCGGGAAGCGTACCAAACGGTTCGACATTCGGGCGCGCAAGTGTGGGTCGCGAGGGCGCGACCCACTGCGCCCGGGGCGGGCGCGCTCCCTTTTCAACTCGTCGTCGTCCTCGTTCTCCTCCTCGATTTTTGGCCACCGGTCATCGACGCCTTTTCACTACTTTAATGGTGTTTGCTTTTGCTGCCGACGCAAATGCCGCAAGTGACCGAAGCTGACCAATCGTTTGTTCGGTTCGTCCCACAACCGGAACGTGAAGGACTTGAAGCTGGATAACAACGTCGTCGGTTTCACCTGTTGAAACAGCGGGTCCGCCTGATGACATTTCTCCAGGTTGTAATTGGGGATGCGCGGGCTCAGGTGATGGATGTGATGAAAGCCGATGTTGCCGGAGAACCATTGCAGGATGCGGGGCAGCTTGTAAAACGAACTGCCTTGTAACGCCGCCGCGACAAAGCTCCAGTCTTCGCCCCGTTCCCAATAAACCCCTTCAAACTGGTGTTGCACATAGAACAGCCACACGCCCGCCCCGCCCGCGACCGCCAGGATGATCACCTGGATCAGCAAGTAGGTCCAGAGCCCAAAAATCCAGCTCAACCCCACCGCCATTCCGAGAATCGCGAGATTCATAAAGTGAACGGAACGTCGTTCCCGCTGGCTCGCTTTCGCGGAGGGAAACCGCTGCCGGACCACGAACAAAAAGATCGGCGCGATCACGAACAGCACAATCGGATTCCGCGCCAGCCGGTAGGAGAATTTTTTCCAGCGCGAGGAATCCAGATATTCCTGCACCGTCATCGTCCACACATCCCCCGTGCCGCGCTTGTCGAGATGGCCGGCGTTGCTGTGATGGATGGCATGCTCCCACCGCCAGTGATAATACGGCGTGAACGTCAGGATGCCCGAAAGGAAACCGACCGTGTCATTGGCCCCGCGCGATTTGAAAAACGAGCCGTGACCGCAATCGTGAAAAATGATGAAAACGCGCACCAGCAAGCCGCCCGCCAAAACGGCCAGCGGCGCCACCAGCCACCAGGAAATCGGCAGACAAATATACATCAGATACCAAAGGGCCGCGAACGGGACGACCGTATTGACGATCTGCCACAAAGCCCGCCACGTCGATGGCTTTTGATATTTGAGGACAATCTCTTTCCAAGCATCATTGTCCACACAAACCGGGTTTGGTTTACTTTTCGGACTCGGTTGGCCATTCATAAAATCATCTGCTCCTTGGCTGTCATGTATTCAATTAAAACCTAGCACACAATCCCCTGCCCGCCACCCTGGAATCGGCGGCCCACAGGATCTTCCTGCCTTTAGACAACTGATCGGCTGAAACCTTCAATCTTCAACCTGAAACCTGAAACGGGGATTTCCGTTGCAACTCATCTCCATGGTCGACAATTGAGACAAATGATGATTCAAGGTGATTCTCGCCTCTCCGAATCGTTGAGCGTAAGAAAACCATTGGAGAAAATGTCAATTAGCACCCATCGTCTTTTGTCGTTGTTTGATAAATTATCGTTACCAAAAGACAGAAATTTCGCCATTTTGTGGAGAATTATTCATTCACCACTCACACCAGACTCACTTGAAGGAATTTGGAGATGCTCTCGCTCTTTTAAGGTGAAGATCAAAAGGCCAGAAACTTGGATCAAAGTTTTCAAGCCAGGGCACTTGCTTTTGCCATATATCCGTGGACAAGGCTCAATTGACGCAGAAGCCTTCTGGCGCGGGAAATCATACATTTACAACCACTTTATCAATCGACCAGACGTGGTTAAGTTTGAATCCTCTTGGTCCCAAGCCATAAAACATTTGTTCAGAGGATTGACACTGTCAGAGTCGTTACTTATACCGGAAGAAACAATCATTGAAGCTGTTTTAAGAAATGGGATTGCTCCAACATCAGAAATAGTTCGCTATAAGAATCCTCTTCAGTACACGGTTTTATCAGGTGAAAGACGGACAGAGAATTTCAAAGATTTAGATCTTGATGCTCTTGATCGGATGCTTTTAAAGCAGCAAAAATAATGATATGGAAAAGATGGCCCTCAGAACTCTGAGGCGGTCCGTAAATACTGATGCATATAGGGTATTTAGTGCCGCTTCGACCCATTGCGACAGTTTGCAAAATCGAATATCGCAAATTGTAACACGTTGCCTTAAAAAGCATAATATCAAAAGCAAAGACATATGCGTCATTGCCGTTGGCTCGATCGGTCGATCCGAAGCCCTTCAGGCGTCTGACCTCGATCTTATTCCGATTCTTAGAGATAAGAGCATGATAAAAAACTATTCTGAATGCGATAGTTATCTTCGCAAGCAGCTTAATGAAGAGTTAAAAATTAAGGTTTCAAAAATATCCGAAACAATGGCAAAGAGGTTAAAACCAAGGTCAACGTTCCGCTTCGCGAGGTTGGCGTTATATTTCCGAGCTAGCGCAAATAAATTGGCATCCTGAAGAAACCGCTCAATCTCGCACACGGCATCATTATTGAATGCATCAATACAATGTAAGAATGCGATTTGGCGACTTAAATCTAGTTCAAAGAGGGGATCAGTCCCAACTATTGATACTTTTTCCATTAGCTTTCATTTCTATTACCCGTCCCAATTTTAAGCTGATTGTTGATTCCCCACGCAATTGTTCCCGCGCGTACCACGGATGAAAATCTGTGGGAAATTTGAGCCGGAGGCGGAGGGTTGGCAAGCTAATTTAGTTGCAGGTTGCTGGGGACATTTTTCGGGGCCGCATTTACGATTTACGACTGGAGGATTTTTTGGTCAGAGCCTCCTCACGTCGGCTGCTACGGGGCACAAAGGCGGCGCGCACGGAGTGACGCGCCCTACCACGACAGGCTCGCGACAGGTTTTGGTGATGGCAGGACGTCAGTGCACACAGTCATTCTAATTGTTGACAAGGTGAACCTGGTTGGTTATTTTGGACGGGAGCGGATTTCGAGTTTCGAAGTTCGGGGTTCTTTGACATAGCCGGCGAAAGCCGGTGTTAACGGAATTGAAGCCGGGCGTTGGGTGCCGGGCGGTCCTTCCGGTCGGGTAATTCCGACCGGCGGGGCCCAGCCTACGTTAAAACTTCCGGTGTCGTTGTAACAG
>DATHOG010000005.1:0-4142 GCA_035485115.1 Candidatus Sulfotelmatobacter sp. | reverse complement strand
CTGGCGCAAAACGGATGGCTCGTTTTTCATGGATTGCTTTTGCGCGGCAAATCGTAAATTGTAAATCTCGAATCGTAAATTGAAATGACTCGACACTGCCACAAATGCGGCGAACCCTGGACGCTCCCCGGCAACCCCGGCCGCGGCGAGGTCTGCATGAAATGCCGCGCCGACCTGCGCTGCTGTATGAATTGTCAGAGCTATGACCCGCGCGTGGCCGAGCAATGCCGCGAGCGCCGGGCCGAGCTGGTCCTCGACAAGGAAGCGGGAAATTTCTGTGAATATTTTGAGTTCGCCCGCCGCAAATGGGAGGGCAAGGAGATCAAACTATCGCGCGAAGAAGCGGCGCGGGCGCACTTGAAGAAGTTGTTGGGGGATTAGGGCAATCGGGGCAACGGTTGTGGCCATTGGGAGATAGCCGCGTTCCCCCTCATCCTAACCTTCTCCCTTGGGGAGAAGGAACAGCAGTTGAATATTCCTCGTCCACCAAAGCCGTCCTAGCCGCTGGCCATCTGCAATTTACCAAGACACTGCGAGCGTTTCTCCCTCTCCCCAAGGGAGAGGGCCGGGGTGAGGGGGAAGACAATATGGCAAATCATAGCAACTTCGGCACGGATGAGGCTGCAACTCTCAAAACTACTTTCTAATTCTTTTTTGCCCTCATCTGTCGTATCAACCGGTATTTGAAATAGGTTTCGCGGGCGCAAATCCGCGCGATGTCCCAGCCCGCTTTGCCGTCCAGAAATCCGCGTCGCAAAACATAACAACGCAACCAGCGAAAAGCCGCGTGGCCGGCGGGGGCGAAGGGCGAGGCGGATTTCCCCGCCGCGAGCTTGTCCTCCGCCCAGAGCCGGGCGTATTTGTCATCGCGGTCACGGCGGTCGGTGCCGGTGAAGGAGTAGTGATGCAGGTCGCTGCGCAGTTTTTGGATCTCACCGGAAATTTCCAGCCGTTCATGGACCTGGCCGCCGGTAAATTTCGCGCGGTCACGACGGAACAGCCGCACCAGCCGGTCGGGATACCAGTCGCCGTGGCGGATCCAGCGTCCGCGGAACAACACACAACGCGGCAGGGAAAAGCCGCTTACGGCGGTCGATACCGTGGATTTTTTCAACGCCGAAAGCTCCTCGTGCAGCTCGGGCGAAAGTTCCTCGTCCGCATCGAGGCTAAAAATCCATTCATGCTGCGCCAATGAAATGACTTTGTTTTTTTGCCCGACGTAGCCGAGCCATTTCTGGGTCTCAAACCGCGCACCGTGTTCGCGTGCGATTTCTTCCGTGGCATCGCTGCTGCCGGAATCGAGTACAATGATCTCATCCGCCAGGCCGGCGCAACTTTTCAACGCGCGCGGCAGGTTGGCCGCTTCATTCAAGGTGATGAGGCAGAAGGAAATCTTCATCGAAACTTCTCCTGCGCGGCCAGTTGCAGCACCGCAAGCGTTTCGGAGACATTACGCTCGAGCGAGAGCGATGACAAATCGGCCTGCACGCGGCGGGGTTGCACAATCCATTTCTCCGCCGCCGCCGCCAGATTTTCCGGCTTCCAAAATTCCCGGACGACGTTGCCGGTGACGTTTTCCGCGATGATTTCGCCCGCGCCATTGCTGGTGGAAGTGACGACCGGCAATCCCGCCGCGAGCGCCTCGACGACGACATTGGCCGAAGGTTCGTAAACCGGTGGAAACAAAAACAGGTCGGCGGCCGCGTAATAATTTTCCAAGTCACGCGCGGGGCCCGGGAAAAAAACACCGTCCGGCGCGGAAGCCGGCGCATGGTCCTTGCCGATGACGGCAAATTTGAGCTGTGGAAATTTTTTCTTCAACAATTCAAAGGCTGCGAGCGCAAATTTAAGCCCTTTGCGTTCCCAACCGGAGCCGACGAATAAAAATAAAAAATCGTTCTCCCCCACCCCGAGCCGTTTCCGCGTGCCGACGCGGTCGCCGTTTTGGAAACGCGCGGTGTCCACGCCATTGCGGACCAGATGGATGCGTTCCGCCGGGAAGGAGAAGTTTTCCAGGATCTCATCCCGCACCATCTCTGAATTCACGA
Source organism: Candidatus Sulfotelmatobacter sp. (assembly GCA_035485115.1). Taxonomy (GTDB): domain Bacteria; phylum Verrucomicrobiota; class Verrucomicrobiia; order Limisphaerales; family UBA11358; genus UBA11358. The sequence goes on along the minus strand of DATHOG010000005.1, from coordinate 2,094 downwards.
TGACGCGGCGCGTGTTTTGCGGGTCGAAGGTCTGCGCTTCGAGCGCGAGCAGATTGTTGTGGAAGGCACCGGGACCGAATACATTTTTCCACCATGGTGAAAATTGTTTCCGTTTTTGGAGCCAGACGCGATGTACACCATCGCCAGCGCGATAAACGTCCTGTTGCAAAGTGCGTTCGAGGCTGAAAATGCAGTCGAACCGCTCGCGCGCCAGTTCTTGTTTCACGGCCTCGGCAAAAAGAAGATTGCGCGTGGCGCGGGTGGCGGAAATCTCGACAGGGTGCAACTTCACACCGGCGGGAGCGTCACCCCATGCTTCGGCAAAGAGGTGTAATTGATGTCCGCGCGCGGCGAGCGCAGCGAGAAGGCGCTGGAGATACAGTTCGGCGCCGCCGGTGGCGGCAAACTGTCGTCGGATCAGCGCGAGCTTCATTATATATAGCGTTTTAAGAGAATCTGTAGCCATCCTGGCTGGAGGCAGCATTCTCAATCCCATGAACCCGATAATGGTGGGACGAGCACCTCACCCCGGCCCTCTCCCCATCGGCTCCGCAGACTCCGCCGACGCGGAGAGGGGGAAACGCTCCCAGCGTCTTGTCGCTGGAATGCAACGGGTGGTTCAGGGGTTGAATGCGCGAAGTTTTCGGGAAAATCTCACCCGCCATAGCCGCTGTCGCTGCTCCCGCTGGGAGGGGGAGAAATACGCCCAGCGTTTCGGCATCGCCACGGCTGCATCCAGCAGTATGACTGACAAATTTTACGAGCTCATTCAAAAGCTGTTCCCTCTCCCAGCGGGAGAGGGTTAAGGGTGAAGGAGAACGCAATGCCATAAAATGAATGATCCGCGCTCATTTTCTGCGACCCGACACGTATTGCAATTTTTTTCAGCGGGCCGGGCGGTCCTGAAAAATAAAAAAAGCGAGGCGTGAACCTCGCTTTGAAATTGATCGGGCGAATTTCAGTTCGCGGCGGTCGCGGCCACGATGTTCACGCGGCGGCCACCCTTGTCAAACTTCACCGTGCCGTCCTTGAGCGCGAAGAGCGTCCAGTCGCTGCCGGTGCCGACGTTCTGGCCGGCGACCCATTTGCTGCCGCGCTGGCGGATGATGATGCTGCCCGCGCTGACAACTTCGCTGCCAAAGGCTTTAACGCCGAGGCGTTTGCTGACGCTATCGCGGCCGTTTTTTACGGAACCTTGACCTTTTTTATGTGCCATAAAAAGTTAGAAGTAATTAGTTGATGGTTGAGGGCGAAATCAGGCGTTGATGCCGGTGATCTTGACGACGGTCAGTTCCTGGCGATGGCCGATGGTCTTGTGATAGCCCTTGCGGCGCTTCATCTTGAAGGTGAGCTTTTTCTCGCCGCGAATGTGCTCGACGACGTCGGCGGTCACTTTGGCGCCGGAAACGGTGGGCGAGCCGATGGTGAGCTTGCCGTCGTTGTTGATGAGCAGCACGCGGTCAAACGTGAAGGGCTTGCCCGCCTCGGTGTCGAGGCGTTCGATTTGCAACTTGTCGCCGGCGGCGACGCGATACTGTTTGCTTCCAGTTTCTAAAACGGCGTACATAAATTTTTCTCCCGCAAAGGGTCGAACATTAAAGCAGATTTGCGTAAAGTGTCAATGTCTGATTTTTGGGTTTGGGGGATGTCCGGCAGAGCCGTTTTCAAGGAATGGTGGGGCGGGGACGAAAGCCGGGGCCATGCCCGATTTGAACCATTCCCCGCCCTCAACCTCACGGTCGTATCTGCTGCGTAGAACCTTCGGAAATAATCGGGTTTGGAGTCTGGCGAAACCAAGGCCCCTCATCCTGGCCTTCTCCCTCTTTGGGAGGGAGAAGGAATTCGAAGTGCGATTTCGGGATGGCTGGCAATGCGGTTTGCAATCGGGCGATTTTTTTTACAGAGCAAGATGGTAGAGGGTAAAGGCGAAAAGTGGAAATGAAGACGGAAGCTGGCGGCAAAAAATTAACCGCCAAGACGCCGAGGCGGGAGGGGCCGATTCCACCGACTATGGTTGAACCGCTTTATCCGAGCTGTTGACCTCAATTTTCTTAATCGCTTCCGCAGCGAGCTGACTGCTTAGCGGCGAATCTT
>DATHOG010000004.1:0-17884 GCA_035485115.1 Candidatus Sulfotelmatobacter sp. | reverse complement strand
CGGATGGTCCGGCACCGCGAACGGCAGCCGCGTGATGATGACGTTCGAAAGCGCCTCGCCCGGCACATCCACGCCCTGCCAGAAACTGTCCGTGCCGAAGAGCACCGAATCCACGTCGTCCTTGAACTTCTCCAGCATCGTGGAGCGTGGCGTGCCGGTGCCCTGTACGAAAAGATTGAGGCCGAGCTTGTCGAAAAACCGTTGCATCCGCTCCGCGACCTCCTGCATGAGTTTGTAGCTCGTGAACAACACAAACGCCTTGCCGTGCGTCTGCGTCACAAAATGCTCGACCCAATGGATGAGCGCATCGGAGTAGCCGTGCTCGCGCGGGTCGGGCATTTTTTTGACAGTGAAAATCTTCATCTGCCGCTCGTAATCAAACGGCGTGCCGACCTGCAACTGCGTCGCCGCTTCGCAGCCGACGCGCTTCACAAAATAATTTAAACCGACGTTGTTAGAATTCTTCCCTTCTGCATTCTTACTTCTGCCTTCTGCCTTCTGCGACGAAGTCGCAAGTGTCGCACTCGTCATGATGACGCTCGTGTCCCTCTCAAATACCCGATGCCTCAAAAAATCCGCGACATCCACCGGCGCAGCGTTCAGCGAGAGATTGCGCTGCCCCTTGCCGCCGCGTTCGACCCAATAAACCTGGTCTTGGGATTCTTGCGAAAGAAATTCCACGACTTCGCCGCGCAATTCGCCCAGCCGCCGGTTGCATTCGATCAACTCCTGCCCGATCTCCTTGTCGTCGCTGGTCTTGATGAGTTCGCTGACCGCTTCGCGCAGCCGTTGAATGGGCAACGTCACGTTGTCCTTCACGATCTCCGCGCGCCGGATGCGCAATTCCTTCCACTCACGTTTGCTTTGCGTGCCCGCGCGTCCGCGCGATCCCCCTTCTTCAAGATTTTTTTTGGACTGCGCCTGGATCTCCTCGCACGCACCCTCGACGTTCTCAAAAAACTTGTCCGACTCCGCCAGGATTTCGGAAACCAGGCCCACGGCCTTGCCCTGCCGCAACGTGGCGAGCAGCCCCTTTTCCGTGCGCGGATTCCACAACCGGTTCAGCGACCAGCGCACCTGCGCGCTCGAGACGCTCAGGCCGATGTGCCGCGAAGCGACGCTTTCCATCGTGTGCGCCTCGTCGAAAACCACGAAGTCGTTCTTGAACAGGATTCCGCCCTCCGGCTCCTCGTCCACGCCGCCGAGCAGCGTGAAAAAAAGCGTGTGGTTCAAGACCACCACGTCCGCGGACAGGATGCGGTTGCGCACGCGTTGAAAAAAGCAGAGGTCGTGGTCCCGCGCGAAATCGGATTGATGCCCGCAGGTCTTCGGCGAACACAAGCCGCGCTCGGAACAGACCTGCGCCCAGACCTTCGGGTCCGGCTCGATCTCGAAATCAGACAGGCTGCCGTCCTTCGTTTCCTTGGACCACTGGTAGATGCGCTGCAATTCCTCGGCCTCGCTCGACGTGAAAAGATTTCCGCTTTGCTGCATCGCTTTTTGCAACCGGCGCGTGCAGAGATAATTCGCACGGCCTTTGAGCATGGCGTAGGAAAACTTCACCGGCTCCAGCAACGAACCCAGGACGCCCGTCAACATCGGCAGATCTTTTTCCGTGAGCTGCTCCTGCAGATTGATCGTGTGCGTGGAGACAACGGCTTTTTTCTTTTCGCGCACGGCAAACAGGATGGCCGGGATCAGGTACGCGAGCGATTTGCCGACGCCCGTGCCCGCCTCGACCGCAAGGTGCTCGCGGTTTTGCAGCGCGCGCGCCACGGCCATGGCCATCTCCTGTTGCTGCGGACGAAATTCAAAGTTTTTTGCGCGCGACAAAATGCCAGCCGCCGAAAAAATTTCTTCGACTTGCGAAACCAGATCGCCACCGGCCGGCTGATGCTCGTGGAGCGAGATCATTTCAGCGGCGAGCTGGTCAGAACAACCTTCAATGCCGTGGCTTTTCCGGCCGGGAGCGAAATCTTGTTTTGTTTCACATTGGCGGACTCCACGCAGACCATGTCCGCGCAATCATTCACGGCCCAATCCTCCGGCATCTTTTGTGTCGTCCACGGATTCCAGACAACGGTGGATTTTGAATTGAATTTTTCCACGCGGATGACGCGCTTCAGCCTTTCATCGCGAACCTCCACGGTCTGCGTTGAATCAAAATACACACGGTTGGTCTCCTGGCTGATGCGTAAAATGGAATTTTCCGCGTCGCGTCGGGCGCCGTTCGCGCCAAGGGCAAAATCATCGAACGGCGCTTTTTCCAATCCGGTGATGCTCACCATGCCGATGCTGCCGACGTGCAAATACGTATGCAGGCATTCCTCAAATTCGACCGCGCTGTCACAGGATTCATTCGTCGTCTCGAGCTCCATGGTCAGCGTGTCAGCGATGGTCACCGTAAATTCCGTCCGCAAGTTGTTCCATTCGCTGCTGCCGGAGATTTTCGGCAATGCCAGATGGATTTTCACCGCGCCCTCGGGCGTGGCCGAGGTTTGCACCAGCTCCCATTCCGTGATGCGCGCGAAACCGTGTGACGGCCCGCCGTCGCGGTTGCCGAACCACGGATAGCAAATCGGGATGCCGCCGCGAATCGCCTTGCCGGGTGCGAAGAAACTTTTGGCGCTCACGAAAATAAGCGGCGGTTCGCTCTTTTTCTGGAAATGCGTGACGTGCGCGCCGTGCAAATAAATTTCCGCCGTGCTGGATTTCGCCGTGACGACAAGCTTCGGCAGCCCGCCGTTGCCGGCGACGATGGCGACGCGCCCGGAAATTTCGTGCCTCCGCAGGGACTCGATGGAATGACTCATAATAGTCACGCAATTTACCAATCCGACGTTAAAAGCACAGCCACAAACCAAAATCCGCTGTTTCCAATTTTTGCCTTTCTCCGACCTTGAGAAATGCTATGCTTTTGGCGGTTTGTCCGATGGTGTAATGGTAGCACAGAGCCCTTTGGAGGCTTTAGTCATGGTTCGAATCCATGTCGGACAACCACTCTTTCAAAAGCAGGCACCTTGTACCCATCTTGCGGCTTGCACTGCGGTTTGTACTTTTCGCCTTGCGAGCAGGGCAGCTAAAAAGCATGAAATTCAAAATTGCGCCAAATAAATGGAAATCAGATGCGCGAAACTTTGGCATCTTCCTAGCTATTTAGAAAAGTGGAAGACGGTCCGATGACGAAAGCCGCGAGTGACGACCCAGTCGACACACAAAGCCAGACTCACGAATTCGTCTTCCATTTTTTTTCCGACCGTAGTTATAACCCAAAGACGAACCCGACAATGCGAATTGCACGACATCGTGCAAAGTTGAAGGCGGAAATGCCGCCCAATCAGGGATAATGGCTGTGGATTCCTATTGGTTCACTTTCTGCTTAATGATTTTCACGTATGAACCTATTACTACTTGTTGTGATACTCCTGTTGCTATTCGGAGGAGGCGGCTTTTATTTCGGCGGCCCGGTCTATGGCGGCAGCGGGCTGGGGCTCGTGCTTTTGATATGTATCATCATTCTTTTGACCGGCGGCTTTAATAGAAAATAGCGCCGGTCGCGGCGGAACCCGAGGGGATGAAACCGAGCGGTTACAATCAAATGGAACGCCCGTCTGACCATGACGTCGTTGCGCCGCCTCACCGGTATCGAGGGTCGAGAAGCAACAGTTTGCTGGGCGTTTTTTTAGTGGTCGCCTCGGCGTATTTTGCGCGTCAGATTCTGTTACCCATCGCGATCGCCATCCTGCTGGCCTTTTTACTGGCGCCGTTGTCGAACCGGCTGGAGAAGATCCACCTGGGGAGAACTGCCTCGGCGTTGGTGGCGGTGCTTACGGGGCTGTTCGCCATCGGTGCGGTGGCCTGGTGCCTGGTGATCCAGTTCGGCAAATTTGGAAATGAATTGCCGCAGTATCAGGAAAACATCCACACCAAATTACGCCAGCTCGGCATGGCGGATGGCGGCCATATCAGCCGGCTGGAAAACTCCCTGCAGGAGTTCCGCAAGGACCTCACTCCCACCAACGTCCCGGCCGGCACAAATTCCGCCCAGTTAAAAAGTGAACCCCCGCCGGAACCGAAGGCCGTGCCGGTGGTGATCCGCAATCCCAATTCCTCCCCCTTGGAGATCATCCGGAATGTGATGGGTTCTTTTTTAAATGTGCTCACCGAACTGTTTTTGGTGACCGTGTTTTGCTTTTTCATGTTGCTGGGGCGCGATGATTTGCGCGCCCGCGTGTTGCGAATCACCGGCTCCAAAAACGCCCGGGTCACCAAACATGTGTTGAGCGATACCGCCCATCGCTTGAGCCGCTTTCTCCTGATGCAGCTCATGGTGAACCTCTCGTTTGGCATCACCGTCGGACTGGGTTTATGGTGGATCGGCATCCCGAACCCGCTATTGTGGGGAATCATGGGATCCCTCCTCCGCTACATTCCTTATGCGGGACCTTGGATCGCGGCTTCGTTGCCTTTCGCCGTGGCCTTCGCGGTGAGCTCCACATGGACGACGCCGATGCTGGTATTGGCCGTGTTCGGGGTGGTGGAGATTTTAACCTCCAATTTTTTGGAACCGTTTCTTTATGGAAATTCCACCGGCATCACGCCGCTGGCGGTTTTGCTGGCGGCCGTGTTCTGGACCTGGCTGTGGGGTCCGGCAGGATTGCTGCTCTCCATGCCCTTGACCGTGTGTCTGCTTTCCCTCGCCAAGCATGTTCCACAACTGGAATTGTTGGACCAGCTCTTTTCAAAAACAGAACACTGAATTTTCCTTACCGGGCCGCGGTCAAAGCCCGGCCAGTTTTTCATCCAGCCGCTTCGGCGAAACCGGATAGGCCGTCCCAACTTCCTGCGCAAACACGGATACCTTGTATTCCTCGACCATCCAGCGAAATTCTTCGGCCTGCTTTTTCAACCCGGCCGGCCCGAGATTTTCCCGCAGCGCCTGCAACTTCGCCAGATACGGCGCGACGAGCGCGGCGCGTTCCTTTTCCTTCCCCGGGTTCAATTTTGCCCGGTCCATCCGCATGGCCAGCGCTTTCAGGTAGCGCGGAATATGCGATAATTGCGCAAAGGAAATCTCCAACAGGAAGTTTCCCGGCAGCAACGACTCCAATTCCTCCGCCCATGGATTCGTTGGCTTCAAGGCATCCTTGGTAATCACACTCAACTGGCTTAAGTCAGAAAAAGTTTTTGGACGGCTAACCGGCAACACAGGTGCCGCTCCGCAACGCGCCTGGATTTCCTTGCGCGCCCGCAAAATCACGCCGGCCTGATCGATCAACTTCTGCGCAAGCCCGGGCAGTTCCAGCCGGGTTGCCTGCACGGCCTTCGTAAATTCCGTCTCACTCAACGGCCAGAATACTTCCGCCGGCAGAACGTGACGTTTCAGGTTCTCGTAAGCCGTCCGCTGCAATTCGTCATGAGAAACGAGATTCGCAATCAGCGCATCGAAGCGGTTTAGTTCCCGCAAATCGCGGTGCAACCAGGTAAAATCTTTTGAGAGCGCAAGTTCAACGAGCTTTTGGATACCGCCCAAGCTTTGCTCGCGGGCTAAAGCTTCCGTGCGGAAGAGCCGCACCGATATTCTTTCTTTTTCCAATGCCAGCCCCGGCCAGGCATAAACCGGCACCGGTCCATTTTCACTCACAGTAATGCGCTCCGGCAAATCACCAAAATCCCAGGCCGTGACGTTGGTCCGCTCCCATTGTTTGGCGACCCGCACCCATGCCGAGTTATCGGGCGCGGGTTTGACCTTCATTTGTTCCAGCGTCTGCCGCAACTCGCCCAGATCACGGCCCGTGCCGATGGTTTTCCGGTCGTTGCCGACCACTTCGATGCGTGGGCGCAAATGCGCGGGTATTCCGTCCAGCGGCCAGGCGGCCAAAGGAATCTCCACCCCGTAATGTTTACGGATGAAAGCCGCGAGATCGGCCTGCAACGATTCACCCTGCGGCTGCAACCCGGCCACAATTTCCGCAACTTTCGGCGGTAAGGGCTGGAGTTCGCGACGAAGGCTTTTGGGCAGCGCGCGCAACAGCTCGTTGACCAGTTCTTCGCGCAGGCCGGGCACGGACCATTCGACGGAAGCCTGTGATACCGTCTGCGCCAGAGTGAACCCGAGTTTCACTGTTGCGCCGTCCGGCTCCTCGCCCGGCGAGTACACATAACTCACGGCCACGGGTTGTCCGCCCAAGGGCACCGCATCGGGAAACGCCCCGCTGTCAAAATCCAGCGCCGTTCCGCCAGTCAGGTCCGCTTCCGTGATGCGCAAGAATTCATTGCCGCCACAATCACGAATCAACCGGTTCAATTCGTGGACCGACGAAACGTTGTGGATTTTCTGCGCGTAAAATTCGAACAACTTTTCGTCCAGATTGCCCAGGTCATGGCGGCGGACGCGCGTCTGCCACGTCTCGATTTTGTGACGGACGTTGTGATTGTGTTCGAGAAAGGAATATTGCGGCGGCAGCGCGGGTTGACGCTGCGCGCCGACATAAACCCGCGTGTCATCGTCATCGTTTTCGTCGGGCTTGGTGTTCAGTTGCGACGGCAGCAAACTTTCCTCCACCAACGCTGAACGGATAAAAATCTCCGTGGCCTCGGCCGGGTTGAGGTTGCCGAAGGAAACTTTCTTTTTGGAGACCTCCAACCCGTACAGCGTGATGATCTCGTCCACGAGGACATTGCCGGCGGTGACGATCCATTGCGGGTTTTCGTGTTTGACCACGCAGAGATGCGGGGCCAGTTGCGGAATCCACAGCGGATCGATGCCCGCCGTCATGCGCGCAAAAAGCTGCGAGGTTTCGACGATTTCGCCGGCGACGATCCACGGCGGTTGCGGCACCGGTTTCGGCGGCGGCTGGCCGGGCTGCGGCTTTGACCGGGCCGGTTTTTCATTCCGGTCGAACAGCGCCGAACCCGGAAACATCGCAAGCTGCCGGTTGCCAATGCCTTGATAGACGTTGCGTTCCTTGCGGAGGGCGATGTGCGCTAGCAGGCCGGTAAGGATCGAACGATGAATGGCGGCGTAATCCGCGCCGCTCTCGTTCAGTTGGAAACGGCCAAGCTCCTCCAGCGCCCCGTGCAATTGCGCATACAAGTCCTGCCATTCGCGCATGCGCTGGTAGGAAAGGAAGTTCGCCTTGCAAAATTTTCGGCGCTGGTTTTGCGTGCGCTGCTTTTCCCATTCATCATGCACCGCGTCCCAGATCTTGAGCAGCGTCAGAAAATCCGAGCGGGGATCGGTAAAGCGTTTATGCGCGGCGGCAGCGGCATCCCTCCGGTCGGCCGGCCGCTCGCGCGGGTCCTGGATGCCCAGGCCGGCGGCGATGATGAGCAGCTCGTGCGTGGCGTGCTCGTGCTGTGATTGCAGGAGCATGCGGCCCAGCGTGGGATCAATCGGCAGCCGCGACAGGCTTTCGCCCCGGGCAGTGAGTTGCCGTGCATCATCAAGGGCGCCAAGCTCCTGCAACAACCGGTAACCACCGTCAATCGCCGCGGGCGGCGGCGGATTCACAAAGGGAAACGTCTCGATATCGCCAAGCCGGAAGGCCTTCATCCGCAAAATGACCTCGGCGAGATTGGCGCGTTGGATTTCCGGCTGCGTGTAAGGCGGACGTTCGTTGAAATCCTCCTCGGAATAAAGCCGGACGCAGATGCCCGCCTCCACGCGGCCGGCGCGGCCCTTGCGCTGGTTGGCGCTGCTTTGGGAAATCTCCTCGACCGGCAGCCGCCGTGTGCGCGTGCGCGAATTGTAACGGCTGACGCGTGCCAGCCCGGCGTCCACGACATAGCGGATGCCGGGAATGGTCAGCGAGGTCTCGGCGATGTTGGTGGCGATGACAATCTTCCGCCGGTCGCACGGTGCAAAAACCCGTTGCTGCTCGCCCGCGCTCAACATGCCGAACAGCGGGATGATTTCCGCCTCATGGCTGAAACGTCCCGCCAGCAAATCGCCCGTTTCACGGATATCGCGTTCGCCAGGCATGAAGATGAGGACATCACCGTCGGACGATCCGCGCACGATTTGTTCCGTGGCGCGCACGGCGGCATCCACGTAAGTCAGGTCGCCCTCTTCCTCGGAGTTTTCGTCCAGAGGCGCGTACAGGACTTCCACCGGAAAAGTTCGGCCGGAGACTTCAATGACCGGCGCGTCGTTGAAATGTTTGGAAAAGGTCGTGGTATCAATCGTGGCCGAGGTGATGATGAGCTTGAGGTCGGGCCGGCGACCGAGCAAGCCCTTGAGATAACCGAGCAGGAAGTCGATGTTCAGGCTGCGCTCGTGCGCTTCGTCGATGATGATGCAGTTGTATCCAGACAACAGCGGGTCGCCTTGCGTCTCGGCCAGCAGAATGCCGTCGGTCATCAGTTTGATGTAAGTCTGCGGACTGCTGCGGTCATCAAACCGGATCTGGCAGCCGATCTCGCGGCCCCAGTTCAGGTTCAATTCCTCGGCGATGCGGCGTGAAATGGAAAGCGCGGCGACCCGGCGCGGTTGCGTACAACCGATTTTTGCCTCGATGCCCAGGCCGGCTTCCAGGCACATCTTGGGAATCTGGGTGGTTTTGCCGGAACCGGTTTCCCCGGCGATGACCACGACTTGATTCGCGCGGATGGCGGCCACGATGTCGTCCTTGCGGGCGGTGATGGGCAATTCCGGCGGATAAGTGATTTGGGGCACGCCGGCCTGGCGCTCTTCACGGAGAAGGACGGACGCCACGACCTGTTCGTGGATGCGCGAGAGAATTTTTTTGTGCGCATCGGGATGCAATTTGTCGCGCAACAAGCGCACCATGCGCCCGCCCAGCCGCACCCAATCATGGGTCATGGCCCGGGGCAGGAGCTGGCGGATTTCATCAGTGCGCGGATCGTTCATGCCGGTCGCCCATTATATCCGATGCAGCGGCAGAGGGAAATAACGTGAAGCTGCCGGACAGTGTCCTTGTTTCGAGAAGCCGGTGGGGCGAGCGTCCCCGCGAGCCGTCGTGAGCCTTGGGTTTAAACGGCTCGCGGGGACGCTCGCCCCACCAGATTCGGACATTACCAAGCGCCACCGCCGGGTTCCGGACCACGCCCTCAATCCCGGTTTAAAATCCTCCGTGCAGAATGCTTCAAGCGCAGTTTCACCGGAGCGGTTTTTTCCCAGTAATCCCAATTGGCACTGGCGGCTTCCAAATCTTTTCGTGCCTCAAAAAATGCCGCCTGTCTTTGCGCCTGAAGACTGAGCTGGTATTTGCCCCGGGCGAGGTCGTAATCGGCATGGCGCGCGGCCAGGAGGTGGTACAACCTTTCGGTATCGCGCAAATTTTCCGCTGTTCGTTGCAGCCGGCCGGTGTCATTGGCCTCAAAAATCCGGTAAGCCGCGAGCACTTCGGCGCTGATGACGCCACCGGCAAGGTGGATGGCGCGCGCCCACATTTCGCAATCCGCCGCGTGCAGCAGGCCGGGAAGAAATCCGCCATGTTGTTCATAAAAGGAACGGCGGACAACCATGCCGGCGCATTGCAACGGGTTGTGATAGTAGAGCGGCTCCGCTGAGCGGCCGCCTTTTTCAAATTCCAGCACCCGCTCCGAAACGCGGATTATGATTCCCGTTTCATTGACATGAAAAACCCGGCTGCCGATCAGGGCCGTCCCGGGGTGAACCCGGGCAAGTTCTTCAAGTTTCCCATAAAAACCGGGATATATAAAATCATCGCCATGCAGGATATGCACGAGGTGGCCGCGACTGCGTTCGATGCAGGTGTTGAAATTTGCCGTGGCCCCGCCGTTTTGCGGTTTGCGGAAAAACGCGACCCGGCCCTGGCCGATCTCCCGGACCACCGCCTCGGGATCGTCCTTGGTGGACACGTCATCCACCACCTCGATCTGCATCCATTCCGGGCCGGGATCCTGTGCCAGCACGCTCGCCAGCGTCTGCCGCAGATATTCCGCGCAGTTAAAAGTCGGGATCATCACCGACCACATCGGGCGGCGGACATCCTCCGGTACCGGAGCGATGGCCGGGGCGGTCGATTCCAGTTTCTTGCTCATGCAGCACTGGAGATTTTGCCCGTCAGCAATTTTTCTGCAAGCAATTGCGCCCGGGCGATGGCCTGGTCCATGTCGTAATACCGATATTCGCCCAGCCGGCCGCAGACCAACAGATTGGGGATTTTTTCCGCGCGCGCCCGGTAGGCCTGATACAAGCGGCTGTTCGCGTCATCGGGAAACGGATACTCGTAATCATTCGGATTTTCCGGCGTCACCGTCACCTCGCGGGTCAGCACCGTGCCGCGGATGCGCCGGACAGATTCCGGGGCCATCATGTGTTTCCATTCCAGCGTGCGGATGTGCGGGCCGTTCGCGGGATCGGGGTTGTTGACCTGTCCGCATGGCTGGGCGAATTCCGTGTCCGGCAGATACTCGTGCGTCCGCTGCTGGCCGCGATATTTCAAACGGCCCAGATCAAACCCGAAATATTCGTCGATGGGCCCGGTGAAGATGATTTTGGCGGCGCCCTTGAATTCGTCACTATGCCGCAGGTAATCACAATTCAAGCGCACCGGGATGCCCGCCAGGAGTTGCTGCATGAAATCCGCGTAGCCGTTTTCCGGGATGCCCTGATACTTGTGCCGCATCAGGCGGGGTTCGTCATCCTCGCGCACATCAAACCGCCGGACGAGGCCGGCGGAAAGTTCGCGGGGCGACACCCCCCATTGCTTTTCATTATACCCTTTGACAAATTTTTCATAGACCAGCCGGGGCATGAGCGCGAGCGCCGCCTCCTCGAAATTGGCGGGCTGGCCTTGGAACTCCGGCGTCCATTTTTCACCGATCATCCGCCGGATGTAGCTGCCGGCGATGGGCCAGTTCTCGAGCCGGCCGTCCACCAGGGATTTCAACGACGCCTCGTATTTATAAAATTTGGCGAACCGGTGGACGAAGGCCCACAGCGCGTCGTCATTCGTGCGGAAATAATGAGGTCCGTAGGTGTGCACGCGGGTGCCGCTGGGATGAAAATGATCGTGCACATTACCGCCGGAATGTGACCGCCGGTCCACGACGAGCACGCGTTTGCCATGGTCGGCCAGCGTCCGCGCAATCACCGCGCCGGTCAAGCCGGAGCCGATGATGAGATAATGATTTTGGATTTCCATTTTCTGGAAGCGACCGCCTTGCCAGCCCTGATTAAGTCAAATCTTCGTAACAGTCTCAACGTGAAAATAATAAATCAAGTTGCGGCCTGATGCCGGCACCTGCGTTCCCACACTTTGCGGTAAACGGATTCCAAGTGTTCGATGAACCGGGGCGCATCGCAGAGCGGGCTCTGACTCATCGTCTGACGCAAGCGCTCGCGGATCGCCGCCAACTCCGGCAGGTTGCCGGCCAGCTCCTTGCACCGGGTTACATAATCGTTCTCGGAATTCGTTGCCCATTCTGGAAAACCCAGGTTGGTCACCAAACTGAGACCCACGCGCGCCACATGGGTGCGGCCGATGAGCGTCACCACCGGCACACCCATCCACAAAGCATCGCAGGTGGTGGTCGTGCCGTTGTAAGGGAATGGATCCAGGCATACATCCACCTGGTTATATAATCCCATGTGCTGGTCCTTGGGCAGGCCGGCCCCGCGCAAATCCAGCCGGGTGGCGGGAATGCCCGCGCGGACAAATTGTTCATAGAGCCATTGTTGCACTCCGGGCCGACCCAACCCTTGCGATTTTAGCAACAACCGGGCGGTTGGCATTTCACGCAGCAACCGCGCCCAAAGCTGTATCGTCGGCGGGCTAAGTTTGCGGAAATTATTGAAGGAGCCGAACGTCACATAACCATTCTTCAGCGCCGGCAACGGCCCCATGGCCGGACTTTCCGGCGGAGCTTCGTAGCACGAAAAAGTTTCCGGCAGGCGTATCAATTCTTCGCTGTGCCAGCGTTCGGTTTGCCCGGGCGGATCGCTCAAAGGCTCGGTCAGCCGATAATCCATCGCCGTCAAGCCGGTTGTATTCGGGTAACCAATCCACGTGATCTGCACCGGCGCGGGCTTGAGGGCAAAAACCGGCAACGAATGGTCCGTGGTGTGACCGGCTAAATCGATGAGGATGTCGATGCCGTCGCGCCGGACTTGATCCGCCACGTTAGCTGGGGCCATTCCAAAAATATTCCGCCACTGATCCGTCCACCCGCGCAATCGTTCGCTGACGGCATCCTGCGTTTTGACGTTTGCGTACGCAAACACCTCCACGTGTTCGCGGCGATGGTGCCGTAGTATCGGGCCGATGAAGGAAACCACCGGATGATCCCGCAAGTCGGGCGAAACATAACCCACGCGCAAGCGTCTTCCCGGGTCGGCATCATTGAGATGCGGCTGCCACGATTCTTTAACCGGTTGTTCAAACCAGCCAGCCCAGCGTTGATGTTCTGTAAAGTGTTGCGCTGGTTCTGTTTCCGTCAGGTAATGGAGCAGAAAAAGCAGGTTGCTTGCGGTTTCCGGCGCAGGTTTCAAAGCCAGGGCGTGCCGGAAATATTCCGCGGCCTCCAGGTGCAATCCTTCCTCGGCACAGAGCCGGCCCAGATCGTGATGGGCCTCGGCGGAGTCCGGTTTGAGCCGCAAGGTTTCGAGAAATTGTTCGCGCGCCGGCTCCATTTTTTGTTGGGCGAGGAAAATTTGACCCAGAAGTGTGTGCGCTTCGGGAAGCGTGGGGCTTAACTGGGCCGCCTGTTGAAAACTTTCCGCGGCCTCATCCCATTTGCCGGCATCCCGGCAAGCCGTGCCGTGGCTAAGCCAGAAAATCGTTTCCTTGGGAGCCAGACGTGTGGCCTCGCGCAAACTCGACAGGCTTTCGCTCAACTGATTCTGCCGTCGTAAAATGTTCCCCAGTTGGTGATGCGCCTCGGCCAGACCGGATTCAATTTTGATGGCCGCTCGGAACGCGCTTTCGGCGCCGTCCCGGCCGACGGCGTTCAGCGAGAAACCCCGCTGTAAATGGGCGCGGCTGAGTTTGGGATTACCCCGGGTGGTCTTCTCAAACAGCGCAATGGCCTCCTCATGGCCGCCCTGCTTTTGCACGATCAAACCGAGCAGATAACTCGCATCCGGATGGGTTGGTGCTTTTTGAAGAATTTTCCGGTAAATCGTGGCTGCCTTGGCCAGATCACCGGCGCGCTGCGCGGTGAGTCCTTGCTGTAATGATGCGGCCAGGTCCATGGCATCACACTATCGGTTTTTTTGTTTCTGAATGAAGTGAATTTCTACACCCTGCCCCAAGATTATACCCCAGCTAATCGTTTTTCAATTATTGGGCTTGTCCGCCAGCTCCCGCTTTTCGATTTCGCTCCAACGCTTCAAGCCGATCAATAGCACGCCAACGTCCGCCGGCGAAATGCCGGAAATTCGCGCCGCCTGGCCAACGGTGGCCGGACGTATCTTGGAAAATTTTTGTCGTGCCTCAATGCACAGGCTGGGAACCAAGGCATAGTCGAAATTTTTAGGAATTTCCTTTTCTTCCATTTTTGCAACACGTTTAACTTCAAGTTCTTGCCTATCAATATAACCCGCGTATTTGGCGGCTATTTCGACCTGTTGAATGACGTCTGCGGGCAATTCCATTTTGCCAGGCAACTCTTCGTACTTCATTTCCGGCCGGGCCAGCAATTTCAGCAATGGCTTCTGGTTGTAAATGGTCTTTCGGAGCCTTTCCAATTCGCGCTCAATTTCTTCTTCTTTTTGCAGGACCTGTTGCAGATTTTGGCTGCTGAGCAAACCTATCTCATGCCCGATCTTGGCGAGCCGGAGGTCGGCGTTGTCTTGACGCAATAACAAGCGATGCTCCGCGCGTGAGGTGAACATCCGATAAGGCTCGGTCGTTCCCTTGGTAACCAAATCGTCAATCAAAACGCCGATGTAGGCCTGATCCCGACGCAAAACGAGCGGATTCTTCGATTGGATTCGGAGCGCGGCATTGATGCCGGCCATAAGCCCCTGCGCTGCTGCTTCTTCGTAGCCGGAAGTTCCATTAATTTGGCCGGCCAAAAATAGATTTTGGCAAACTTTCGTTTCCAACCAAGGCTGCAATTGCTGCGGATGGACAAAATCGTATTCCACCGCATAGGCTGGCCGCATGATATGTGCACGTTCACAACCGATAACGGACCGGACCAGTTCGATTTGGACATCGAACGGCAGGCTGGTTGACAAGCCATTGACATAGACTTCCTCCGTCTGCGTGCCTTCGGGTTCTAGAAAAATTTGGTGCTTCTCCTTATCGGAAAACTTGACGATTTTATCTTCGATTGAGGGGCAATATCTCGGTCCAATGCCTTCAATTTGACCGGAATACATCGGCGATTTATGCAGGTTTGCCCTGATGATTTCGGCCGTTTTGGCTGTGGTATAAGTCAGGTAGCACGGCACCTGATGCCCGATGCTTTCGAGCATGGTTTGGGCAGCAGCTGGCCTCCAACCCTTGGAGTCCCTGCTTTGTTCCACGTGGAACATATCGTCTGACCAGTGGGAAAACTTGGGTGGCGGCTCGTCGCCGGGCTGAATCTCGGTCTTTTCCAAATCCAACGACTTCAGCAACAGTCTTGGCGGGGTTCCGGTCTTGAGTCGGGCTGTTTCGATTCCGAGTTGATTCAACGATCCGGTCAGGCTTTCGGCTGATACGTCCCCCATCCTGCCGCCGGTCTGTTTCTTTTCCCCAACGTGCAGCAGACCCCTCAAAAATGTGCCGGTGGTCAGGATAACCGTCTTGCTCCGGTAATGGATTCCGAGCAACGTAATCAAACCCCTGACCTGCCCGTTTTCTGTGAGTAGCTGCTTGGTTTGATCTTGAATCAAATCCAGGTTCGCGGTGGATTCGCAAATTAATTTCTGGCGGAATTGGTAGGCCTTTTTATCACATTGGGCTCTAGGCGCCCAAACCGCAGGACCATTGCTTTTATTCAGCATCCGAAACTGGATACCGGTATAGTCCGTGGTTTTTCCCATTTGGCCACCCAATGCATCAATTTCCCGAACCAAGTGGCCTTTGGCCAAGCCACCAATCGCCGGGTTGCAGGACATCTGCCCGATGGAATCGACATTCTGCGTGAGCAGGAGAGTTTGACAGCCCAGTCTGGCGGCAGCGAGAGCTGCCTCGATACCAGCGTGTCCGGCACCTACAACAATGACGTCATACTCTTTTGGGTACGTGAACATATCAGACCAACCCAAACTTCACCTGGCCGGAATCTCGATTTTGAGAGATGCCACGCTGATTGGCCGAAAGGTGCAGGCAAATTTTGTAGATCCATTCGTTTTCAGTTTTGCCGGTCAGTTTGCCGATTTCGTCAACCGTCAAAAGCTTGCCTTTGTTTTCTGTAAGTGCTTTTAGGATAAGTTTTTGTAATTGCATTACGTCCGAGGCGGCCTTCTTGCCGGCCTCGACACCAGGTTGATGGTAGGCGTTGATGTTAACTAGGCTGGCGTAAAATCCCACGGCACGCTCGAATAACGCGATCAAACTGCCGACGGTATAGGCAGAAGGCTCCGAAACAGTGATGGTTATGGATTCTCTATCGTTATCGAAGAGCGCTTCCCGGGTTCCAAGGTAGAATCCCATGAGATAATCGCCCGAAGTGATGTCCGGCTCGACAAATATGGTTTTTGCAGAACCCTCCTTGAGCACCTCAATGAAAACGGCAAAGAAATCATTTAATCCATCTCTTAGTTGTTGAATATAAGAATGTTGGTCCGTGGCTCCTTTGTTGCCGAGCACGGTGATTCCTTGATTCACTACTTTTCCGTCTAGATTCAGCGCTTTGCCTAAAGATTCCATGACCAACTGTTGAAGGTACTTTGAAAATAGCTCCAAACGGTCTTTATAAGGCAAAACAACCATGTTTTTTGTTCCTTTACCGTTACCGGATAGAAACCAAGCCAAAGAGAGCAGGGCGGCTGGGTTCTTTTTCGTTTGCGTCGAGCGGGTCAGTTCGTCCGTTGCGGCGGCACCTTCCAACATTTTTATTACATCAAACCCTTGCAGTGCAGCGGGTAACAAACCAACCGCGGACAATTCGCTAGTCCGTCCACCGACCCAATCCCACATCGGAAACCGTTTAACCCAATTGTCGTTTTTTGCTAATTTATCCAAATCGCTGTCCTTCATGGTAATGGCGACAGCGTGTTTGCCAAAATCCAATCCGCTGGTTTCGTAGGCGTGTTTGGCGATCAGCATTCCGTTGCGCGTTTCCTTGGTGCCGCCCGATTTGGAAATGACCACGCACAGCGTTTGGTTCAGGTCCTTGCCGATGGCGGCTAACACACGGTCCATGCCGTCAGGATCGGTATTGTCGAAGAAGAAGGGCTTGATTTTATCGGTGCGCGGGTCGCCAAGGGCATTGGCCACGAATTGCGGGCCGAGGGCAGAACCGCCGATGCCAATGAGCAGAAAGTTTTTGAACTTTCCACCGGCACCGCCAATCTGGCCGGCGTGAACTTTGGCTGCGAAATCGAGCATGTTTTTCAGGTTATCCTGAATTTCCTGCCGGATTTCTGGCGTGGGTGACAGTTCCGGTTTACGCAGCCAGTAATGGCCCACCATGCGATTTTCATCCGGATTGGCGATGGCGCCGCCTTCCAAGGCGGTCATGCTGGCGTAGGCCTTTTGCAATTGTGGCTCCAACTTGCCAAAAAAGGCGTCGTCAACGCTCATCCGGCTCACATCCACCGCCAGCCCGATGGACGGAAACTCGAAATTATATTTCTGAAAGCGTTCCCATTTTTGTTCTTTGGTGTATTTCATAGGCGGAAATCGCCGGCTTCTGGCCGGCAGCAACGGAGCAGGAAGATACCGCGAAGAAAAAAAACCGCAACGCAGGTGTTTTGCTTTGATTGCGGAGCGCGGCATTTATACCGCTTCAATGCGGCCGTGGAAGGAAACATTGAAGCAGGCTGAAGGCCGCGCCCGAAGTGCAAAGCTCTTACTTGACCGGCAACGTCAACAGAATCGTCGTGCCGCGTTCCAGGCGGGATTTGATCTGGATTTGGCCGCGATGCGTTTCCATGATCCGGCCGACGATGGCCAGCCCGAGTCCGGTGCCTTTGGCCTTAGTGGTGGAAAGAATCGTTTTAAACGCCCGCTGCTGCTGTTCCTTGCTCATGCCGCCGCCGGTGTCCTTGAAAGTCACCGTGACCTGGTTCGGCGGCAGCGCGGCCGTTTTTACCGTCAAGGTTCCGCCGTCGGGCATCGCTTCCGCGGCATTCAGGATGAGATTCAGGAACACCTGTTCCAACTGCGTGGCGTCGCCGGAAATCAAAGGGAGGTCCGGTTGCAGGTCGCGGACGAGTTTTACGCTTTGATTCGCCAGTTTGTGCCGCACGAGCAGACCGAGTTCATCCAGCAAATCGTTCAGGTTCACCGGTGCAAACTTCGGTTCCGTCGTCCGTGCGAAATCCAGGATTTGTTCCACGATCTTGTTCAGATGCTCGATTTTGGATTCGATCACGTGTGCGTCTTTCGCGCGCGGATCTTTTTCGTCGAACTTCAAATCCAGCGAGTGGTACAGCAGTTTCATTACGGTCAGCGGGTTGCGGATCTCGTGCGCCACCTCCGCCGCGAGCAGGCCGAGCGCCGACAATTTTTCGTTCTGCCGCAATTGCTCCTCCACGTCCACGACCCGTTCATAAAGCCGCGCCTTCTCGATCGCGATCGCCGACAACTCCGCCAGCGCCGACAAAATCTTCACCTCTTCATTGGAAAAATGATATGGCCGCGCCGTGTAGACATTCAGCGTCCCGATGGCCTGGCCCGCGAACACCAGCGGCACACTCAACAGCGAAACCAGGTTTTCCTTCCGCGCGAGCGTCACGTTCTGGTAACGCGGATCGGTCTGCACGTTGGCGACCTGCTGCGGCTTTTGGCGGCGC
>DATHOG010000003.1:0-100302 GCA_035485115.1 Candidatus Sulfotelmatobacter sp. | reverse complement strand
ACGCCGTTGGCCAGATTGGTGGTCACCCAGGCAAGGCCGGCGGAGAGCACGGGCAGGTTGGTCGCGGAAAACGTCCCGCTCAGCCCGTTGGTGGCCACGAAGAGAGTAAAGGTGTCGCCTCCCTGATACGTACCACCCAGTGAAGTTACGTTGAGCACGCCGCCAAGGGTAAGCGTGTTGGTCGCGGCGAGAACGTCATTGGTGGCACCGGAAACGCGGCTGACCTTCATGTTGTTCGTGCCGGTCAGAGTCACATTGCCGGCGTCCGTCAACGTGCCAACCGTTGAGGTTGTGCCGGGCGCAACCGTCGAGCCGGTGTCGGCGGTGAAGTTGCCGATGACGAGGCCGCTGCCGGTCAAGGTCTGGCTGGTGAGCGTCCAAGGCGCAAAAGCGGTCACATCCAGGGTCGCACCGGATGAGATGGAGAAGGATGGCGTGGTGGCGATGGAAGCGGCGGAACCGACGAGCAGCGTGCCGCCGCCAACACTCGTGGCGCCGGTATAAGTGTTAGCCGCCGTGATCTGCGTGATGCCGGAGCCGCGTTTCACGAAACCGCCGGGACCTTCAATCACACTGTTGACGTTGAGCGTGGTGCCGGACAGGTTGGTGAAGATGCCCTGGCTGGCGGCATTGGTCAGGATGACCGTGCCGGAAATCGTGGTGCTGCCGTTTTCTGATAAAAACTCCCCGCCGCCTTGCAGGACAATATTCTTGTTCAAGCCGGCAGTCAGGGCGTAGACATCCAAAATCGCATTGATATGGACAGTGATAAACCCGTTGGGATCACCAAATTGCGTGGTAGTGGTTTGCAGGGCAAGCTCGCCTTGCTGGATGTCCACGTTTTCCAGATTTCCGTCGTTGCAGGTGCAGGCGACAAGCGAGACCTGGTTCGGGCCGACCTTGGTGATGTTGACCGGGCTGCCGGATGCCTGCAACGTGGCGCTGCCGCCGCGGATATCCCAACGGCCAGCGCCGGCATTGGTCAGCGTCGAATTGCCGCCAAACGTGGTGTCACCGGCGAGCGTCACGTTTTTGAAGGCGTTGATCTGTGACAGGCCGCTGTTGACGATCGCACCCAGGCCGCCGACGCCGGCCCCGGAAACGGTGACCGTCTCGGAGCCGAGGTTTGAGCCATCCACGTCCAGCGTCGCCCCGGGATGAACCGTGGTGCCGCCGGCGGTGGTGCCGAGCGCGGAGCCATTCGCAGTCATCAGTGTGCCGCCATAGACATCCACCGTGCCGGTGAAAGTGTTGGCGTTGCTGATGATAAGCGTATCGGTGCCATTTTTCACGAGACTGGCCGCGCCGCCAATAGCGCCGCCGCCGATGCTGTAATTGTAGATATTAGCATTATTGGTGATGGCCGTCGGATAATTTGTGGTGCCGGGCGGAATAACGAGATTGGTCACCACGTTCGCCACGGAATCGTCCATCAATACGGTGTCGCCGGAATAAAAATTATCCGCCAGCGAGGTGCCGAGGTTCAGCCAGTTTTGGGTGACGTTGTCCCATGACCCGCTACCGGTGGAATTCCACTTCAGATTCGCGCCGCTGCTGCCGGTGACGACGACATTGACCTGGCCACCGTTGCTGGTGTCGACATTCGCCGTGTAATGCGTGCCGGCGACGGTGGAATTGAACGTGCCGTTCAACGTGCCGGAATAATTCATCACCGTGTAGGTATTGTTTTGCGGCAGGCCCTGGATATTGACGGAGATCGTAGTGTTGCTCGCGTTCAAATTGCCATTGACGACCAGCAGGTCATTGACTCCGCTGCCCGTCGTGGTGTTGTTCGCATTCAGATCAAAAGTTCCCGTGGCGGCCGGATACAGGGTCGTATTGCCGTTCACTGTGAGCGTACCGGCACCGTTCACATCGCCCGGGTTGAGATTGCCATTAGCATTGAGGGTACCATTGATGCCGCCGGTGCCGCCCAGTGTCGTGCCGGTTGCATTGGTCACGATGCCGCCACCGCCGATATAACCGTCCACCAACAAAGTGCCGGCTTTCACCGAGGTCAGGCCGGTGTAGGAGTTGGAGGCGCTCAAGCTGACCACGCCGCCGCCACTTTGCGTCAGGTTGCCGGTGCCGGCAATGGTGTTTTGAACGCTAAAATTGGGGGACAAGTCCAGCACCAGGTTGGCATTGTCAGATACAGGTTGATTATTGGCCGGCCAGTTGCCGCCCGTACCGCCGTTACCGAACTGTATCATGCCAGCGTTGATAGTGATGCCGCCGGCAAAGATATTCGTGCCGGTATTGGTGAACAGAAGGGTGCCAGTGCCGGCTTTGACCAGCGTCGCGGAAATGCCCAGCCCGCCGGGGCCGCCGAACGAATAGTTGAGATTGTTGTTGGAAACAGTGACGCTGCTCGGGTTCAGCAAATTGGTCGTCAGAAACACGTTCGTCGGACCATGGTCGGTGTCGTCAAATTGCACCGCGTCGCCAGCGTGGAAAGCCACCGCCACGCCGAGGTTCGTCCAGTTCAGCGTGGTCAAGTCCCAGTTGGAATTGACGGTACCGTTCCAAACGTCCAGACCGATCGGAACCGGTCCGCTGGTCAGGACCAGGTCCACGGAAGAGGTGTTATTGGAAATATAACCTTCATATGCCGGCGAGCCGGTCGGCAGGGTGCCCAGCCCAAAATTAAATCCCACGCCGCCGATGCTTCCGGAGTAGTGGATAATGGGAAATTGCTGGGGATAACTGGTGATGGCCGGCAGCGAGGCAATGTTAATGACATTGGTCGTGCCATCGGTGTTTAGTGTCGTCGCCGCAACTTCGGGATTCAAGCTGGCCACACTGACCTGCCACAAGGCATTCGAAGTGTAAGCCGTTGTGATCGGGAGCACTATCGTGCCGGCACCATTGGTGATCACCAGCGTGCCGCCGGCATTGTTGATCGTGCTTGTGCCGCCCCCGGGGACCAGCGTGCCGACATATACGGCACCGTTGGTGATATTCAAAGTGCCCTTCGCGGTACCAGTGAATCCCATCAGCGCGGCCATCACAAAATTATTCACTGAAAGTGTACCGCCGCTGACGTTAATCACACCGGTGGCCGTTTCCGGGCCGGTGGAGGACGCGAGCGACGCATTGGTGAGATTGTTCACGTTGATGCTGCCGGCGGTCAGGGTCAGAGTGCCGTTCGCCGTGTACCCGCCGCTGGCCGCCCCCGAGGGCAACGCCAGCCACAACGAGTTCACGAGGGCGTTGATGGTGCCGCCGGTGAAATCCGCCAGGCCGGTTTCCGTGTCGGTGGAGGATGCGCCCGTGCCGTCACCGATCGCCCAGGTATTGACCGGACCGGTGGTGTTCGCCCCGCGAAAATAAACGGCGGGACCCTGGTTGGTGAACGCAGGATTGAAATGGATGCCGCTGCTGCCGGAATTCTGTTTCTTCAAGCCCATCCCGATGCTGTCAACGTTGATAACGTTGGTGATGCCGAGATAAAGCAGGCTGCCACTGCCGTTGTTGCCGGAATTGTCGCCGATGTCCAGTTCCGGCGATGAGCCGTTGGTCAGCGTGATGAAATTGGTCTTGGCCAGATAGAGCACGCCACAATAACGCGTGTTGCCCACACCGATCTCCATGCGCGTGGCGTTGGTGACCATGAACGTGTCCAGCCCCTGCATGTCCAGTGTGGCCTTGGCGCCGGTTCCCGTGCCGCCCTGGCCGACGAAAATTGCACCCATCGAACTGCCGCCCAATTTCAACGTGGCATTCGTGCCGTCGATGGTCGTGTATTCCGTCAACGCCGTGTTTACTTCCAGCGTACTGGCGATGATGCTGTTGCCACCGGTGTTGCCGTCAATGTACAGCGATTGCCCCGGCTGGATGAGCGTGGTGTGAAAACCGGCGTTGGTGTTCGCGCAGGCCAGCGAATTGCAGTTCGTGGATTTGTCCACCACGTTGTCCACCGTGCCCTGCGTCCCCGCCAGGCCGTTGTTGAAAAATTTCAGATCGTTGTTGTTCGGATTGTGCGAGGTGCCGGACCAGTTGGCCGTGTCGGACCAGTTGGTTGTGGCCGTCACCGACGGGTTTCCGGACCATACCTCCACATCCGCCAGCACCAGGCCGGGCGCGAAAATCAGGGCGCTCAAAATCAGGAGTGCGCGGATCTGAACCGCCTTGGTTGTCTGTTTGTCAGGTGTTTTTTTCATGGGATTGGTTGAATTAAATTTATCGCCAGAAAAGCTAACTAAAAAACAATCGTCGCATTGACTACTGCTTCTCATGAGGATGGTCTAACTTACCCCTATTTATCGGCGATTTATATAGAACGTTTGTTCAAACAGTACGCAAAAAAAACCGCCGACTGGATGACAGCCAGCGGTTTGAAACCCAACCTTATAACTTTGTTATGGATTCAAGGACATGCGGTAGAACACCGTCCCATTGGCCGGATTGATGTTGATGCTCACCGAATTCGTGGTCGAGGAGTTCGGCACATCGACCCAATTGTTACCCAAGCCCTGGCTCAACGAGTTGGCTTGTACCTGCAGATACCAGCCTGTGTGGTCAAGTGGCCAGGTCAACGTCAGTACATTGCCGCTGACACTGGTCATGAGATTGGTCGGCGTGGTGTTGACGGTTTGAATCACACTCAATGTGGCCGTCCCCGGATTCCAGCTCAAACCGAGCCCGCCACCGAGGGCCGGAAAGTTGGTCGCGCTGAAAGAGCCGCCGGGAGTGCCGGTCACATTATAGATTTTGAACGAGTCGCCGGCAACGTAAGTACCGCCCAGATTTTGCACGGTCAAAGCACCTCCATAGGTGAGATTACCGTTCACGATCAACACGTCATTGGATGGTGAAACAGCCTTGTTTAGCTTGAATAAATTGGTTCCCGCCAGCGTGGTGTTGTTATTCAGCGTCAGTGCTCCGATCGCCGATGACGTGCCGGGCGCGATGGTCGAGCCACTGGCGGACACCACCAGACCGGTGACACTGCCGGAGCCGCTCAACGTCTGGCCGGAATTCAAGGTGAGCGTCTGGTCGCTGCGCTGGCTCGCGTCCAGTATCGCATTGGAGGAGACATTCAACACTTTACTGTTGTTGATGGAGCCGTTGCCGGTCAGTAACAGTTTGCCCTGCACGATGAGCGTCGAGCCGCTGTAAGTCTCTGCGGCCGAGAGCGCGAACGTTCCGATGTTGGTCTTGGTGAGGCCAAATGAGCCGCCAGATTCGGAGATGATGCCGTTCAACTGTGCGAGGTCGGTCGAGCCGACATTCAGGTCGAGGAATGAATTGGCCGTCAGCGTGATCGGCGAATCATTCGTGCAGCCCGGCGCGCCGTTCAAATCGCGGATCATGCCGCCGTTCAAGGTTATCGGCGCGGTGAAATATCCCGCAGCCTCCCGGAAATGGCCCATGACGCCGCCGGCGTTGATGGTGATGGCCGTGCCGCCGTTGGTGCTAAGCGTTTCAAAAGACAGGACGCCGTTGTTGATGACGATGCTGCCGCCGTTGGTCACGATGACTGAAACCATGCTCATCTGGTTGGTGCCGGTCTTGGTCAGGGTATAGCCATTGAGGCTGAGGATGGGCTGGTAATGATTGTTGGGCACACGCAAATCCCAGCGACCCGGGCCGCCGACGGTGGCGTTGGCCGTGAGCGCGAGGTATTGCAGCGCGTCTTGCTGATTGGCGGTGCCGTTATTGACAATCGCGCCGTTGCCAGCGACGCCGTTGCCAGCGATGAAGACCTGTTTGCCGCCATTGTCCGTGGTGTTGGTGAAGCTCAAAGCCTGCGCCGTGCCATTCTCGATGTCCAGCGTACCGTTATTGGTGATATAACATGCGCCGGAAGCCGCGCCGATGGAACTGTTGCCGCCGGTGGCGATGGTCGCGGAAATCATACCGGAGGTGATGAGCGTGGTGCCGCTGTATGTATTGAGAACGGTGGGCTTGTTGGTGCCGGTACCGTTTTGCGTGACGCCGCCGGAGCCGGAAATAAGGTTCGGGATGGTCGCGCCGTCGGTGCGGTTCAAGACCAGCGTACCGTCATCAACGATACCACCGGTGACCGGAATATTGCCGTTGGCGTCGTTGTTGCCGACCTGCAACGAGCCGGCGAGGATGTTGACGCCGCCGGAGAAGTCGTTGGAGACGGTGTTATCCAGGGTCAAATTGGCGACACCCTCTTTCACCAGCGCGATGGGGCCGCTGATTTTTCCGGCACCGTTGATGAGATAATTCAATACGTTGTTCGTCACGAGAAGACTCGTAGGGGCAACGACGGGAACATTGAGCGTGACGGTGCTGTTGCTCGCGGTGTCGTCGAACTGCGCATACTGCGAATTCGCATAAGCGACCGCCGCGCCGTTGTTCCAATCCATGGTGCTGAAATCCCAACTGCTGTTCAGCACGGAACCGACCGCGCCGACCCAGACGGTCGGACCCGGCGGGGTGACAATGATGTCAATGGACTGGTTTCCGGAGTTGTCCACGAGCGCGCCGCCGTTGCCGACGGTGTAACCGGAGGGAACCGTCCCCAAGGCGACGCTGGCGTAAGGGTCGGAACCGGTGTAACTGATGAGCGGAATTTGCACCGTACCGGGCACCCCGATGAAGGAAGTGATGTTGATGGTCGTAACGCCGCTGCCGTTGACGGTGGTGGCGCAAATGTTGGTGACACCCACCGTGACATTCAGTTGCAGCTTGGTGTCCAGCGCCCCGCTGTCGCTCAAGTTCAGGGTCCCGATCGGGCTGCCGAGCGTTCCGGCATTGTTAGAAATGACCAGCGTGCCATCGATCAGATTGATGGTGCTCGTGCCGCCGCCGGAAATGATCTGGTTGGCATGAACCGTGCCGTTGGTGATGCTCAACGTGCCCTTGGCGGTGACACTGCCGCTGAAGCCGTTGAGAGTGGCCATCACCAGGTTGTTGTTCACGGTCAACACCCCGGTGCCATTGACGTTCACCGCACCGGTGACCGACGGACTTTGATTCGTGGCGGCAATCATGCCGTTCGTCAAATTATTCGCCACGATGGAGCCGGCGGAAAAGGTCAGCGTCCCATTGTTGGCCGAGGTGCCGGCGGAAGCGCCGGTGCTGTTACGGCCGAGCCATAGTGAATTCACCAGAATGTCCACCGTGCCGCCGGTGAAATCGCTGATGCCGGTATCAGTGATGGTGCCGCCCGTCGAGGTGCCATCGGCGATGGCCCAGGTGCTTACGGGTGAAACGCCGTCGGCACCACGGAAATAAGCGGAGGGGTTGTTGTTGGTGAAGGCCGGATTGAAGCGGATCACGCCACCGCCACCGGTGACTTGTTTGGCCCGGCCCATCGCGATAGTGTCGGCAAAAATGGCATTGGTCTGGCCGAGATAAAGCGCGCTGCCCGGACCGTTGTTTACCGTGTTTTCGCCGATGTCAATCTGCGGCGAGGTACCGCTCAAGGCGATGGTGTTGGTCCCGGCGAGATACAGCACGCCCGAGCTGCGGCTCGGCCCGCTGACCCCAATCGTCAACCGGGCCCCGGTAAAAGTAAACGTGTTGAGATTGGTCAGGTTCAACGTCGCCGTACCACCGGAGCCTGGCTCGCCGACCCCCACGTTCACGCTGGCGCTCGAATTGTTCACGACCAGTGCACCACCGGAGACGGTTGTGACCGGTGACGCTTGCGATACCAATTGCGTGGGACTGCCCACGGTCAAACCGCCGGATCCGGTGACATTCAGAGTGGTACCGCCGGGAACGAACGTATTCTGATAATCGCTTCCGATTTGCGAATAAGTCAGGGAAGAAACCGTGCCGGCAAAGCCTGAATCCACAAGGTTGTTGATGGTGCTGTCCGAAACCGCAGTCTGATCGTTGAAAATCAATTTGTCGGTTGAAACCGGCATGCCGGGCAATTGCCAGTTCAAATTGTCCGACCAGTTGGTGGTGGCGGAAATATTATTTGTTCCATTCCAGGTGACCGTGGTACGGGTGCCGATCGGTCCGGCCGTGAGCGTCAGCAAAATTGTCGTGTTGTCGGCACTTTCAGAAAGCTGGCCCGCGTAGCCCGGCGACGCCGCGGGCAGCGTGCCCAGGGCGAAATTAAAATTGCCAACCCCTCCGAGCGAGATGGTATTGGTGGATTTGATCAACGGGATGGTGGAAGGATAATACGCGATGCCCGGCAGCGATGTCAGGTTGATGACGTTGCTCTTGCCCAGCGTACCATCGGACTCGAAGGTATTGACATTGATGGCCGGCAACAAACTCCCCTGCGTCGCGAGAGTGATGGCGGCGTTGGTCAGGTTAAAATCGTTCAGGCCGACCGGATTGGAATTTGCCGACACATCCAAGGTGGCATTGCTGACCAGCACGCCGGAACTGGCTGAAATCGCGTTGGCCACCGTAAGCGCAAGCTTGCCTCTGCTGACGATGGTGCCCCCGGTATAGCTGTTGGAACTGATCAACGTCAGCGTGCCATTTCCGTTTTGCGTCAGCCCCCCGCCCCCGGAAATCAAACTGGAAATGGTGATGTTATCGGCGCGTGAGATGATCAAGGTGCCTTCGTCGTCCCAAGCGCCGGACGGCAGGTTTCCGCCGCCGTCGTTGTTGCCAAGCTGTGCAACGGTGCCACCGTTGATCGTCAAACTGCCGGTGATCGCACTGTTCGTGTCGTCAAAAATCAACGTGCCGCCGCTGATGTTGATGGCGCCGCTGAAATCATCACCGCCGCTTTCGGTCAGCGTCAACGTGTCGCTGCCTTGTTTGCTCAAACCGGTCGTGCCGGTGATCTTGCCCACGCCGTTGAAGATATAATTTGTTTGATTGTTAATGACCGTCACGCTGCCCGGCGCATTGGTGGTGACCAGCGTCACCACGTTGGTGCTGGCCGTATCATCGAACTGCACCGGGTCTCCATCCGCGTAAACCAGGAAAGAGCTGTTATTATTTGCGTCCACCCAGTCGGCGGTCCGGTTCGTATCCCAGACACTTACCAATGTAGTGGTATTGGTGACGCCGGCCCAGACCAACGAGAACAACGTCGGTGCGGTGACCGTCACCCGGATGGTCTGACTGCCGGTATCATCCCAGAGAAATCCGGTATAACCGTTGGGCAAGGTCAAATTTGTGACGCTGCCGGAAAGGAAGCTGCCCCACGGATCGTTGGCCGCCGTCAAATAATTGATTAAGCCGAAGGTTACCGTGCCGGATGCATTGACGATCGTATCAATCTTCAAATTATTCGCGCCGTTGGTGTTCAAGGTCGTCACCACGATGGTGGTGGTGCCACTGTTGTTCGCGTCCAGGTTCAAATGCAAGGTCGCATTGTTCAAATTGATCGTGTCGATCGGCGTCGAGGAAGAGCCGGCCGTAACCGACCCGGAACTCAATGTTAGCGTCGAATTGGTGATGAAGATGACGCCCGTGCCCACCGTGGTGGTTTTAGTGATGCTGCCGGAACATGTGACCACAGCACCATTGGTGATGATCAATTTGCCGGTGTTGACACCGTTGCCGGCATCGTTGACCAGCGAAATACCGCCGGAGCCGACCTTCAAGGTACCGCCGCCAACCGAAAGCGTGCCCGCGCAATTGGTTCCACCGGAGGCCGTGACTGCCATCAGGATGTTCGTCACATCCACCACACCGTTGTTGAATGAAAAACTGCCCGCGTTGTTCGAACCCGCGCCACCGGAAGAGCCGCGCCCGGCACGGTTTCCAAGCGTCAGCGTACCGATCATCATGTCCACAGTGTGTCCGTTGAGCTGGATGTTACCGATGCCCGGACTGCCCGCGCTGCCGCTGTGACCGGGCGTGCCGCCGACATCCACCGTAGTGCGCCCGGTGCCGGCCGCATTGCGCAACCGCAATCCGCCGGTACTGCCATTGAATTGCAGTGTGCCGGTGGCTTTGGCATCGCCGATCTCGATTGAGTTGACGTTGACGATATTCGTACCCGCACCCAAGGCCAGCAAGCCCGTGCCGCCGTTGTTGTTATCGGCGATTATCATTGTCGTGGCATTGATGGTATTGCTCACCGCCGCCAGCCTCAAGGTCGCCGCGCTGCTGACACCTGAATCCAGGCCGACATTGAAGGCACCACCCGCCCCGCCGACGTTCCAGATGAAATTATTCAAGCCGGAAAGGTCGTTGGTCACGGTGCTCGTGTTTCCGCCGGCCGCCGTGTAGATGCTCGTGCCACTGCCGCCCTTCAACGTGCCGCCGCCGGTCATGGTGTAAGTCGACGGCTGGTTTGTGCCGCCAATCAGAATCGCGCCGCTGACCGTGAGCGTGGTGCCGGATGCGATTTGCGTGGTGTGGAACAGGTTCGCCGATTCGTTCGTGAACTGCAGCGAGGCGATGGTTCCGGCAAAACTGCCGTCCACAACGTTATTGACCGTTGCGGAAGATTGGGCGCCGGTCGCGCGAAAAAGCACTGCGTCACCGGAAGCCGGTGGCGTGCTGCCGCCGGAGGTCGTCCAGTTTCCCGGAGTGGACCAGTTTTGATTGCCGCCAGCCCCGCCCCAGGTTGTGGTTCCCGCAGCTTGTATTGATTGCACGGAGAACATGGCAATGGCCCCCGCGATGAAAGCGAAGGTTAAATAATTCAACGTGACAACAGGGTTTCTTTTCATGGGTTTTTAACTGTGGATAGTGATAACGACGGCTCAACGGCTTTTGAATCGAACCTGGTTCATTGGTAATGGGAATGGTGAGAATGTCGCTCAAATGAGGGACAGAAACTATTGAACATTCGTTCTATAATACGGCCTTTTTGGCATGAACCCGGTCATCCGGTGGAAAACCTCAATCTTTGGAAGGATTTTTCACCCACATTTTGATGTTGCGGTAACGCACCTCTGACTTGTCGCTATGGTCGCGCGAATAGACCCCGCATTTGAAATAATAATCGCGCGGGCCGCGGCCGGCATAGGTGCCGACCAGGACATCGTTCGCATAAATCTTCACCTCGCCGCCCGCCTTCGTATCGCAGGTCATCTTCAAATTCCACCAGCGGCTGATCGCGTTGGTCATCACCAATTCATGGTCGCGCACCGTCACCCGTCCGTCGGGACGAGCAATGATCATCTGCATCGGCCCGTGGTTCGCGTCAAAGACCTGGCCGATGCAGGCAAACGTTCCGGGATAAATATAAACATCGCCATCGAACATCCGTTCGCCGGTGCTGAAGGTTTCCAGGCGCATTTCCGTGCGCGCATTCGTCTTGTTCGGCGGCGGCGCATGTGGTTTGTCGGTGAAGAAAACCCAGAAGTGATGGATGTTGTTCGTGGCATCAAAATCGTACCGGTCCTGTTTCTGCAAATCGTACGGATGCTGGATTTCGTATTTGAACTGGACCGGTTTCCAGCCATCGGTCAGGTGCGGGACAATGTTTGTATCCATCGCTCGGACGGCGGGAACCAGGACCAGCGCGATGAAAATTCCGGCCAACCGTCGGGTTTGTAAAAAACTCATTTTAATTTCCGGGGTAATAATTCTTCACCGGCTGCACGACGATGCGCGCGTGCTCGTCCTTGGGCATGCACGCCGTGAACAACGCGAGGACCTCGCCCTTCTCATTCGTATAGACGAAGGGCCGCTCGCGGCGGGCGAACGTTTCGCTCGTGCCGTCGTCATACGGCACGGTCTTCGTGAACACCGGCTCCTTGCTCATCAATTCGTACTGCACGCCGTCCTTGGAAAAATACTGCGCGCCCGCCTTGAAAATTCCCGTCGCGTGCCCCTTCCAGTCGTTCACCAGAATGTTGTACTGGTTGTTCGCCCACCAGATGGTCGGATCTTCCAGTTCGCCGCCGTCCGGCAAAAGATTTTCGCCGTTGGCTACCACCGAATATTTTCCATCGTAACCCGGCGCAGTGAATGCGACGCCGCGGTTCACGCCGGCATTGTCACGCAACCGGCAGAAGACATAAACGCTCGCATTCGGGCGCACGAGAATCGCCGGATTGCTCGCCTTGATGACCGGCTCGTCGCAACGCGTCCACGGCCCGGTCACGGAATCGGCGACCGCATAGCCGGTTTGATTCGCGGAATTGATGTAATACAGCACAAATTTGTCCCCTGCCTTCACGATTTTCACGTTGTGGACCCGCGAGTTGTCCCACTTGTCCGCGCGCTTTTGCAGCACGACCTCCTGGAATTGATACGGCCCGAAAAGATTCGTGGAGGTCGCCCGGACGCACTCGGAGTATTTCGTCCAGCCGTTCAAACCATATTGCGCCGGCCAGCGGGATGCGAACATATGATAAGTATCGCCGACCTTGATGACTGACGAACACCACAGGATGTAACCATCCATGGCAAAGCCGCCGTTTTTCGGCGCCGGCAGCAGGCAATCCTTTAAACTGTGCCCCTCCTTTTTACCCGCGCCCGGCGTGTCAGCGGAAAAACCATTGAATGCGGCCTGGAAAGACAAAGCCGCCACGAGTAATAAGACAAGTTTCATTATGGATGACGACGTAAATCATCGCACCGCAGTTTCACAAAAACACTCGTACGAACGTTCGACTGCATTCTTCCTCGCCTTGCCTCAAAATGTCATCACCCAAGATGAAAGACCAAAACTTCTCCCGCCGCCGTTGGCTCGCGTCCGCTTCCACCGTCGCCGCCTCCGCCGGTGCCGGATTGCTCGCCGGCAAAGTCTCCGCCGCGGAACCGGAAAAAATGATTTCCTCGACCAGCCCCGGGGCCAGGGTCTACGATATCCGCGACTTCGGCGCGAAAGGCGATGGGGTGACCGTTGACACGGCGGCGTTGCAGGCGGCGATCGATGCGTGTCACCAGGACCAGGGCGGCACGGTTCTCGTGCCCGCCGGAACCTTTGTCATCGGCACGACCGAGTTGAAAAGCAATGTGACGTTACATATTGCGGCAGCGGGCATTTTGCTCGGCAGCGACCATGGCCAGGACTATTTCCCGAGCGAGGCGGTTCCCCTGGAAGGCGACTCGACCTTGGAGGATGGAAACACCGGATTGCTGTTCGCCGTCAATGCCGAAAACATCACCGTCGAGGGGCCGGGCATGATTGACGGACGCGGTTCGCAGTTTCACGGGCCGAATCGCGGCGACCCCTCGCCCGCCGGCATCAGCGGCGCGCAACGCCCGTATCACCTGATGTTTTACCGCTGCAAAAATTTCCGCATCCAAAATGTTTTTCTGAAAAATTCCGCGTTCCACTCGATGCGTATCGTGCAATGTACCTATGGCTGGTTCACCGGCATCCACCTCCGCAGCCGCGTCATCAGCAACAACGACGGATTTCATTTCATCAGCTGCGAACGGATGCACGTTTCCGGCTGCGACATCGAGTGCCAGGACGATGCCTGCGCGCTCTTCGGCAGTTGCAAATTTATCACCGTGTCGGATTGCTCCTTCAGCACGCGCTGGTCGGTGTTCCGCTTCGGCGGCGGCACCGCGGAAAACATCGCCGTTTCCAACTGTATCATTGATACCGTTTTCGGCTGCCCGATCAAAATCCGCGGCGGCGAGGGCAATTCGCGGTTTGAAAACTTTTCGTTCCGCAACCTGACGATGAACCACGTCACTGGTCCGATTTCCATCGCGCTCGGGTCACACCACCGGCGTCATCCGGAAATGGCCGCGAATGGCCAGACGAATCCGGTTGCGGGCGTCGTTTCCAGCGGGAATACGAACATTGTTTCAAATTCGGAAACCAACTCCCTTTCCCGTTCCACCAATAACTATGCGGGTGGATTTGCCCCCGAACCGACGGCGGAGGAACTCGCAATGCAGACCGGCATCGTCCGCAACATCTCGTTCAGCGGCATCCGCGCGACGGTCGTGAAACCGTTCCCGCTGCCGGAATCCGAACACCTGAGCGGCTATAATCCCGGCGAAAAGTTTTCATGCATCGGGTTGAACGCGGTTGGCGCCGGCTTTTTGGAAAACATTTCCTTCGATGACGTGCACGTCACGTTTCCCGGCGGCGGCACCGCGGAACAAGGCGCGGTGCGCGACGTGCCGAAGGCCATCGGCGAGTATTACGCCGCCGGTATTTTCCCTGCGTGGGCGATCTACGCCCGGCAGGTGCGCGGGCTGACGCTGAACAACGTGCGTTTTGAAATCGCCGGATCCGACCTGCGACCGGCAATCGTCTTCGACCACGTCAATGACGCAAGTGTGAACGGCCTGTCCGTGCAAGGCGACGCCGGTGCGGAATCAGTCCTGCGTTTCATCGAATCGCAGGATGTTTTGATGAGCGCGACCAGACTGTTGACGCCGGCAAAAGTCTTCCTGCAAGTCGAAGGTGCGGCGAACAGAAACATCAACGTTGACGGCGGCGACATTTCAAAAGCCGGCGAGCCCCTCGCATTTCAAAATGGCGCGTCCAAAAAATCCGTGAAACTGCGCGGCTGAACTTCAAGGCAGTTGCAGCCGGTAAAATTGCTGCGGTGAGCTTGCATTTTGGCCGTTTGTGAACACAAAATTTCCGGAGCCGTCAAATGAGTTCGTGGCGACCGCCTTCCAGGCACCCGCCGGTGAAGCGAGATTCGTGGAGACTAGCAAAAGATAATTTCCGCCGTCGGTCCCGCCCGCACCCTTGCAGACCAGGTTCGTGCCGGACAGGTTCACATTGCTGAAAAACGGCGGCGGATTGGTCGCCAGCACGAAGGTGAGATGGAATTGCTGGTTCGCGCCGCCGTTATAGATTTGCTGGTCCAGCTTCGCGCCGTTCGTGCCGTTGGAAACATCCAGGCACAGCCCGCTCAAACGGTTCACAAAATAATACAGCCCGTTGCCGGCGGACTCCGGCAGCCACTGGTCATTTTTTGCCGAGCCAAAAGTGTATTGGATGACCGGCGCGCCCGCGGTCATTGACGCGCCCTGCACGGCCATCACCGACTGGCTTTTCTTGTTCGTAAGGCGGCAGTAACCGCTGTCCGTCGGCACCAGCGCCCACAAGTCGTTGCCCAGCCCGCTCGTCGGCGCGATGACCACGGGCGTGTTGTTCGACGTGGCCGCGTCCCGGGCCACGACCGGCAAAAAACTGCGGCCGTCCTGCACAAACATGTTGCTGCTCACATCGGTGGAATTGAAAAACATCTCGACGCCCGCCGTCGAAAGCGCCCCACCCGTGAGAAAATTTTGCGAATAATAATTGTTCGTCCCGTACAGCTGCGATTCGATGTCCGCGTTGACGACGGTGTTGTTGAACAAAAAATTATGCGAACTCTGCACGATGTTCGTACCGGTCGAGCCGTTGCGCAGGCCGTTGTTGCCCATGAGCGAATTGCAGAGCGCGTTATTGAACGCCGTATCGCCGCGCGGCGTGGTGCTGTTGTTGTAGATGTTGATGTCGCGTCCGCAGTTGTTGCAGACATCGCCAAGCGCGACGTTGTGCGAGGCGCTCTGCTCAAAAAAGACACCGTAGCGCACGAGATCGTGCAGGTAACAGAACTTCACAATGCTGCCGCTCGTGGAGGCATCGCAGTCTACGCCGTCCTCGTTGACGGCGGTGGATTCGCAATCGGACACGACGCGTTTGATGCCGGAATTTTCCAGCCAGATGCCGCGCGCCGCGCCATTCGTCATTAAACAGCGCGTGACGATCTGCGGCGTCGCGCCGCCGGTGATGCGCAAGATGTCCGAACTGCCAACCCGCGGATTATCCGGCCCGAAATTTTGCAGCGTCATCGCATCCACCTGTACCATCGAACTGCTGTTGAAACAAATCGCGCCGTTGCCCGTGAGGTTGGTGCCGTCGATCACGCCGCCGGAAACTGAAATGTTGTGCGGCGACACGCCATTGGTGATGGCCTGCCCTGCACCCGTCGAGGAATTAATCTGGATCGTCCCGCTCAGCAGCACGCAGGTGTTGGATTGCAACATCAGCGCGTTGGTGACCACGGTAAAGGTGCCGTTCAAGTGCAGCACGATCACATTCGCCGGATGGGCAGCAAGCGCGGCGTTATACTGGTTCTGTATATTGTCAATCGTCGTCGAAGAAATTGTCAGATCCGTGCGCCCCAGGCCGTTTACGATGGTGTTCGTATGCTGATCGCTGATGAGCGGCGGGTAAAAATAGTCCTGGCCCGGCGCGCTCAAGGGACCCTTGTAGGCGATGACGTGATTGCCCGAGCCGCCGCTGGAAAAATTCACGGCGTTGTTCGTGGCAAACAGATTATCCGCGAAGGTCGTGCCGCTGCCGGAGGAAGTGATGCCTGCGGTCGTGTTCCCGGCGAGCGCATCCGAGATGACCATGTTGCCCGAACCGGCGGCCAGGATTCCCGTGGCGTTGTTATTGCAGGTGTTGTTGACAACCACGTCGTCGTCGCCGCCCGCGATGTCGATACCGGTGGAATTGCTGTTGCAGACATTGTTCGCCACGTTCGCCCACGCGCATGAAAGATAAATTCCGATGGAACCCTGGTGGCAAAAATTATCGAGCACGGCGGTCTGCGTGGAATTTTGGATGCTGATGCCCGCATGCGCGGGGCTGCCGAAACACTCGCAACGGGTCACCGTCATTTCGTTGTCGTAGGTGGAATTCCCCTGCCCCTTGAGCAAAATGCAGTCTTGGCCGCAGTTTTTGGCGGTAACCTGGTCAATGTTCACCCGGCCCGCGGCGGGCGCGTAAATCGCCTGGATGTTCGCTCCGCCGCCATCAAAGGTGCCGCCGGAAACGGAAACGTTCGTCGCCCCGGATGAAATCTGCACGAGCGGCACGGTCACGGACGCGCTGGCCGCCTGGATCGTCGCGCCGCTGGCGACGAGACATTCGTACGAACCCAGCGTAAGGCTTGCACTGCTCACGACATAAACGGCATTCGTCAGACGGATGACGATGACGATCGTGGAATTTGTCGAACGGATGCTGGCGATGGAATTTTGCACCGTGGCGACCGATCCGGAAGTGTCGTTGACCGCCGCGATAGTCTCACCGGAGGGGGTTTCAACGAAGGAAAAATTCGGCGGCGAGTAAAGCAGCCGCTGGACGCCCTGCCCCGCGGGCGCGGCCGGCGCGAAAAAAAACAAGGCGCACAGCATCATTGCCGCAAAAAATTCACGGCATTGCGCGCATCGCATATGGATAGAGCCGGTCACGGCAATTGCAGACGGTAGAACTGTTGCGGAGCGCCCGCATTCAGACTGTTCGTGAAAATAAAATTTCCACTGTCATCAAAATAATTTGTGGCAATCCGCGGCCACAGATCTGGCGATAAACTTAAATTAGTCGAGGCCAGCACATAATAACCTCCGCCGTCGGTCCCGTTTGTGCCGGAAATCATAAACGCGTTTCCATTCACCACAAAATTACCCACCACCGGTATCCGTGAAAAGTTCTGGACGACCAGACTGGCCGGCGACGAGTGCGGCAAACCTGCGCTCATGCCGGTCAAAGCCAGCAGGTAGGTTCCCGGCGGAATGGCGTTGGACGCCGTGATCATCAAGGTCGCATTGCCCGCGCCGGTCACGGCATTGGTGCCAAAGCTTGCGCGGGCGCCGAGTGGCAACCCGCTCACGCTCATTGTTACGACATTGCTCATCAGTGTCGGGTCGCCAATTGTCACGGTAAACGTTGTGGCGGCCCCGGCGTTGACGGTTTGCGACGCCGGCGAGTTGGAAATGGTGAACAGCGTGTAGCCGATGTTTTCAACCGCCACACCGCCAAGCCGTTCCTTCAGTTGCTCCAGGTAAAGGCTGTGCGGGCTGACGATGCCCCCGAAAGCATCGTAAATACCGATGTCACTGTAATTGTCTTTCGACCCGATGCCGCCGATGGCCCAGTTGTATTGGTTCGTCGTGGTCGCCGGTTGCTCGATTTGAAATTGCGGCACCTGGCAATTGTACGCCACGCTGAAACCGGCGGCCCAGCCCTGACCGCTGCCGTCGTTGCCGCGATTGTTGATGGCGAGATACGGCGTGTAATCGCCCTCGCTGTCGGCGGCCATGACGACGTTGTCGTGCAACGCGCCCGCCGCCCAGCGCTGGTGCGGGCCGCCGTTGTAATGCGTGCCGGTGCAATTCAAATTTAGAAACACATCCGGCCCCGGCGTCGAGGCTTGCGTGACCATGATGTGATAATAACCGCCGTCGGAAACGCAGCGCTGGAAAAGACAATTTGCGCCGGCAATCGTCCAGGCCGCGGGCGCGGCGGACGAGGTGCCGGTGGCCGGATTGGTGTAAAGACAATCCTGGGCCGTGCACCATTTCGTACCGCCACCGAACGTGATGCCGTTCCCCCAACCGGTCAGAACGATGTTACGCGCCCAGCAATTTTTCAGGTCGACAAAATTAGCGAAAACACCGGTCAGAACGTTGCTCGGATAATCCGCAATCTGTCCGACGGCGCAAAAATTTTCGAGGCCATCCTGTTGGATCCGCCCCGTGTCCGTGACCTGATAGACCTGCCCGGTGACCCAGGCCGATTCGATGGGATTCACCAGCGGGTCGTCAATCGTGATTTGATTTCCGCTGACGGCGGTAACGGTACGCTCTAGTTGCAGGCCCGTGCCCGGCGTCCATGGACCGGTCAATAAATTCATGCCGATGGCGTTGATCCATGGTTGCGTCCAGGGTCGCTGGACGACGATGCTTTCGCCAACGGTGAACGGCGCAACCGCCGGCGGCGGATTGGCTGGTTGATAGCCGGTCGCCGTCACGTCGGAGACGAGCAAGGCGTTGATCTGGGTCGAACCGGAAGAATTGGTGACGGTCATGGAAAACGTTTGACTGGCGGACGTGGCGGTGAAAACGCCGATGGCATATTGTCCGACGCCGCCGGTGGCGGGCGGCACGTTATAAGCGAGCGTGACCGTATTGCTGCTGGAAAAAGTTTCCGTGCGGCCAATCGTGCCACCGCCGCGCGGATCGCCCACCCACACCTGCACCGCGTAAGTTTCACCGGCGGTCAAATTGTTCAGCATCACCGTGGCGGTGTCCGCGCCGGCATTGTATTCGCCGCCAACAAGAATTGACCGATATGTCGTTGATAGATTGCTGAACGGGGTCGAACCGGACGCGTAACCGCGATAATTGCTGCCGACGCCGGTCAGGCTGACATTACCGGGATTCGCGCTGGTTGTGCCGGTGAACATCACGCCATTGACAGTCGCGTTGGTTCCGGTCCAGTTGTAAGCGTATTGGAAAACACCGTTGGTAAAGACATCGGCATCGCCGGAGACAGTGGCATTCGCGCCCCAAACCACCGCCCCGCCGCTGATGTGAAGATTCGTCGCACCGAGTGGAACATAATTGTCCGTGATGTCGTAAGTGCCGCCAACCTGCGACCACGAACCGGAACCGGTGACCGTCAAAATATTCCGCGCCGTGTTGGTGACCAGCAAGACGGTTCCGGTATTCGTGTTGTTACCCGAACCGCGCAGCACTACGCCGCCGACGCTGATGGCCAGCGTACCGCCGATGATGTAGGTGCCCGGATTCAACAGCACCACGCCGCGAAAACCGTTCGTGTCCGGCGTCAGGGCGGAAACGGCATTGATCGCGTTTTGGATTGGCGTGGTGTTGTCACCGGCGACAGGGCTGAGCGTTTGTTTCACCGGCACGTTCGTGGGAATGGCCACGCCGCCGCCTTCGTAGCCGGCGAATGAAAAATCCGGCAGGCGGTTTCCCAAATTGTCGTTGGAATAAACCAGCGAACTATTTGCCCCGAAATGCACCCAGGCGGACTGCGCGGCGCCGGCACGCATCCAGACAGCCAGCAAACTTAAAACAATGGCGATGCGTTTTATCATCGCGGCATCACGGTAATTTCAGCAAATAAAAATTTTGCATCGCATTACCAACCGCGTTGGTGAAGGTAAAATTTCCGCTGCCGTCAAAAATACCGGTAGCAACGACCGTCCAATTTGTCACCGGCAGCGCCAGATTCGTCGTCGCGAGCACGAAATAGGTCCCGTTTGTGACGCCACCAGACCCGCTGATGACCAGATTCGTTCCCGACAACACCGCGTTCCCGATGACTGGCGGTGTAGGTTGCGGATTAAAGACGAGGACCAGCGAATTTCCATTGGTGGTCACGGAAAAATTTCCACCCGCAAGATAGTTCTGGAACAGGCTGGCATCGACCGTGAATTTATCAGCGTTGAAATCGGTGATACCCCCGGTCGCGGTCGCAATGTTCCAGGCGTACGTGGAACTGGAATTGAAATTCGTCACGAGACCGGAGCCGTTCGGGTCGAACGACTCGATCTGCACGGTAAACGGGTTTGAATTGGACGCGCCGATGGTCAGGGCACCATTGGCCCGAAAGAAATCCCAGCCGCTGACCGGTGAGCCGTTGGCGTTTTGAATGGTGATGGCCAGACCGCCTCCGGCACCGAAGGTCGCCGGGCCGTTGTTCGTCATCGCGCCGACACCGACACCACCGGGAGAAATCACGCCGTTCACGGTCAGCCCCGGCGAAGTGATGACCGTATTTCCGGCAAGCGTGCCATTGGCGGCCACCAAAATCGCGCTTGGCGAACCGATGGTGGCCGCACCAGTGAGCAACGCGGCATCGCTCACGCCGTCGCCGATACCGAGCGTCGTGACATTGGTGATTTGACCGCCCTGCAGGTTCAATATGCCGCTATTCAAACTGATCGTTGAAGTTCCGCCGCCGCCCGAAATGTTCGTCGCCAGGACATCTCCATCGTTGATGTTCAGCGTGCCGCTCGTCGAGCCGGTGCCGCCGGTGTTGGGCCGCGTCGCCAAAAAAATGTTACTGATGACCGTAAGCGTGCCGCCGTTCACATTGACGGTGCCGTTGGCGATGGAATTGGAGCCGGCGGGATAAAGCAATCCGATGGCCAGCGTATTGGCATTGATGCTGCCGTTATCAAACATCAGGTACCCGTTACACGTCGTCGTCT
The DNA here is from genome assembly GCA_035485115.1 of Candidatus Sulfotelmatobacter sp. GTDB lineage: Bacteria > Verrucomicrobiota > Verrucomicrobiia > Limisphaerales > UBA11358 > UBA11358. Next base: position 79,501 of record DATHOG010000003.1, on the reverse strand, counting down.
CGTTCGCGCTGTCGCGCCCGCGCGCGACGCAGAGGTAATTGGCGCGCAGATTGATCGTTCCGCCGGTGAAATCATTCGTATTGGAAACCGAGCCGGCCTCGCCCGCCGAGTCGTCGCCGACGACATAGACACCGACGCGCGAATTTGCGCCATTCGTTCCTTGAATGGTCGCGCCGGGATTTTGCGCGAGGAACGCGGGATTGAACGCCAGCAGATCATTCGCATCGCCACGTCCAATCGTCGCATAATCAAGCGAAAGCGTGTTCGCAATGCCGAGATACATTTGCGCGCCATTGCCGAGCGCGGATTTGTTGTGACCGAGCGTGACCGCGGGATTGCCGCTGTCCGGGCTGCCCGCGCCGCCATCGGCGTAGCCGGAGGTTGAAAGCGTAAGCACATTGGTCTTTGCCAGATAAAGCACGCCGCTGGCATGGTGATACGGGCTGCTGCCTTCGACGGCGAGCCGGATTTGCTGGCCGGTCATGGAAAAATTGTCGAGCGCGGACAAATCCAATAGCGCGTTGTTGTTCGGACCGGATGTGTCGTTCGCACTGACGGTGACGATGCCGTTGGTGACGGATAGCGTCCCGCCCGCCCCGCTGAGGTTGAACGTCGTGACATTGTTGCCACCAAAATCAAACAGGGTAAAACCGCCGACCTGGATGCCGCCGGTATTCAGCGTCACGCCGTTGGCGATCTGGAGGCTTTGAAAATTCGGGCTGGTGTCCGGTGCGTTCGCAAAATTCGTCAGGCCGATGATTGAATAATTTGCGTTCACGAAGCTGTTCACATTTGCGGGAATCAACACCCCTGAACCAAGGGCGGTCAGCGCGGATGCGGAAGCGGCGCTCCAGTTCGTGAACACGACGCTATTGCTCACGCCGGGCGAACCGTTGCCGGGGACCGTTACGTTTGTCCAGTTGAACGGCGAGGACCAGTTCAAGTCGCCCGCGCCGTTCGTCCAAACCAGCGTGCCGGCGCCGGCGGAGGCACCGGCGACAGCGAAAGCGATGTTGGTGGCGTTGATAAACGCGCCGTTCGTTCCCTGGATCGTCAATACATAACCGCCACCGGGTGTGTTGGCGGCGGTGGAAAGCGTGAGGGTGGTCGTTCCCGCGTGGTTCAGGCTCGCCGGACTGAAAATCGCCCCGGCGCCGGGCGGCAGTCCGCCAACACCAAAGGCAACCGTGCCGGTGAAGCTTGTGTTCGTGGCGAGCGTCACGGTGAAGTTGGTGTTCGCACCGGCTATCAGCAGCACATTGGTCGGAGTCGCGGACAGTTGAAATCCCAGATTGACGAGCGACGCTGCGACCTGGGTGGAATTCGAGCTTTCACCAAACTGGTCGAGTGCGGACACAACGTAATAATAAGTTGTGCCGGCGACGGCGTTGGAATCCGTAAAACTCGTCCCGTTCAACGTGGCGAGCGTCACGTAATTCGTACCGCTGGTCGTTGAATGCTTCACGTTGTAATTCGTGGCATTGACCGACGCAGTCCACGTCAGCGGGATTTTTACCGCTGTCGGCGTGGCGACGAGATTGGTCGGCGCGGCGGGCGGATTGGTCCCGGAACTGACCCATTCCATGATGGAGTTGGTGATGATGTAGGTGTCCATCTGCAACGTCGGGCCGTGACCCTGCTCATAGACGCCATCCTTGAAATAAAAATCGCCCGCGCCGTTGTCCTGCTGCGTCCACACCCGTTGGCCGTTGATCCAGACCATGATGGTCTGCGTGACGAGGTTGTGGTCCACATTCAGTTGGAAAAATTTGCCGCCGAGATTGGTCGCGAGGGTGGTGCCGCTGTAATCATGCACGGAGCCGCCGTAATTCGTGAACCAAAACGCCATGAACGTCGTCGAGCCGTACTGCGTCGATTGCGCGTCGCCGGTGTGGATCTGGAAACAGCAATAACTGTTTTCATTCGACGGGCACATTATGACGGACTGGTACTGGATTTCGCCGTTTGTGTAGTCGGGATTGAACCGCTGCTCGGTGCGAGGCTGGGTGGTATTGCCGACGGAAAACGCGCCGTCATTGCTGTACGTGAGGCAGTGGTAAAGCCAGTTGGTGACGCCGAACACGGCGGGGTTGTTGGTAAGCCAATAGCGCGAACTCTCCGTCGCATTGGTCGGCCACTGGATCTTGAAGTTGATCACCTGCGGTTTCCAGCCCGTGCCGCCGATCTGCGCGGACACAGCCAACGGAATCAACAGGGCGATCAATAAGCCGAAGCGGCTGAAACGAAATAGTCGCATGATGCAGGGTGTTTCATAACTTTAACACCTCCTTCATGCCCGTTATATAGAACAAACATCCAAGCCCCGAAAGCCGGCGGCTTCAAAGCTGTGTACAGAGGGTCATTGCACGGACGGCGAATTGCGGATCGAGAGATTTTTCACGTCATCAGCAAACACCGCAGCCTTCACGCCGTGGGCGACCTGCGGTTTGAGATTATCGATTTCCAGACCATCCACGTCCGTGAACGCGACGGCCGGACGCAGATCCTCTGTATCAAAATTCAAATGGATGTTGGCGAGCTCCAAACCCTTCGCGTGCCGCGCATAAATTCCGTAGGCGGGCAGCGTGCCGAGCTTGCCGGGTTCGGGATAACCCGTGCCGAGTTCGCGCGGCTTGATGGCCGCGTCGTCCGTCGTACCGCCACCATTGCTGGTGAGCCGGATATTTTCCAGACGGACACCCTCCACGGGCTGCTCCGGCAGACCCATGATCTGGATGCCGCTCATCTTGCCGACGCCGTCGGCGATGACATTGGATATTAAAATGTTCCGCGCCGCGCTGGTCCGCTTTGGACCCGGCGTGCGGTTGCGTTTTCCGGTCGTGATGTAGATCGCGTAATCCCGCACGTCCACCATGGAGAGATTGTTGATGGTGATGTTTTCCATGATGGCGCCGTCCACTTCTTCCAGCGCGAGGCCGCGGCAGCAACGAAACGTGCAATTCGCCACGGTGCAGTTGCGGAAGCCGCCGGAGGATTCCGTTCCAAATTTGATCCGGCCGGTGCGGTTGGCGCTCGGCTTCATCGTGCCATCGAGCAAGGTACCGACCTCAAAACCGCTGACCTGGCAGTTCACAATGGTGAGGTTTTCCGTCGGACGACATTCGCCGAGCGCGTAGGTGCTCTTGGGGCAAAGCCCGTCGTCATTCGGCGAATTGATGCGGCAGTTGCTGACCATCGTATTGCGGCAGCAATCGATGTCAATGCCGTCGCGGTCGGTATCCATCGTCACATTGTCCACCGTCGTATTGTCGCAGCCCGTGACCAGAATCGCAAAATGGCCGCCACGATAAATCGTCACATCGCGGATGATGACGTTTTTGCAAAGCTTGAGCGCGATGGCTTTGTTGCCGAGCCGGACCGGCGGGGCGGAATTGGTGACCGGCGGATTGAACTTGTCGAAGCCGACCATCTTGTCCAGCACCTTGTCGCTGCGGGTGAGGCCGCGCACCACTTCGTGCCCGTCCTTGTCCACGCTGTCAAGAATACTGCCCTGGATCATGCCCGGCCCCGTGATGAAAACATTCGTAAGATTTTCGCCCCAGATGAGGCTGTTATGAAAATAGCAATGACCGCCGTCCTGATAGCCGCCCAGCGTGTAAGGTTCGGTTTCATCGTAGGCATTCATCTCCTGCGGCGCGCCCACAATCGTCGCGCCCGCACCGATCTCAAAATGAAGGTTGCTCTGGAGATGGATCGAGCCGCTCAGATAAGTCCCCGCCGGAACGAACACCGTGCCGCCGCCCGCCGCAACGGCGGCATCAATCGTCTTGTTGATGGCCGGGCTGTCGAGATTTGTCCCGTCACCGGCCGCGCCAAAGTCACGGACATTGAAGGTAGCGCTGTCTGCCGCCTGCGTCTTCACCACGGCAATGGTTAGAATGGCGAGGGCGAGAAACGCGAACAAATTGGGTTGTTTCATGGAAATGGTCTTATTCAACTTGTTCGTGGTGATCCATTCAAGTCCGGTTTGAACAAAGATTTGCATAAACCATCACCGCTCGACCTGATCACCGGCAATTTCCACCACGATGGTATTCGCCATCGAATTTTGTTTTTCACGTGGTATGGCAATCTGACGTATATCGTTGGTCGTCGTGATGGAAAGATCCGCCTGCTCCGGGTCGCTCAACACGTAGGCCTTTTTGATCTCATTTTTGAAATCCGGCAGTTGAAAACCGCCGCGCGGCATCCTGAAGACGGTGAAATACAATTTTCCCGGTTTCGTCGTGCAGCGCCAGTCGGTGAACTCCAGATACACCGGTTTGCCGTTCGCATCCTTCAACTTCGTGCTGAAATCGCCGAACTCGTCGCCGAACGGCGAACGGCCCGCGCCGTAAACCGCCTCGCCGTTCACCTTAAGCCAGCGGCCGACCGTCAGCAGATTGCTTTTACACTCCGCCGGAACCACGCCAGCCGACGTGGGCCCGACGTTGAGCAGATAATTTCCGCCCTTGCTCGCCACGTCCACGAGCTTGAACAGGATGTCGCCGGCCGCTTTCCAGTCGGTGTCGTCCTTTTTGAAACCCCAGGTGTGATTCACCGTCGCGGGTACTTCCCAGTCGCCCTGCTCGCCCTCGCTGGGAATCACATTGTCGCCCGTCGAAGAATAATCGCCTTTCACACCCAGCCGTCCGTCAATCAGGCACGCGGGCTGGTATTTGTGGACGAGGTCCACGAACCGCTGGCCGCGGTTGTTCACGTTCATCACCCGCGCGGTATCAAACCACATCAGGCACACCGGCCCGTAATTTTGCAACAGCTCGGCGACCTGCGGCTCGGCCTTCTCCTGGAGATATTTGTCGTACGCGCCATCTTTATCCTTCGCATCGTCCGGGCCGAAATCCCAGGTGTTGCCCATGCCGCCCGGCTCGTGCCAGTCCTGCGACTGCGAATAATAAAATCCGAATTTGATGCCGTGCTTCGCGCAGGCCTGTGCCAGTTCGCGGATCGGGTCGCGATGAAATGGCGTGGCGTCGTAAATGTTATAGGGCGATACCGCCGAATGATACATCGCGAAGCCTTCATGGTGTTTGGATGTGATGACGATATATTTCATCCCGGCATCCTGCGCCATCTGCACCCACGCCTCGGCATCGAACTGGACCGGATTAAAAGTTTTTGCCAGCCCCTCGTATTCCGTCACGGGAATCTGCGCGCGGTTCATGATCCATTCGCCAATGCCGGCTACGGGTTTGCCTTTCCATTCGCCCGCCGGCTGGCAGTAGAGTCCCCAGTGGATGAACAGGCCGTATTTCGCCTCGCGAAACCATGCCATTTTTTCATCCTGCGAGGCCGGCGCCGGCAGGATCGGCGGCAGTGGCGTCAATTCCGGCGCTTTGGACACGGCGCAGACGGTACAGCAACTGCCCCCGCACCCCATCTGCCGGGTGGCGCAGCCGTCCAGCAAAGCGAAAGCCAGGGCCGACAAACATAATAGAACAAACGGAAAAACAGATCGGGTCTTCATGGTTCGCATAAGTGGTCTGGGTACAAAGACGATATATTTACCGCGCCGGCTACACTTTTGGAATCCCCCGTTTGTACTAGAGCAGTCCAGGAAAAACTGTGACCATTTATTTTATGCCGTCACCCCTAATGCCCGACTGATGAAATCTAATCAGACGTCTTGATTGTAAATTTTTCAAGGCATGGCCTTACGGTGTCCAGATGCTCGGGTGTGTCGGCTATGAGCTTAATTTCCACAACTCGATTGGTCTGAACCCTTTCCCAATAGATTTCAAACGGGAAAAGAGCGCCTGGCTTTTTCGGCCAATTTGGTTGGGCGACTTGATAGGAAACCATTAGCGCAGCCTTTCCGCCAACCTTCGCGTCGGCCACCTTGGTGATGTTGGTCGCGTTGTGAGTCGAATCCGCCATAGACTGCATCCACGCGCGAAGCTCCGAGTCGTCAAGCTTCTGATACGTGATATCTTTATCCGGGCCGATGGAAAAACCAACCTCCCTGACATTGACGATAACGAGCCGCTGTCCGGTTCGCAGGTCATTATCGCCAGCATGGTATTGTCCGATCTCGCGGATCCTGGCGGTATCATCGCCATGCTGGCGGGAGGCGCCTCCGGATAGAAAAGCCGGCGGGTCAAACGTGACAATGCCGGGAACGAGGTCATCGCCGCGCGAACTGCACTGGAATACCAGAAGAAACAGGGGGAAAAAGATGACGCGCATGCGATTGCTAACGGGCCTTGGGTTGTTCATGTCTCAAGTGATTACCGTAGACCAGCCAATCCCGTCTGTCGAGTCTGTCGGTAGCGGCCGGAATCCACGCCTGCGCCGCAACCGCTTTTCGCACGCTGGAAATATCATCAACCGCCGGACCCTGGGGCGTTCCGGGGTCGAGACGCTGCGAGCGTTTCTCCCTCTCCGCGTCCCGCCTGCGGAATGGGGAGGGCCGGGATGGGCACGAGGCCACCATCTTTGGGTTCATGGACAAAGCCTCAAACCGTCACCCGTTTGCCCGTGCGCGCCGCCTCGTAGATCGCGGTGATGATCTTAATGTCACGCAAACCCATCTCGCCGTTCACTTCCGACTCGCGGCCGGTACGGATGCATTCGACAAAATCGTCCATGTGCAGCGCCTGCTGGCTGGCTGGCGCAGGGAAATACACCGGCCCCCGGCTTGATGCCACCGTGCCGACCTTGTAGCTGAACGCGTGCGCGGAAAATTCATAAAAACCTTTCGCACCCTCCGCGTGAAAAGTATCGTTGTCGTGATTGTAGCTGGTCACCGCGTCACACACCGCGCCGTTGGGAAATTCCAGCTTGAAACGGATCGTTTCCTCGACGTCGGTGAAAAAATCAGGACGCAATTTCGGTCCCTCGTGCGCCGTCACGGCGACCGGCGTCGCGCCCGTGGCCATGCACGCGGCCTGGATGAGGTAAATGCCCAGGTCCGGCAGCGGTCCCCCGCCCGCGAGTTTTTTTTCCACCCGCCAGGTGTGCTGGCCGAAAACGAATCCACGGTCGCCGGTCATCGTCATGAATTCACCGAAATCTTTCTCGCGCTGCAACCGCATCAATTCCTTCAGATAAGGATCGAAGTGCAGCCGGTAGCCGATGGAAAGCTTCACCTTCGCGTTTTTGCATGCCGCGATCATCGCCTCGCAATCCGCGACGCTTGTCGCCATCGGCTTTTCCGAGATGACGTGCTTCCCGGCCTTCGCGGCGCGGATGGCGAACCCCGCGTGCACCCCGGGCGGCGTGACGACATACACGATGTCAATATCCGGGTTGTCCGCTATGTGGTCGAAATCCTCGTAGCCATAACAATTTTTGTCCGGCAGCGAAAAATCCGATTTCCATCGGGCGATTTTTCCGGGATGGCCGGAAACGACACCACGCAATTCGCAGTTGTTCGTCAGCCTCAGGGCCGGTGCAAGCTGGCCGGCCGCATAATGTCCGAGACCGAGCAGCGCCACGCCCAGCTTTTTTGGCGGCGCGGCAATGGAATTCGTCTGTGCACCTGCCCGTGAATAAAATCCCGCCGCCACCGCCGCGCTGCCGAGGGACAGTTGCCGAATAAAATGGCGGCGTTGGATTTTCATTTGCTGATCTTCACGAGTTCGGCGTTGTGCGGGCCGACCGGTATCGAAAATTCGCCCTTGAACCGGCCCAGGTCTTTTTGCCGCCACAGATCGCGGACGGTCCGGCTGCTGGAAATTTTCAAATCACTCCATTTCACCGTCACGGTGAGGGTGCCATTTGTGCCGGTATTGAACAGGCCGACAGCCTCCGAGCCGTCAGCCATCGTCTTCGCATAAACCCGCGCGTCGCCGTCCCGGGAAATCTCCATGGCCTGGTCGCCGAGCGAATCCTGGCTGACAGCGATCACCTCGTCGTTCTCCAGAAGATTCTTGGTAAATTCATCCATTTCGCTCATGTCGTTCGCCAGCAGCAAGGGCGAGCAGACGAGGCACCACAAGGTCATGTGCGTGTATTCCTCCGGCCAGGTCAAACCGGGTTGACCCTTTTCCTTCGTGGCGATCTCCAGCATGTCGGGATCGTTCCAATGGCCGGGCGAGGAATATTTGCGCCATTTGTCCTGGCCGAAACCGCGCTGGCTCATCGAAATCCAGTTCGCCTTGATGTCGCCGGTCGTGCGCCAACTGTTGGCGAGCGGCGTGACCGAGGGCGCGTTGGTCGGATTCAAATTGTTCGACAAACTGAAAACGATATCGCGACCGCTGTTGCGCAATGCGTCGCCCATCTCCTTCGTTTCCGGCGCCTCAATGGGATTCCAGTCGTATTTCAGATAATCCACACCCCATGCGCCGAACTGGTCGGCGTCGTTGGTATAAAAATGATATGGCGCGATCGCGCACGGCAGGATTTTTTTATTTTTCACGGTCCTGCCTTCCGTCTTCGTCCATTTGCCATCGGCGTTGTCCGAGCTGCCGCCGGGAAATCCGGCATACGAGGTTTCCCACGGCGTCGAATAAATTCCAAACTTCAAGCCCAGCGCATGGATCTGGTCGCAAAGATTTTTGATGTCGGGAAATTTGTCGTCGCCCTGCAGGCCGTGAAAATCGCCGCCCCGCGCGCCCTGCCAGGTGTCGTCGATGTTGACGTAACTCCAGCCGTGGTCGATCAGGCCGGAATCTGCCATCGCCTTCGCGTTTTGCAGCACGATGTCCTGCGTGATGCGGCTGGCGTAATGGTTCCAGCTATTCCAGCCCATCGCCGGCGTCAGTGAAATATTTTCGCCGACCACGATGAGGAATTTCTTGTCGGCGGAACCGAGCGCGTTGCCCGCGTGGAACGTGACGTTATATTTGCCCTTTTTGTGGAGCGTCCCGGTGATATTTCCCGTTGCCGCGTCGAGCGTCAAACCGGACGGCAGGCCATCGGCGGAAAATTGCAGCGGCCGGTCGCCGGTCGTCGGCAGGTGATACAAAAACGGATGGTCGGGGCGGACGCCGAAAATGCTCGCGCCGTTGATGCGCGGCGTGTGCGGCGCGGGCGGTGTGCGGATTTCCGGCGCGGACGCGGCGGCATCCTGCGCGTGGACGGAGAACATTCCCGCCGCCAAGGTCACGGCCACACAAAAAGAAAGAAAACGAGGGTATGGTTGTTTCATGGATGCCCAAAGTATGACGGTACAGACCGATAAGCCGTTACTGTATTTTTGTTCTAGTTATTTTAAATGCAGCAAAGACCGCAGAGGCCCGCAGAGACAATAGCGACATGTTCAAAAAGCCATTGCCCACGCGATAGCGTCTTGGACTGCGCCAGCCCTCCGGCGCTTTTCCATCGCGAACCTGCCCGTGTCCGTTGCATCATTATGTAAATTTTTCTCTCTGCGTTACTTCGCGTCCTCTGCGTCTCTGCGTTGAAGACTTTTGTCGCCTCAATACTTCAACTCACCCGGATTTTCCGGCACCCCGGGGTCATCAAGGATTTGCACCGCCGTTGCCGGGCCGACCTGGCTATAATCCTCCAGCACCCAGACCACTTTTTTGTCCGGGGTCACTTCCACCAGTTGCGGTTTGCCGTCGCCGCCACGCGAGCAGACGATGGTGTTGCCATCCGCCAGCCGCGTGCAGGTCTGCGTATTGACGTAACGCCAGGGTTCCGGCAAGTCTTCCGCCATGAGTTTCCACGCGATCTTTTTTTCCGGCGTGACCTCGATCTGCGCACGGTCAGATTCGTCGGTGATGAGCGTATTGCCGTTCTTCAACCGGACGGCAGTCCATGGTGAAAACTTCATTCCCGCCGGCGCATCGTTCGTGCTGAACGTCCAGACGACGTTGAAGTCTTTATCGTATTCAACGACCTTGTGCATGTTGAGATACGGAGCGAGGTAATGCCCTTCGGCGGTCATGCGGATACGACGGAATTGGGGATGGATGGTCTTGGGATCGGCGGGCTGGATGTAGTCAAGGTCGTGCTCGACTTCCATCTTGCCGGTTTTGATGTTCACGACCCTGAGCTTCGGTGGCAGGCCGTTCTCGACAAAGAGGACCTTGTCCAGGCCGATGGGCTGGCAACAGTGGATCTCGGTGTGTTCGGCAAGGTTGGTCGAGCTTTTGGCGTCGTAACGCCAGACAACGCGTTTGTCCGGCGTGATCTCGGCCAGGTAAGCCATTCGCGAAAACAGGATGTTGCCGTTGGAAAGCATCCAGGCGTCGTCGTACTCGTTGCCGCTGCCGGTCTGGTAGGTCCAGATGACCTTGCCTTCGTTTACGACAAACATTTTGTTGTAGCCCTCGCCGATGTAGAGCATGGGATGTTGCGCGAGGCCGCGGCCCGGCAGATCGGCCGGCGGCGAATTGTTGTAGGGCTTGCGCGGCTTGACCACGGCCTCGGACGCCGCGAGCGCGGGAACACCGGGGGCGGTGAATTTTTTCAAGGCATCCATGCACGGCGTCGCGGAAATTTCCCTTTGTGCGCACGTCGTCGCGCAACCGGCGAACAATAAAGCTCCAAGCACCAACATCCAGGCTCCAGAGAAATTCCAAATCCCAAACATCCAAACCCGTACGACGCTCGTTTGAGATTTGGAGCTTGGAGCTTGGAATTTGGATGTTTTCATTTTATCCATAAAATCGGCTGCGTGATGACGACGTTGCGGCGGACTTCTTCGTCCGCCGGATCGGCGGGAAGTTTTTTCCATAGGTCGAGATATTTGGGTTCATCGAACACAATTCCCGCGAACAACAAGCTTGGCTGCCGCGCCGGCCAGCCATCCCACGCCTGCACGTCGGGCTTCTTCGGCCACTTCGATTTGTCCTGCCAGAACGGGTACATGAATTCAACCGCCTTGCGGATGCCGCGTCCGTCCGGCAGCGAAAAATCCCACAAATCAAGCACCTGGCACAGCGTCACCATGTTATCCAACTGAAACGTGGAATAGCCGTAGGGCTTGGTGCGGGCCAGTTCGCGCGGGAAACTGCCGTCGTCGGCCATCTGCTTCGGCACAAACACCTCTGTGAAACGACGGCGGCATTCGGCGAGGTTTTTTTCGTCGCCGGTGAATTCGGCGAACACCGCGACCTGCAGCCAGAACGCGACCGCGTGATTGTTCGATGCGTTGGCCTCGTCGTTCCCGTTTTTGCTGGTCGTCATCCAGGTGACGTAATCAGCGAACCATTTTTTCAACCCGATCAAGATTTCCGGCGGAAATGCTGGCGATTTTTCCATCGCCTCGACGGCCTTGGGGATTTCAATAATGTGCAGCGTGTCGATGATGCCCGTGCCGCGGCCCTTGGAGACGCCCGGCACGGCCTGCGCAAATTGCAGGTTGGGATTCATCCGGGTGGCGTCGTCGAGAAAGAAGACCTTGAGCAGCGCGGCGGCTTTCGCGGCGTACCGGTCATCGCCGGTGATCTTGTAAGCCGCGCCGAGCGCGGCCACGGCATCGCTCAATTGCCGGACGACCTTGCGATGTTCGGTGAAATTGCCCGGGTTCGTCTGGCCGTCGCGCTGGACATACGGTAAACCGTTCGTGGTATTGGGGTTCGGCCACCAGTAATCGCCATTGGAATAGAAATCGTGCGGCCCGCCGTCGCTGTACTTCGCGTGAAATACGGTGATGGTCACCGGCTCCTGTTTCAACGCTGTCGCCGCGGCATTCAGGATGCGCTCGCGGTCGATTTTGGCGACGTCAATGGTCGCGGCGTTAAGATAAGTGGCGGCGGCCAACAACCACCCGAGCGTGGCGGCAAAGGTTTTCATGCGGTGAATGACTTTAGAGCATTGTAAAATAAAACATAGCCGAGATGGTTGCCATGCCATCTCCCTCACCCTCTCCCGCTGGGAGAGGGAACAGTTATGTTTGCTTTTTCTTTTTTGAGTGCGACACATTCCAATCCAGCCGCTCGTTTTCGTATGAAGCAGAGAGCGTTTCACCCTCTCCCAGCGGGAGAGGGCCGGGGTGAGGGAGAAAATGGGCGAAAGCATATGACTACAAGTTTTCTTGAATCGCTCTAGTTTAGGCGGGCCGCCCGTGGCAACCATTGAACAAACGTTCAGGATTGGAAACCTTGACCGCGGGCCGCGCGTCGTCAACATGGACTCATTCCATTAAAAGAAACGACCCCATGTATTTCTGGCGACGTCCGGAAGATCCAAGGCCCGCCGGAAATCGAATGAAGCGGGGTACGGACTGATTGAACGCCGGCCGCTTGCTTCGACAAGCGGGCAAGTTATCATCAATTTGTGCCCATGAAAAACGTCTGCCGACTTCTCGCGTTGTGCGCGGGCGTGTTGTTTTTTGCCGGCAACGCGCCGGCGGCGGTCGAGCGCGACACGGAATGGCTCGCGCGCTGGTGGCAGACCGAGGAAGGCCTGCCGGATAACACGGTCAACGGCCTCGCGCAAACGGAAGAAGGCTATCTTTGGATCGGCACACCGACAGGGCTCGCGCGCTTCGACGGCATCCGTTTCGAAAACGTTTCGCTCACCAACCTTATCGCGCTGCCGAATCATGGCATCATCACCATGCAGCGCGGACGTCACGGCGCGCTCTGGCTGGCCATGGACCGTGGCGCGCTCGTGCGGCTCGCGGGAACGAATTCACGCGCGTTTGTCAACGAAGTGACCAATTTGATTCCGAACGGCATCGCGGAAGGAGCGGATGGAACCACGTTGTTGTCGTATCGCGGCGGACTGGTTTATCGCATCCGGGGCGACCAGGTTTCCCAATTGAGGACGAACGACGGATTGCCCGAGGGCCTGGACATCTGTGCACTGGCGACGGACGGCGGCGGACGGGTCTGGTGGGCCAAGGAAGGCGAAATCGGCATCGTCACCAACGGCATTTTTCGGGTCGTGCAAAAATTAAACCCGCAACCGATGCGGCTCACGGCCGCTTCCGAGGGCGGCGTGTGGGCCTGCTGCGGCCACCAGCTTTTGAAGTGTGACGAGGCAGGCAACGTCCTGGACTACGGCGAGTTTCATCCGGACAACAGCGGCACGGTGGCCACGACCATGCTGGAGGACAAGGATGGCGATGTCTGGATCGGCACCACCTACAACGGCCTGTATCATCACACCGATGACGGCTTCCAGACCGTGGCCACCAGCCACGGCGCCATCCTGAGCCTGATCGAGGACCGCGAGGGCAGCATCTGGGCGGGAACTTTTGGCGGCGGGTTGAACCGCATCCGGCCACGCGCCATCACGCTCGACGACGAATCGGCGGGGCTGCCGTTCTCTTCCATCGAATCCATCTGCGAAGACACGAACGGCATCGTCTGGGCCACGACCCAAAACGGCGTGCTGGTCCAAAAAATCAACGACCACTGGCAGCCGTTCTACAACCCGGGCAGCGACTGGCCGAGCAATGTGACCTGCGTGACCGCCGACCCGCAAAACCGCATCTGGATCGGGACGCACAACCAGGGTTTGTTCTGCTGGCATGACGGCAAATTCATCGACTTCCCCGGCGCGGAATCATTTCGCAACCAGACGCTCCACACCTTGCTCATCAGCCGGTCCGGCGACCTGTGGGCGGGCCAGGAAACACCCAATGCCATCCTGTGCCTTCACGCCGGCAAGGTAAAAAAATTCCCGTTCCCGGTGAACATCCGCATCTTCCGCGCGATGATCGAGGACACCGCCGGCAACATCTGGGCCGCCAGCTCCCGGGGCAACCTGTTCCGCATCCACGGTGACGACATCACCGAAGTCACGCCGCGCAAGAGCGAAACCATGACCTCCATCCGTTGCCTGTACGCGACGCCGGATGGCGCGCTGTGGATCGGCTACGCCGGCGCCGGCGTGGGCCGGTTGAAGGCTGGCCGCTACACCGAAATCGATTCCGGCCAGGGTCTGTTCGACAATTATGTCTCCCACATCGTCGCCGACGACCAGGGCTGGTTGTGGTTCGGCGCAAACCGCGGATTGTTCAAGGTGCGCCTGGAGGATTTTGAAGATTGTGAGGCGGGAAAAATCTCCAAGGTGCGCTCCATCCATTATGGCAAGGGCGAAGGCCTGCCGAGCTTGCAAGCGACCTTCGGTGATTCGCCCGACGTGCTGCGCGGGCGCGACGGCCGGCTGTGGATCCCCATGCAGACCGCGCTCGCCGTCATCGACCCCGAAAGGATCTACGAACATAATTCCCCGCCCGCCTCGCTGCTCACGCGTGTGCTCGTGGACGACCGCGTGGTGGCGCAATATAATGGCGTGCTGCCGCCCGAACCATCGTTCCAGGCGATTCCCGAGGCGCGACGAGGCGCGACCCGGTTGAAACTGCCGCCGGATCACCGCAGCGTCCGGTTCGAGTTCACCGCCTTCGATTTCAGCGCTCCGGAAAACGTCCGTTTCCGTCACCGGCTGGACGGGGTCGAGAGCAGCTGGACGGAATCCGAGCCAAACGACGCCCGGGCGGTGATCATCCAGACGCTCGGCTACGGCGATTATGATTTCGAGGTGGCGGCGTGCAACGGCGACGGCGACTGGAGCCAGAACACCGCCACCATCGCGCTGACGGTCACGCCATTTTTCTGGCAGACCTTCTGGTTCCGGTCGCTGGTCGTGCTGGCGTTCACCTTGTCGATCATCGCGGTGGTGCGCTACGTTTCGTTCCGCCGCCTGCGGGCGCAGTTGCGCGTGTTGGAACAACAGGCGGCATTACAGCGTGAGCGCGCCCGCATCGCCAAGGATATCCACGATGATCTGGGCGCGAACCTGACGCAAATCGCCTACCTCGGCGAACTGGCGAACCAGGACCGGGAAGAACCGAAGCTCGTCGGCGACCGCATCCGGACAATTTCCGCCACCGCCCGGCAGGCCGTGAAGGCGCTCGATGAAATCGTCTGGGCCGTCAACCCCCGCAACGACACCCTCGCGCACCTGCTTGATTATGCGGGCCAGTACGCCGTGGATTATCTGCGCACCGTGGGCATCCGCTGCCGGCTGGATTTTCCCGAGAGCATTCCGGCGCGCGAATTGTCCACGGACCTGCGCCACAATCTTTTTCTCGTGGTGAAGGAGGCCCTGCACAACATCTTCAAACATGCGAACGCCACGGAAGTCCATCTGCGCGTCCTCGTCGATGAGACGGCGCTGAAAATCGTCATCGAGGACAATGGCTGCGGTTTTACCGACGCGCCGGACAACGCCTTGTCCGACGGCCTGCGCAACATGAAGCAGCGCATGGCCGAAGTCGGCGGCGACTGCACCATCCAAGGGCGCGTCGGCAGCGGCACGATTGTCACCGTCCGCCTGCCATGGCGGAACAACGATTGAATTTTTTCAAACTGAATCGAGTCGAACATTCATCCTATTGCATGAACAAGCACATTGAACCAAAATCACGGAAGCCTGACATGCGAATCAGTGTTTCCATCGTTGAAGACAGCCGCGGCACGCGCGAGAGCCTCACGGAGCTGCTTGACCGCGCCCCCTCGCTGCGTTTCGTGAGCGCGCATGCCAACGGCGAGGATGCCGTTGAAAAAATCCCCGGCAATGCGCCGGACGTGGTGCTCATGGACATCAACCTGCCGAAGATGAACGGCATCGAGTGCGTCCACCAGATCAAGGAAAAGCTGCCAAAGACGCATGTGTTGATGCTCACGACCTATGAGGAAGGCGATCTGATCTTTGATTCGCTCCGCAAGGGTGCGAGCGGTTACCTGCTCAAGAACCTGCCGCCGGCGGAACTGATTTCCGCCATCGAACAGGTCCATGCCGGCGGCGCGCCGATGTCCATGCAGATCGCACGCAAGGTCGTCACCCATTTCCAGCAGATCAAAAAACCCCAGTCGGAAGTGGATAAACTCACCAAGCGCGAACATGAGATTCTCGCGCTGCTCGCGAAAGGTTTTCTCTACAAGGAGATCGCCGACCAGCTTGGCATCAGCCTGAGCACGGTCCGCGCGCACCTGCACACCGTTTACGAAAAACTCCACGTCCAGTCCCGCACCGAGGCCGTGGTGAAATTCCTGGGCCGTTGAAAAATTGCGAGCGGCTCCGCAATCAGGGAACCGCAGTTTTAAAACACAAACGCGAGGGGTTTCCGGCCAGGCTTTCCGGTTTGAAAAATGTGAGTCCATCCCGGACCGCCTGGCTGTCGGGAAATTCGGCGGCGGCACGCGCCAGCGCTTCCGCCAGATCATCGCGGTTCGCCGGGTGGATTTGTTGATAGGGCCACTTTGATTTCGGGTCGGCATACCGCGCCATGAATTCCGTCGCCTTCCGGATGCTCCGGCCATCCCTGGTCTCATAATGCCACAGATCCACATCGAGATTTTGCCCGATGCTCGCCAGTTCCATCAACGCGCGCAGGTTGAACAGGCTGTAACCGAAACTGGTCGTGCGCATAAGTTCGAACGGCTGACGTCCGTCCGGTTCGATCTGCCTGGCCACGCGGCGTTCGCGCGCCTGCGAGATGATGTCGCGCGCCATGTCCGTTTTGCCGAGGAACAATGCGATGCTCGCCGCCTGGGCTTCACACCAGCTGCCGTGGTTGTTCTTTGCGTCCAGTTCGCCCCGCCCGATTTTACTCGTCGTGAGCCAGTTCAGCCATTCCGTGAACCAGGCGGTCATGCCTTTCTGGTCGTCCGCGGTCCATGATTTTGAACTCCCGATCAATCCGATGGCATCCACGAGCTGCACCAGACCGCGGGCGCTGATGAGTCCGGCGGAACGGCCTTCGGTCTCGCCGGGGATTCCCTGCCCGAAATTAAAATTCGGATTCATCTTCGTTTCCGGATCCAGAAACCAGACGCGGATCAACACCGTCGCCTTCGCCGCGTATTTTTCATCGCCGGAAAAATAATAAGCGAGCGCAAGCGTGTGCGCATCGGCGCAGGTTTTCTGGAAATGGCCGGAATCGGAATCCGTGTTGGATTCGGGATTGCGCTCGCCGTCGCGCCGGATGTATTTGCCGTCCGGGGAATTCGTGTCGCGCCAGAAATACGGCGCCTGGCTCATGAAATCATGTTTATCGCCGCTGGACGGGACCTGCTCTTTATCCATCACCGAATGCGGCTTTTCGTTCAGCCGTGAATCGGCGTCTTTTAACAGGTGCTTCAGGGCGGGTTGCAACCCGGCATCGCCATTGGCCAGCGCGGATTTATTGGCAGCGAGAACCCTGGCATCGTCGCAAAACACCTTTGGCAATTCGGCGGCCCGGGTGGAAAAAGCCAATAGCAGCGCAAAGGCAACCGGCAGAAATCCGCTCCGTTTGTCCTGTCCGGACAAGGAAATATGGGGAATCATCTTGTTTAAGACCGGAACGCGACCGACGAAGTTACAGGGTTAAGGAATTTCAAGGGTGGACAAACGTTCTATTTCGGCGGCGGGGTTTTCGGGGCACAATTATGAATCCATGACTGTCCGCAGACCATCCGGGCGCCGTCTCGTCCGGCTCGCCGTTTTGTTCACGTTGAGCCTCGCGACGCTGACGGTACGCGCCGACGGCGGGCGGCAGGAACTCAATTTCAATCCCGACTGGCGTTTCACGAAAACCGACCCGACGAATGCCTTCGCTGAAAGCTTCAACGACGAGGGGTGGAACACCGTTTCCACGCCGCACACGTTCAACGACACCGACACGTTCAACAATTTCGAGCTGCCCGGATTGCGCGGCGAGGAAAACCAGTGGAGCGGCCGGACGTGGTACCGCAAAACCTTCGTCGCGCCGGAAAGCTGGAGCGGGCAAAAAGTTTTTATCGAATTTCAAGCCGTGCGGCAGTTCGGCGAAGTTTTTCTGAACGGCCAAAGGCTGGGCATTTGCAAAAATGGTTTCATCCCGTTCGGCTTTGACCTGACTTCATATCTCAAGATCGGCGCCACAAACGTGCTCGCCGTGATGTGCGACAACCGGTTCATGATCAACCCGATGCCTGGTGCCAAGGAAACCGGACTCATGAGCGACACGCTGGGTGAATTCGAAACGAAAGTTAACAAGATCATCCCCGATGACGTGAACGCCATCCGCGCCGACCAGATCCCATGGAACAATCCGCAATGGCACCCGGCGATGGGCGGTATTTATCGTGATGTAAAGCTGTACGTGACCGACCCGCTGCATATCACACTGCCGCTATACGATTTTTTGCAGACCGAGGGGCCTTACATCTACCCGACGGACGTTTCGGACAAATCGGCGAAGGTGAACGTCGAAATACCGATACAGAACGACCGTATTTCGAACGAAGAGGTTGATGTCTCCGTGCAGATCCTGGATCACGATGGCAAGGTGGTGTCCACCGGCCGGGTTTCACCTGTGATGAAAATCGCCTCCACCGCCTTGGTGAAAGCGAACATCGCCGTGACCGTTCCAAACCCGAACCTGTGGCAGCCGGATTTTCCTTATCTGTACCGCGCAAAAATTTCGTTGAGCATTGACGGCAAGGAGATTGATTCGCAGGAAGTTCCTTTCGGCATCCGGACGGTCAATTGGGATGCCAACACCGGCTTTGCCATCAACGGCAAGCATCTTCGTCTGCATGGCTGGGGACAGAAGCCGGTGGATGAATGGCCCGGCCTCGGTGATGCGCAACCGGACTGGCTGCACTTTTACACCCTGGATCTGATGAAACAGGCCGGCGCGAACTGGGTGCGTTGGGGACATTGCGCGGCCGGCCCGGCGCAGATCGCGAGTTGCGATATGCTCGGCCTGATGGTCGAGCAACCGGGCGTGGATGGCGAGTCGGACACCGTCGGTGCGGCATGGCAGATCCGCGCGGACGCCTTCCGGGACGCCCTTATTTATTATCGCAACAATCCTTCCATCATGATCTGGGAAGGCGGCAACCAAAAGGTCACCGAGGAACACGCCCGGCAATTGCGCGGCTACATGGACGAGTTCGATCCGCACGGCGGCCGCGCTTATGCGCATCGCCGCGCGAATGCGATCACCGGAAAATACATGGATGTGTGCATCGGCACGGAGGGCGGGCGCGAAATCAGCAGCCTGCCGGTGGTCGAGGGCGAATACGATCGCGAAGAATCACCGCGCCGCGTCTGGGACGAGTTCACGCCGCCGAACACCAATTACAACGCGCTGGAGGCGGGGCAGACCTATAACGTGGACTCGGAGGAGTACGCGGTGAATGAAGTGGTGCAATATGTGCACAAAACATTTGCGGCGAACCATTCCGGCGGCGCGAACTGGATTTTTTCCGACTCGACCAGCGGTGGCCGCAACACCACGGAAGTTTCCCGCGCGAGCGGCGAGGTGGACGGCGTGCGGCTGCCGAAGGAAGCCTATTATGTCGTCCAGGCGATGTTCCGCGACGATCCGCAGGTTCACATCATCGGCCACTGGAATTATCCCGCGGGCACGAAGAAGACGGTTTATGTCGCGTCCAACTGCGGCGACGTGGAACTGTTCGTGAACGGCAAATCGCTTGGTCATGGCAAAGTCTCCGACCGTTTTTTATTCACATTTGAAAACGTCGCGTTTGAAGCCGGGGAAATCGAAGCCGTTGCCAGTTATCACGGCGAGGCGGTGGCGACAAACTCCATCCAAACCGCCGGCGAAGCGGTCGCGCTGCGGCTGACACCGGTGATCGGCCCGGAAAATTTTGAAGCCGACGGTTCGGACGTGGCGTTGGTGGATGTGGAGGCCGTGGACGCGCAAGGCCGGCGCGTGCCGACATTCCAGCAACGCGTGGATTTTGATTGCAGCGGCCCGGCCATCTGGCGCGGCGGTTACAACAGCGGCCAGCCCGGGTCCATCAACAATCCGTTCCTTGATCTGGAGTGCGGCATCAACCGGATTGCCGTGCGGTCAACCTTGCAGCCGGGAACGGTCGCGATTTCGGCGAGCTGTCCCGGACTGAAACCCGCGAGCGTTGCCATCGCCTCACACCCGGTCGGGATCCAAAACGGGATTGAAACCAAAAATCCGCCGTTGCCGGAAGTGACCCTGGCCAGACCGGATTTTCTCCGGGTCAGCGAGGAACCGGCTGCCACCGGCGACGGCCAGCCGTCCGCCGGTGCGGGACGTTATATCGTTTCGTTTTCCTATTCCGGCCCGACGACCATCGTTCATGTGGAACAGAACGCAACGGATGGACGGAACATTTTTGTGGACCGGGATACGCCCTTTGCCGGTCTGCCGCCGGCGCTGGTCGGCGCGGATTGGGTGCAGGGCGCAAATGGCGACAGTATTTATAGCGCGGTTGACTTGATGCAACTCGCGGTGAAGGGCGGCACGGTCGTGAGCGTGGCGCATGACGACCGCCTGCCGCTGCCCACGTGGCTCGAGCAAAAATTCAGGCGCACGGGGATGACGCTGAAGGTGAACGGCCACGCGATGACCATCTACCAGCACCGCGCGAAAACGGACGAAAGCCTCACACTGGGATCGAACACCGATGATCCATCGGTGACAACCGCCCTGGCCTATGTCGTGTTCGTATCCCGGCTGCCTTTGTCAACGGAAGCGATGAACTGAACCATTGAACTTTGACTATGTTTGACCAACCTTGACCCAGCTTGCCGGCGTCGGCCTGTCCTCCGTAGCTTTAGCGAAGGGGGAAGCACCGAGCCTTTGCTCGGCCAGTACTATTTTTTGGTTTGATTTACCTTGATTTACCTTGATTCGGCACGATTTCTGGCCTTTTTGGCACCTGCAACTTTCAACCAGCAACCATTATCCGCGTTAAGCGCAATTATCCGCAAATATGCGCATTTAAGAGCACATTCCAAAAACCGGCACACTCGGATATGGCAAGACCAGCTTGCAGCCAGGGCGGGGGCTGAACGGTTCAATTCAAGACATTCAGACCCACGCCCGGCGTCACATGCCAGCTCCTATCTGCCACTTAGTGGCTATGTCAAAGAACAATACCCCCGCCGCGTCCCGCAGGCGGGACGGATCACCCCAAATCTCAACTCTACCGCTTTAATAATATGATAACAGTGTTTACTTTGTCAAGAAATATAGTAGACAGCTTTTTGCCGACAGCCGGCAAAGTGCTGCCGGCTTGCAGTCGGCAGAATTCCCCGAACACCGGCAAAATCTCGGCGGCAGTCTGTTTGATAACTCACCGTAAAGAAATGGTCGCCGACGTCAGCCGGCTCAAATCATTGGCGGGAGGGACGGCTCGGTCGCCTGTCCGGCTCGGACCGCCGTCCCAAACATAAATGCCGCCCTGCTCGCTTATTCGAGGGACGAGGGACAAAATATCCATTGGTCAGGTTTGGCCCATTTCCGCTCCCTTTCCAGTTTGGTAAATATTTCTGGATGTCCGTTCCAATTGAGGCTAAAACTTCTCTGGTTCACAAAACGGAAACTTGGGTGTGAAAGACTAACATACCCATCCGGGGAAAATTATGAATCGCATCTGCCAACGCCGCGTCAGCAAGGTCGAAATTCCAGCACATGGGCTATCGATGAAAAATTAAGGACAGCGAAGAATCATGGGCAATCGCCAATCGCCGAACTGCTTGTGCTCCGCCCGGACTTTTATTTTGGCGATCGACTATCGGCTATCGGCGATTGTTATCTCCCGCACCATATGGAAGCCGGTCATAACCGCCACATTGGCGATGGACTATCGGCTATTGGCGATTATTTTCGTTCAGTGAAAACTTAACCAAAAAAACACCCAATATGGCGAAGTATCAAAAGTTTGAAGAGCTGCCGGTGTGGCAGGAGGCGGCGCGGCTCTACAACCGCGTGCTTGACCTGCTGGAAGGGCCAAACGTGCCGCTCACGCCAGGCTTCCGCAATCAATTGGATCGCGCCGCGCTCTCCGTCTCAAACAACATCGCGGAAGGATTCGAGCGCGTGACGACGAATGAACTTAACATGTTTCTCGCCATCGCACGCGGCAGCGCGGGCGAGGTGCGTTCCATGATGGCCGTGGTCAAGGACCGGCCAAAACTCAAACCCATTGTGCGGCACTTGCAGGAAATTCGCGCGATGGCCGAGTCCTGTGCCCGGCAATTGACAGCGTGGACCGCATCCATTGACAGTTCGCCCGTGCAAGGCAAGCGGTACCTGACCGGCGAGGTAAAGGAAAGACGTGAGTCCGCGCAGAAGGCCAAAGATTTTCGCCTGATCTTTTTGCGCAACTTGAAGCCGGAACATCCGCTTTATAAATCAACCGAAGCCCGCATCGCCCGTGGCGAATTGAAGCCGGACGAAGAATAGCCAATCGGCGATTGGCGATTACCTATTGGCGATTATCTATCGGCAATTGCCCATCGGCTATGCGATTGCAACTGGCGCGGGAAATCATCCGCGCCAAAATCCATAACCAACGCGTGATGCTCATCCGGTTTGATTGCTGACTTGGCGATTGGCGATTGACTCGGCTATCGGCGATTTGCCATCGGCGATTACCTATTGCCTATTGGCGATTACCCATCGGCCATCCAAACAACCGCGAGCCATCTCCGCCATCTCGTCAGCATAGACTCTCCGCCCTGCCCGCTTGGCGCGGATTTTCAATTCAGATCGGCGACGGCGGAATATGATGGGGAGAATTGTCCCCTTGCCTGCCATGGAAACGTCAAATCCAGTTGCCCACTGAAAACGTCGCGGAACCAAAATTGGATTGTCCCCTGCTCTTTTTCACGGCAACCTGCCGGTGTAACTATGCAGCAGGTCAAACTCGGCATCATCGGCGGCGGCACGGTCGGCAGCGGCGTTTACGAAGCGCTCCAGCGCAACGGTTCGCTGGTGGCCTCGCGCCTGGGCACCCGCGTATCCATCGAACGCGTCGCCGTGCGCGATTTGAAAAAGAAACGGGCCACGAAGATTCCCGCCAAATTGCTGACGACCGACTGGCGCGAAGTGGTTTTTGATCCCCACATCCAGGTCGTCGCCGAGCTCATCGGCGGCACGGGCGTGGCGCGCGAGGCGATCCTGGCCGCGCTGAAGCTCGGCAAGCCGGTCATCACGGCGAACAAGGCGTTGCTCTCCGCCCATGGCGAGGAACTTTTCGCCGCCGCGCAAAAATACGGCACCAATCTTTATTACGAGGCGAGCGTCTGCGGTGGCATTCCCATCATCAAGGCGTTGCGCGAAGGTTTTGTCGGCAACCGCATCAATGCGCTTTACGGAATCGTCAACGGCACCTGCAATTACATCCTCACACGGATGAAGCTGGAAGGCGCGGATCTCGACGAAGTGCTCGCGGACGCGCAGAAACTCGGTTATGCCGAAACGCCGCCCGACCTGGACATCGATGGCCACGATGCCGCGCACAAGACCGGCATCCTCGCGTCGCTCGCGCATGGTTTCTGGGTCAATCCGAAGAAAATCCACGTCGAAGGCATCCGCCCGGTTTCCGCGCTGGACATCAAATTTGCCGGTGAACTTGGTTACACCATCAAGCTGCTTGGCACGGTGAAAAAACTGGAGGGCAACGGGCGCATCCAAGTTTCTGTTTATCCGACCCTCGTGCCAAATTCGCACGTGCTGGCCAGCGTGAACGGCGTGTTCAATGCCGTATTCGTGCGCGGTGATGTCGTGGGCGATTCGCTATTTTACGGTCGCGGCGCGGGCAAGGACGCCACGGCCAGTGCGGTCTTGAGCGACATCGGCGATGCGGTGCTCGATCTGAAAAGCGGCGCGAAGAACCGACTGCCCGCCTTCGTGCCGCACGAATGTGCCGGCTGTGTCGCGCCGATCGATGAAGTTGTCTCGCAATATTTCGTCCGCCTCAACGTGGTGGACAAGCCCGGCGTGCTCGCGAGGATTGCGACCATTTTCGGCCAGTCCCACATCGGCATATCGTCCGTCATCCAGCCGGAAGGCCACGAAGGCGCCAGCGTGCCGCTGATCTTCATGCTGCACTATGCGACGAACGGCGCGGTGAAACGCGCACTCGGCCAGATCGCCAAATTGCCCGCCGTCAAAGGCCAACCGGTCATGTTCCGCGTTGAAAATTTCAAGTAAGATGTCCCAGATTCAATTTCATTCCACGAACGGCCAGTCGCCCGCCGTCAATCTGCGCGAGGCGTTGTTACAAGGCCAGGCACCGGATCGCGGCCTGTATTTTCCGAAACAATTTCCGCGCTTCACGTTCAACGAACTCGCGGCGTTCTCCCGCCTGCCGTATCACGAGATCGCGTTCCGGGTGCTGTCCAAGTTCACCGAGGGCATCGTGCCGCCGGCGGAACTCGCGAAGTTTTGCGCCGAGGCGTACAACTTTCCCGTGCCGCTGGAGGTCGTGAACTTCCGCACGTTCCTGATGCGCCTGGACCAGGGCCCGACGGCGTCGTTCAAGGATTTTGCCGCGCAGATGATGGCGCGATTGTTCGGCAAATTTTTGCGCGAAGACAACCGGCAGGTCACGATCCTCACCGCGACCAGCGGCGACACCGGTTCGGCGGTCGCCCATGCGTTCCATAAAATTCCCGGCGTGCGGGTCATCGTGCTGTTTCCCCTCGCGGAAGTGAGCGAGAGCCAGCGTAAACTGATGACCACGCTCAAGGACAACATCCGCACCGTGGCCATCGACGGCAAGTTTGACGACTGCCAGGCGATGGTGAAACGCGCGTTCGCCGACGCGGACCTGAACCACATCCCGCTATCGTCCGCTAACTCCATCAACATCGGACGCCTGTTGCCGCAGAGCGTTTATTATTTCTATGCCGCATCACGGGTGGCGCAGGCAGGGGAGCCGGTGGTGTTTTCCGTGCCGAGCGGCAACTTCGGCGACATGATGGGCGCGATTGTGGCGCGCGAGATGGGTTTGCCGGTGAGAAAAATTGTCGCGGCGGTGAACGCCAATGACGCCTTCCCGAAATTTCTCGGAAGCGGTGATTATCAAAAAATTTCGCCATCGCGCAATTCGTTGTCCAACGCGATGAACGTCGGCCATCCGAGCAACTTGGCGCGGCTGGTCTCGGTTTACGGCGGCCAGATGGATGAGACGGGTAAAATCCTGATCCAGCCGAACATCGAGGCGATGCGGCGCGACATTTTTTCCTCGTCCATTTCCGACGAACGCACCGTCGCGGGCATCCGGGATTTCTGGAACCAGTTCCAACTGCTGCTCGAACCGCATGGTTCCGTGGCGTGGCAGGGATTGCTGGACTGGACCGCGCAGGAACCGCTGGGCAACACCCCGGCGGTCATCGTGGAGACCGCGAACCCGGCGAAATTTCCCGGCGAAGTGCAAAAGGTGGTCGGCTGGGAACCGGACGTGCCGGCGAACATGCTCGCGTCCTTGAAATTGCCGGAAGATTTCGACCGGATGGGCGCGGACTACGAGAAGTTCAAGGCGTATTTGATCCAAAGACACGCCTGATTTTTCGGGTCATTTTGGCAACGAATGATTTCTTTGCCCGGTACTGGCACAACCGCTGCTTAAATGCTGTGTGCGCCGCCAATGACTGTTTTTATACAGGATTGGCGCGCAATAGAAACGACAACTCTGAACCAAAATGACCGGCGTGGCTAAAACGGAACTGGCAAGCCTCAACCTTTGCGGCGGCGATCGTCAGGGATTTTTCGACGAAATGTTCGGGCGCGAGGGCGTGCCGCTGAAGCATTACGACAAAGTCCACAAGGCGTTCTGCCAGATCTCCAGCAACGAATATCAATCCAAACGCAACGCCGTGGACCTCGCGTTTTTGCGGCAGGGCGTGACCTTCAACGTCTATGGCGACTCGCGCGGAACGGAGCGCGTGTTTCCGTTCGACATGGTGCCGCGCATCATCCCCGCCGCCGAATGGGAAACCATTGAGCGCGGCCTCACCCAGCGCGTGACGGCGCTGAATCTTTTCCTGCACGACATCTACCACGAGCAGCGCATCCTCAATGACGGCACGATTCCCGCGCACTACGTCCTCTCGGGAAAACATTTCCGGCGCGAGTTTGTGAACTTCGCCGTGCCGAAGGACATCTACATCCATGTCTGCGGAACGGACCTCATCCGCGACGACAAGGGCAATTACATGGTGCTCGAGGACAACGGCCGGTGCCCGAGCGGCGTGAGCTACGTCCTGGAAAACCGCCGGGCGATGAAGCGCACGTTTCGCAATGTCTTTGAAAAAACCGGCGTGCGCCCGGTCGAACATTATCCGCAGGAACTATTGAAGGCATTGCAGCACATCGCGCCCGCCGGTGTTGCCGAACCGACCATTGCATTGCTCACGCCGGGCGCGTACAACTCCGCTTACTTTGAGCACACCTATCTTGCGCGGCAGATGGGCATAGAAATCGTTGAAGGCCGCGACCTGGTGGTGCGTGAAGAGCATGTCTTCATGCGCACGACCAAGGGCTTGAAGCCTGTCCATGTGATTTATCGCCGCATCGATGATGATTTTCTCGACCCGACTGTTTTCCGCCGTGATTCAATGCTCGGCGTGCCGGGACTGGTGCGGGCGTATCGCGCGGGCAACGTCTCGCTGGCCAATTCCATCGGCACAGGCATCGCCGACGACAAGGTGATGTATTACTTCGTCCCGCGCATGATCAAGTATTACCTGGATCAGGAGCCAATCCTGCCAAATGTGCCGACGTATCTCGCCAGCGAGGAAGCGGACAAAAAATACATGCTGGAAAACCTCGGCAAGCTCGTGGTGAAGGCCGCGAACGAATCCGGCGGCTACGGCATGTTGATGGGGCCGAAGGCGACGAAGGAAGAAATCGAAAAATTCCGCCAGCTGATCATCGCCGATCCGCGCAATTACATCGCCCAGCCCATGATTTCGCTTTCCACGCATCCAACGTATTGCGGCGAGGAGGGTTTCGAAGGGCGCCATGTGGATTTGCGTCCGTTCATTTTGTGCGGCGAAAAGACGGTCATCATTCCCGGCGGCCTGACGCGCGTCGCGTTGCGCAAAGGATCCCTGGTGGTCAATTCATCCCAGGGCGGCGGCAGCAAGGATACCTGGGTATTGTACGGCGATAAGTGAAATCACCAATCACCCATCATTAATCATAAATGCTTTCCCGCGTTGCCAATTCCCTGTTCTGGATGTCGCGCTATGTCGAGCGCGCCGAAAACGTCGCGCGCCTGCTCGATGTGAACCTCCAGCTCCTGCTTGATTACCGCAGCCTTGACGACGAGACGCTGCGCAAACACTGGATGCCCATCGTCCAGACCACCGGCGACGAGGAATCATTCGCCAAGCAGCACAACCAGGCCACGGCCTCGGCGGTGGCGGACTTCATGGTGTTCAACCAGGATAACTCGAATTCGATCGTCTCTTCGATTTGTTCCGCGCGGGAAAACGCCCGGATGATCCGCGACCAGATCACCATTGAAACGTGGGAGGAATTGAACCGCCTTTATCTGTTTATCCTCTCACCCGAGGCACGCATTGTCTGGACGGAAAGCCCGACGGATTTTTTTAACCAGGTCAAGGCGAGTTCAATCCAACTGCTCGGCTTGAGCTATGCGACGCACAGCCACAACGAAGGCTGGTGGTTCAGCGAGGCCGGCCGTTTCATGGAACGCGCCGACAAGACCTCGCGCATCCTCGACCTGCGGCATCACACGCTGCCCGAACGCGGCCTGCCGAAATCCGTCAGCCAGACCGATGCGCTGGAATGGTCCGCCGTGCTGCGCTCCTGCAGCGCGTGGGATGTCTTCAAGGCGATTTACGGCGCGGAGGTCAACCCCTATAACGTCGCGCAGTTTCTCCTGCTCAACGAGGATTTTCCCCGCTCCATCCGCTTCTGTGTCGAGCGCCTGAACGAGTCGTTACGCCATATCTCCGGCGTGCCGGTGAACCGCTTTGGCAACGATGCCGAAAAACTTTGCGGCCGGCTCGCGGCCGAATTGCAATTCATCACCATTGAGGAGGTTTTTGAAATCGGCCTGCATGGCTACCTGGACCAGGTCCAGTTGAAATTGAACAGTGTCGGCGAGGCGCTGTTCAATGCCTACATTTTCCAGTCGTTCGACCTCGACAGCGAGGTGCAGTTCGTCCAGCAGGAGGAACAACAGCAGCAGTCACTACGCCCGTCAACGCTTGTCACCCACCCCTGAACGATGTCAATTCAAGTCGCGCTGCATCATAAGACGCAATACAAGTATGACCGTCTAATCACGCTGGGCCCGCAAACTGTGCGGCTGCGGCCCGCGCCACATTCGCGGACGCGCATCCTCTCCTATTCGCTCAAAATCACGCCGGAAAAACACTTCATCAACTGGCAGCAGGACCCGCAGTCGAATTATCTGGCGCGGCTGACGTTTCCCGACCAGACCCGGGAATTTATCGTCGAGGTCGATCTGGTCGCCGAAATGTCGGTGCTGAACCCGTTTGACTTTTTCCTCGAACCGGACGCGGAGCGTTATCCGTTCGAATACGACCCGGCGCTCAAACATGAACTCGCGCCCTTCCAAAAAAAATGCTGGCTGACGCCGCAGTTCATGAAATACCTCGCCGCCGTCCGCAAGGAGATCCTCGGCGAGACGAAAAGGCTCACCAACAGCCAGCGGCAGGAAGTTCCATTTGAAAAGAAGCCGCGCACGATCGATTTTCTCGTCGCCATTAACCAGAAGATCTGGCGGGACATCAAATACACCATCCGCATGGAGCCCGGCGTGCAGACGCCGGAGGAATCCCTGGAAAAGGGCAACGGTTCCTGCCGCGATTCCGCGTGGCTGTTTTGCCAGGTGCTCCGGCATTGTGGTCTCGCGTCGCGGTTCGTCAGCGGTTATCTGATCCAGCTCAAACCCGACGTGAAATCGCTGGATGGGCCGAGCGGTGCGGAAAAAGATTTCACCGATCTGCATGCATGGACGGAAGTTTATCTGCCCGGCGCGGGCTGGATCGGGCTGGACCCGACCTCCGGCCTGTTTGCCGGTGAGGGCCACATTCCGCTGGCTTGCGCGCCCGATCCTACGGGTGCCGCGCCCATCAACGGTCTGGTGGACGAGTGCGAATGTGAATTCGCGCACGAAATGCGCGTCACGCGCATCCACGAATCGCCGCGGGTCACCCTGCCCTACACCGACGCGCAATGGAACAAAATCGAGTCGCTCGGCCATGCGATCGATGCCGATTTAAAACGCGGTGACGTGCGCCTGACGATGGGTGGCGAGCCGACGTTTGTCTCCGTGGACGATCGGGATGGTCCGGAATGGAATTTCACCGCCGCCTCGCACGAAAAGCGCGTACTTTCCGGTAACCTTATCAAGCGCCTGCGCAGCAAATTTGCACCCGGCTCGCTATTGCATTACGGCCAGGGCAAATGGTATCCCGGCGAACAACTGCCGCGCTGGGCGCTCGGATGTTACTGGCGCAAGGACGGCGTGCCGATCTGGAAGGACGATTCGCTCATCGCCGATGAATCGAAGGACTATGGTCACGCCGCGAAGGATGCGAAGGCGTTGCTGGAACGGATTTCCCGCGTGATCGGCGCGGATCCGAAATACATGATGCCCGGCTATGAAGACGCGTTTTATTACACCTGGAAGGAACGCCGTCTGCCGTCCAACGTCACGCCGGAAAAAACCAATCTCAAAAATAAACTGGAACGCGACCGGATTACGCGGATTTTTCAAGAAGGTCCGGGCGAAGCCGTCGGTTATACGCTGCCGATAAAACGCGCGCAGTATGGCAACCAGGCCGGGTGGATGTCCGGCGCGTGGTTTTTGCGCGATGACGACACGCTCTGGCTCATCCCGGGTGATTCTGCGATGGGCCTGCGCCTGCCGCTTGATTCCATCCCGTGGGTCGCGGAGAAAGAATTTCCGTGGATTCACCAGGAAGACCCGTCGAATCCAAATCTGCCTGAATTGCCGAAGGAGTTTCCATACCAGCCTCGCAATCCGGAAAGCTCCGGCCAGCATTTTATCCGGCGCAAAGGCGGCGCACCGGTGCCCGCCGGCTACGGTCCGGGCCAGCGCGCCCAACGGCTGGGCAATGTGGAAGAGGAAAGACGCGTGGAACTGCCGCCGTTGCCGCCAGCAACGGATTACGATCCGAATCGTCGTCCGGCCCAAGGCCAGAGCGCGCCGTGGATCATCCGCACCGCCTTGTGCGTGGAACCGCGCGAAGGGCGGTTGCATGTGTTCATGCCGCCGGTGGAGACGACGGAGGATTATTTGGATCTCATCGCCGGCATCGAGACCGCCGTCACCGAAATGGGTACGCCGGTCATCATCGAGGGTGAAACCCCGCCGCGCGATCCGCGCATCAACAAGCTGGCCGTCACGCCGGACCCCGGCGTCATCGAGGTGAACCTGCACCCCAGCAAGTCCTGGGATGAACTCGTTGAACGGACGACGGTGCTTTACGAAGAGGCGCACCTCACCCGCCTTGGCACGGAAAAATTCATGCTGGATGGCCGGCACACCGGCACGGGCGGCGGCAATCACATCATCATCGGCGGCGAGACGCCGCAGGACTCGCCGGTTTTGCGGCGGCCCGATCTGCTGCGTTCCTTGCTCTCCTACTGGCAAAATCATCCGTCGTTGAGCTGGCTGTTCAGCGGCCTGTTCATCGGGCCGACGTCGCAGGCGCCGCGCATTGACGAGGCGCGCAACGATTCGCTTTACGAACTGGAAGTCGCGTTCAAGGAACTGGAACGCAACACCAAAAATTTAGGCTATACGCCGCCGTGGCTGTGCGACCGTTTGTTCCGCAACCTGTTGATTGATTCCAGCGGCAACACGCATCGGTCCGAGTTTTCGATTGATAAACTCTATGCCCCGGAGAGCAGCACCGGCCGGCTGGGGCTGGTCGAAATGCGCGCGTTTGAAATGCCGCCGCACTCGCGCATGAGCCTGGCCCAACATTTGTTGCTACGCGGCCTGGTCTCCAAATTTTGGAAGGAGCCATACCAGAACAACCTCGTACGCTGGGGCACGGATATCCACGACCGCTGGATGCTGCCGCATTTCTGCGAGACGAATTTCAAGGATGTAATCCGCGATCTGCGCGATGCCGGTTATCCGTTTGAATTCGACTGGTTCGCGCCGCATTTCGAGTTCCGTTTCCCGTTCATTGGCGACTTGACGCAACGCGACCTCCAGCTCGAACTCCGCACGGCGCTCGAACCGTGGCACGTCCTCGGCGAGGAGCCGGGCGGCGGAAGCACGGTGCGTTACGTGGACAGCTCGGTGGAACGGCTCCAGATCAAGGCCCAGGGGCTCACGAGCGACCGCTTTGCGGTCACCGTCGGTGGCCATCGTATTCCGCTGCATCCGACCGGCACGAACGGCGAATTTGTGGCGGGCGTCCGGTATCGCGCGTGGCATCCGCCCGAATGTTTGCAGCCGACCATCGGCATCCAGGCGCCGCTGGTATTCGATGTGGTGGACACGTGGAACGGTCGCAGCCTGGGTGGCTGCACCTATCATGTGGCGCATCCGGGCGGCAGAAGTTATGACACGTTTCCGGTGAATTCCTACGAGGCCGAGTCGCGCCGCCTTTCCCGTTTCTTCCGTAATGGTCATTCACAGGGAAAATGTACGGTCGCACCCGCAAAGATAAATCCGGAATTTCCGTTCACGCTCGACTTGAGAAATGTCTGAAGAAGCTCGCAAGCAACGACAGGCAATGTTACAGTCACGTGACGCGATGAACGAGACGTCCGTCGAGCCTAAACCGTCCCCCGCCGCGCTGCTGAAAAATTATCAGCGGCGCGAATCGTCTTTTGATGAGTTCATCGCCGCCGATGGCAAACCGCGGGCACATTACGCGAAGATTCTCAGCACCATGGATGAACTGGGCATGGCGGAATTGCACCGCCGCGCGGACGCCAGTGACCGCCTCGTCCACGAGCAAGGCATCACTTATCACGTGTACAGCGATCCTCGCGGCGTCGAACGTCCGTGGCAACTGGACCCGGTGCCGCTGGTCATTTCGCCCAACGAGTGGAATACGCTCGAAAAGGGACTCATCCAGCGCGCAACGTTGCTGAACAAGATTCTGGCCGACAGTTACGGCGAACAAAAACTGCTTCACACGCGCTGGCTTTCGCCCGCGCTGGTCTTTGCGCAGCCGGACTTCCTGCGTCCCTGCCACGGAATCAAGATTCCGAACGACGTCTTCCTGAATTTTTACGCCGCCGACCTCGCACGTTCGCCTGACGGGCGCTGGTGGGTGGTTTCCGATCGTACACAGATCCCGACCGGTGCGGGCTACGCGCTGGCGAACCGGCTGGTGACTTCGCGCATTTTTTCCGAATCGTTCCGCGACAATAACATTAACCGGCTCGCGGGATTTTTTCGCGACGTACAGAACGCCCTGGCGCAAATCGCCCCGCGGCCGTTGGAGAAATCGCGCGTGGTGATGCTCACACCAGGCCCGCACAACGAGACGTATTTTGAGCAGGCATATCTGGCACGTTACCTCGGCTACATGCTGGTGGAGGGTCAGGATCTGTCTGTGCGTGACAACCATGTCTTCCTCAAGACCCTTTCCGGACTCGAACGGGTGGATGTGATTTTACGCCGCGTGGACGATGATTTTTGCGACCCGCTGGAATTGCGCAATGACTCGATCCTCGGTGTGCCGGGCCTGGTCGAGGCTGTCCGCGCGGGGAATGTCGTCATCGCCAATGCGCTCGGCTCGGGTCTGGTGCAAAGCCCCGCATTCATGTCGTTTCTGCCCGGGTTGTGCCGGCATATCCTGGGCGAGGAATTGAAGCTGCCGTCGGTCGCGACCTGGTGGTGCGGACAGAAGAAGGCGCGCGAACATGTTTTTGAACGGCTGGATGAACTCGTCGTCAAACCGGCGTTCCGCTCGCATTTGCGGATGCCCGATCCGGAAAAAAAATTGAGCGAGGCCGAACTGGCGGCGCTGAAACGGCAGATTGAATTCGACCCGGACCTGTTCGTGGCGCAGGAACGGGTCGCCCTTTCCACTGCGCCGTCGTTGGAAAAGGACGGCCTGGTCGCGAAGCCGGTCGGGCTGCGCGCGTTTCTCGTGGCCACCGAAAATGGCTACCGCGTGATGCCCGGCGGGCTCACACGTGTCGCGCCGGACACGGGCGGGAAATTCATTTCCATGCAGAGCGGCGGCAGCAGCAAGGACACCTGGATCATTTCGGAAACGCCGGTGGAGGAATTCACGTTGCTGCACGGCGGCACGCAAAACATCGAGCTGCGCCGCACGGGAAACAATCTGCCATCGCGCCTGGCGGACAATTTTTTCTGGCTGGGCCGTTATTCTGAACGCGCGGACGCCACGGCGCGGTTGTTGCGCAGCGCGCTGTTGCGTTTCAACCCCGAACGCGCCGGTGGCGCGCAAACGCTGGTCGCGCCATTGTTGCAAACGCTCGAAACGCAGGGGCAACTGCCGGGCATCTCCGCGAAACCGGAGCTCCGCCAGAATGCCGAGGCGTTCGAAGCGGAACTGCTCGCGGCGATCTTTGATCCGGAGCGCGCCGGCAGTTTGCGCAACACCGCCGACCAATTGCAACGGCTCGCAACGCTCGTGCGCGACCGCACCTCGAACGACATGTGGCGCGTCTTGAGCCAGCTCAATGACCGGCTCGGCGGCAGCGACGAGGCGGCGCGGCCAAGTTTGCCAAAAACCTCATCGAACGCTGAAGATGACACCACCACTTTTGACAAAACGGTTTCACGGTTACATTCCGTGATGCTGGCGGGCGAGGCGGCCGTGGTGTTGAACGAAACACTCATGGGTCTCGCGGCGTTCCATGGTCTCGCGCGTGAAAACATGACCCGCGCGCAGGCGTGGCGTTTTCTGGACATGGGCCTGCGCATCGAGCGCGCGATCTACATCGGCACCCTGCTCGACGCCACGTTGCGCTCACCGGACCCGGAAAACCCCAGCATGCTCGAGGCCGTGCTCGAAGTCGTGGACAGCAGCATCACGTTCCGTTCGCGTTACAGCCTGCTGGCGAGCGTGCCGGCGGTTTTTGACCTGGTGCTGCTGGACGACAAAAATCCGCGCTCGGTGCTGTTTCAAATCAACCAGCTCGCCAAACATTTCGACAAGCTGCCGAAGGAACGCGAGGAGGCCGCCGGATCGGGCAAAAACATCCTGCAAAAATGCGTGGCGCAGTTGAGCAAAGCGGATGCGCGCGAGCTCGCGGAAAACGGTTCGTGGGCGAAGAGCAACGTCGCCGCGGTGATCCGCGAGACGCTGGCGACGCTACCCAAGCTTTCGGACGCGATCGCAGCGAGTTATTTTGCGCATTCGTCCATTTCGAGAACCGGACGGGGGGCGGAAGAATGAATTACCTCATCACCCATCGCACGTTGTACGAATACGCCGCGCCGGTGACGGTGTCGCACCATGTCACGCGTCTGGAACCGCGTCTGCTGGCGGGGCAGTCATGCGAAAAATTCACATTGAAGATTTTTCCGGAACCGGCCTTGAGCAAGACGCGCACGGATTATTTCGGTAACCGGCTTTGCGTGTTCGCCATCCAGGAAATCCACAACAAGCTGGAGATCATCACCCACAGCCGCGTGACGGTGGCCGCGCGCAAGCCGGCCGCGCCGGAAAACCCGATCGCGTGGGAGGACGTCGCGAAGATGTTTCGCGATCCGGTGTCGCCGGAGGTGGTGGAGGCGTATCAATTCGTCTTTGATTCGCCACACATCCGCGCGTCCCGGGAACTGGCGGATTATGCGGCGGAAAGTTTTAAGACCGGCACGCCGCTTCTCATCGGCGCGGCGGATCTGACGCGGCGGATCTTTGAAGATTTCAAATATGACCCGAAGGCGACGACCGTGGCGACGCCGTTGGAGGAGGTTTTGGAAAAACGCCGCGGGGTGTGCCAGGACTTCGCGCATCTGGGCATCGCCTGCCTGCGTTCGCTGGGTTTGCCGGCGCGTTACGTCAGCGGCTACCTGCGCACGCGTCCGCCGGAGGGCAAACCGCGGCTGGTGGGCGCGGATGCGAGCCATGCGTGGTTTTCAATTTTTTGCCCGGGCACGGGCTGGGTTGATTTTGACCCGACAAATAACGTGCGTCCGGGCGAGGAACATATCACGGTTGCGTTCGGTCGTGACTTCTCGGACGTCAGCCCGGTCGCGGGCATCATCACGGGCGGCGGCGCGCATCAGTTGAGGGTTTCGGTGGACGTGGAACCCCTGGAATAAAATGAAGTGGGACATTCTACATCGCACGCATTACGCCTACGCCGCACCGGTGCGCGAGAGCCGGAACGAGCTGCATTTACAGCCGCTTTCCAACAAGCAGCAGACGGTGGATTCGTTTCTCATCAAGGTTGTACCGGTCACCCGGTTGAAGCATTACCACGATTTCAACAGCAACGTGGTCCACTATTTTGAACTGCCCGAGGCGCATTCCACGCTGACGGTGGAGAGCAACTTGCGCGTGACCACGCACAAGATTGACGGACTGCCCATGGATGCGCGGCCCGCCGGTGTCGAGCGCCTGCCGGAGGCGCTGTCCTTTGGGCGCGCCTTTGATTTTTTGCATGAGAGCCGTTTCGTGGAGACGACGCCGGAAATCTGGCGGCTGGCGGTGGATGCCATCGGCGACGAACGGGACGTCTGGCAGCAGACTTTGAAACTGATGGCGTTCGTCCATTCGCATATCGCCTACGAAAGCCGTTCGACGCAGGTCCACACGCATGCGCGGGATGCGCTCGCGCAACAGCGGGGGGTCTGCCAGGACTTCGCGCATGTGATGTTGAGCCTGTGTCGTTCGCTAAAAATTCCCGCGGTCTATGTCAGCGGTTATCTT
The DNA here is from genome assembly GCA_035485115.1 of Candidatus Sulfotelmatobacter sp. Classification (GTDB taxonomy): domain Bacteria; phylum Verrucomicrobiota; class Verrucomicrobiia; order Limisphaerales; family UBA11358; genus UBA11358. The sequence goes on along the minus strand of DATHOG010000003.1, from coordinate 43,957 downwards.
GCGACGGAGATCGCCAGCGCAACGCACGCGTGGACGGAGGTATTCATCCCCGGACAAGGCTGGCAACCGCTGGACCCGACACACAATTGCAAGCCGGACGAGACTTATGTGAAGATCGCCGTCGGTCGCGACTATGCCGATGTGCCGCCGATTTGCGGGACCTACAAGGGAACGACGGAGCGGACGATGGAGGTAACGGTGAAGGTTGAAAAGATTGGGGAGTAAATAATAAGGAAGAGAGGAATGGCGGAATTAAAGCGGGAAAAAACCTCTTGTATCAATGATTGGGATCGACGCCCATTCAATCTAGTTCCTCATCTGCCTTGTGAAAATCGAAAAATGTCTGGATGTCCGCGCGGTTGGCAAAACCACGGTTGCGCTTCATGGTCTCCAGCTCCGCGCTGCCGTCATCGTGCCAGCCGCGCTTGGTGAGAAACGAATTGAAGATAAAAATCTCCTCGTCGCCCGGTTTCCGTCCATGGGCGAAACACCAAGTCAAAATCTCCTCGTCGCTGACGCCGGCCAGGACACGTTCAACGAGCGAGGGATATTCGACGTGTAAAAACCGGCAAACCCGGCCATCGAAACCAGTGCCACGATTGTAATCGACCGGGAGCCTGCCTTGTGCGTGCAATCGAATCTTGTCAAGCATCCGCCCGAAGAAAACGAGGCCGCCAAGTTGCGCGGCGGAAGGTCTGAGACCGGGAATTTTCATGGGTTCGTCAATGGTCACGCCCTGCATAAACAGACAAAAACAGACATCATGAAGACATTCATACTGCGACAACTAAAACCTGTCGAGCCGCAAAAATCATCACCCTCGACGCGATGGCCGATGGCTTTCTCGTTTCGGGACGGTGATGTTTTACAATGACCGTATTTAATCCATTTCATTTTTGCACCCAAGATGACGATTTTTTCATGCAAATGTTCTTGTTTGAAAGGAACCGGAACGTATTTTCACGGTCATGAAATTATCCTCAAAAATGCTTTCTGTGGCCGGCCTTGGTTTGCTGGCGTTCAATCTCACTGTGCAGGCCGATGACGGTTATCGCGTTCTCGATACGACGCAGTTGATGGGCAGCGGCGGCACGGATTATGTCTATGTCGACAATGACGGGCGCCGGGTGTACGTGCCGCGCGGCGGCAACACGCTGGTCTTCGACCTGGATTCGCATAAATACATCGGCACGGTGACGAACGCCGGGGGTCATGGCGTGGCGGTGGATCCCAACACCCATCATGGCGTGGTGAGCGGCAACCCGCCGAGCCTGTTCGATACGGAGACGTTGCAGAAGATCAAGGATATCGACGGTGTCAAAAGCCGGCCGGATGGGATCATTTATGAGCCGGCCACGGGAAAAATATTTATCTTAAGCCACGCCTCGCCCAGCGTGACGATCATCGACCCGAAGGACGGAGCGGTGGCGGGCTCGATCGACATCGGCGGCGCGATCGAGCAGGCACAGGCGGACGGGCAGGGAAAAGTCTTTGCCGACATCGAGGACGAAAAAAAGATCGCGGTGATCGATGCCAAATCGATGAAGCTCGTGAGCAAAATTGATCTGGGCGATACCGCCGGTGATCCGGGCGGTCTCGGCCTGGACGTGAAGAATCATATCCTGTTTGCGATGTGCGCCGAACCCAGCGTGTGCGTGGTGGTGAACGCGGACAATGGAAAGGTTCTGGCGACGTTGCCAATCGGCAACGGCACGGACAGCGGCGGTTTCAACCCGAACACGATGGAGGCGTTCAGTTCGCAGCGGGACGGCACGTTGACGATCATCAAGGAAAGCAGCCCGACGGATTTTGCGGTGGAACAGACGGTAAAAACAAAAACGGGCGCGCGCACGAGTTCGCTGGATACGAAGAATAATCGCATCGTGCTGATCACCGTCGAGCGTCCGCCACAGACGAACGCGGCTCCGGCGATGGCTTCGACCACCGGCACAACCAACCAACCGGGCGGCGCACCGCGCAGCCGGCATTTTACCGGGCCGGGGATGCTGGACGTGATGTTTGTCGGAAAATAAAAAACGCGCCATGCCGACAACCGCCGCGGATGAAAATGCCCTGAGCAAGGTGCCGGAAGTCACGTTTGTATTCTGGCTGATCAAAATCGCGGCGACGACCCTGGGCGAAACCGGCGGGGACGCCGTCTCGATGTCCCTGAATCTCGGTTACCTCCTGAGCACGGGAATCTTCGCGGCATTGTTTATAGGTTTTGTGTTTGCGCAGATTAACGCGGCGAAATTTCATCCATTCTTATATTGGGCGACGATTCTCGCGACAACAACGGTGGGGACGACGCTGGCGGATTTTTGCGACCGCTCGTTGCACATCGGTTATGCCGGCGGCTCGTCGTTGTTGTTGGTTTTGCTCATCACGTCGCTGCTCGTTTGGCATCGCACGCTCGGCTCGGTCTCCATCAATACGGTGAGCTCACCGAAGGCGGAGATGTTTTACTGGGTGACGATCATGTTTTCGCAGACGCTGGGCACGGCGCTGGGCGACTGGACGGCGGATACGGAAGGGTTCGGCTTTCTCAATTCCACGATGCTCTTTGGCATCCTGCTGGCGATCGTTGCGGGGTTGTATTTCTTCACGAAAATCAACCGGACGGCGTTGTTCTGGTCGGCATTCGTGCTGACGCGTCCGCTGGGCGCGGTGCTGGGCGATTATTTTGACAAGCCGGTTTCCGAGGGCGGATTGAACCTGAGCCGGTTCACGGCATCCGCCGCGTTGATCGCCTTCATCATCGCCTGCATCTTGATTTTCCCGCAGCGCGCGGCGAGGAAGGCGGGGCATTAAAAATAATTTGATAATTTTTTGAAACATGTGCCATATTAAAATCGTTGGCGAAACCAATAATAAAAACTATGAATGTAAAATTCTCAATTCGGATTCCGGCCGTGTTGTTGACCTTGTTGCTGGCGCTCGGTCTGGCCACCCGGGCACAGGCGCAGGCGAACCCCGACGCCGCACTCCTGGATGACGCGTATGCCACGCTGGCGCAGGCGGACCACGACTACAACGGACACCGGGGCAAGGCGATGGAACAGATCAAACTTGGTCTCAAGGAAATGGGCACGGACATCAGCGGTCACGGCAAGGGCCATGAACCGCAGGGGACATCGGACCTGCAGGTGCGCGCGGCGCTTGGGTTGTTGCAGCAGGCACAAGGCAACCTGAGCGGCAAGCCGTTGAAGCATGTGAACGATGCCATCGAGCAGTTGAACAAGGCGTTAGATACCAGGTGACGTACGGCACAGTTTGAAAATAATAAACCGGAAGCAAATTTCTTTGCTTCCGGTTTTTGAATTATGAACGCATTAACGGCGCGCTTTGGGCAATGCGTGGACACCGGCATAAGCGGCGTTTTTGCCGAGCTGCTGTTCGATGCGGAGCAGCTGGTTGTACTTCGCCAGACGGTCGGAGCGGCTGAGCGAGCCGGTCTTGATCTGGCCGCAGTTGGTGGCCACGGCGATGTCGGCGATGGTGGCGTCCTCGGTTTCGCCGGAGCGGTGCGAGAGGACGGCGGTGTAGCCGCTGAACATGGCGAGCTGCACGGCATCAAGCGTTTCGGTGAGCGAACCGATCTGGTTCACCTTGACGAGGATGGAATTGGCCGTGCCGGTATCAATACCCTTCTTGAGGAACTTGACGTTGGTCACGAACAAATCATCGCCGACGAGTTGCGTGGTGGCGCCAATCTTGTCGGTGAGCAGCTTCCAGTGTTTCCAGTCGCCTTCGGCGCAGCCGTCCTCGATGGAGACGATCGGATACTTGTTCACCAGCTTGGCGTAGAAGTCCACAAGTTCCGCGCCGGTGATGGTTTTGCCGGTGGATTTCTTGAAGGTGTACGTGCCATCGTGGTTGTAAAACTCGGATGCGGCCACGTCGAGGGCGAGATAGATCTGTTTGCCCGCCTTGTAACCGGCGTTCTTCGTTGCTTCGAGGATGGATTCGATGGCGTCTTCAACGCTGTTGAGCTTCGGTGCGAAACCACCTTCGTCGCCAACAGCGGTGGAGAGGCCGCGTTTCTTGAGCACGGACTTGAGTGCGTGGAAAATTTCCGTGATGGCCTGCAAACCTTCGCTGAACGTGTTGAAGCCATGCGGCTGGATCATGAATTCCTGGAAATCGATCGGGGCGTCGGAGTGCGCGCCGCCGTTGATGACGTTGGCCATCGGCACGGGGAGAACCTTGGCGTTGGTGCCGCCGATGTAGCGGTAGAGCGGGAGGTTTTTGGACTGCGCGGCGGCCTTGGCGGCGGCGAGCGAAACGGCCAGGATGGCGTTCGCGCCGAGCTTGCCCTTGGTCTCAGTGCCGTCGAGCTTGATCATGATCTGGTCAATGCCCACCTGGTCGCAGATGCAATGGTCAAGCAACGCCTTTTTGATGGGGCCGTTGACGTTGGCGACGGCCTTGGTGACGCCTTTGCCAAGATACACTTTTTTATCGCCGTCGCGGAGTTCGACTGCTTCATGTTCACCGGTGCTGGCGCCGGAGGGGACCGCCGCGCGGCCGATCGTGCCGCAGCAGAGTTTCACATCGGCTTCAACAGTGGGGTTTCCGCGCGAATCCAGAACCTGGCGCGCTATGATATCAACGATTTTACTCATAATGTGGTGTTAGATTTTACGAAAGTAACGAACCCTCATGTTAATTTGGCCGGCGGGCTAGTCAAGAAAGCGTTGCCATTTAACGTGGAAATTGTTAAACATTTTTTGGCAATGGAGTCTGCCATCCGCATGGAAAACCGCCTGATGTTCAGCGCTGATGACTCCTACGCAAAACGGCCGGCGTGTTGCCGGCCAAAATTAACAGCGTAAAATCATGAACATCGCAAATCTTTGGCCGTATCTATGGGTCGCCCTCGGCGGCGCGCTTGGCAGTATTGCCCGCTACTGGATGGGAGGTTTTGTCCATGATAAATTCCCGTCCGCCGCCGCAACCTTTCCGCTCGGTACGCTCATCATTAACGTCTCCGGTTCGTTTCTGATCGGTATCTTTGCCGCGTTGACGTTGCCGGAAGGACGGATGGATCCGCAATCGCGCGTGTTCGCCTCCCAGCTCGTCATGACCGGCATCTGCGGCGGCTACACCACTTTTTCCTCCTTCAGTTTGCAGACGCTTAATCTGCTGCGTGATGGCGAATATCTTTACGCTGGCGGCAATATTCTTTTATCCGTGGTACTGTGCATGGTGGCCGTGTGGCTCGGTTTCCTGCTCGGCAATGTTTTCAACCCCGTGAAATAAATTATGCAAATTCCCACTGAAGCCCTCCTGCTGCGGATTTTCATCGGCGAAAGCGACCGCTGGCAGCACAAGCCGCTTTATGAGGCCATCGTACTCGCCGCGCGCGAGGCGCACCTCGCGGGCGCAACCGTGTTGCGCGGGCCGATGGGTTTCGGCAAATCCAGCCTCGTGCACACCTCAAAGATCATCCGGCTTTCCCAGGACCTGCCCCTGGTCATTGAAATCGTGGACAGCGAGGAAAACATAAATTCGTTTCTGCCGAAGCTCGACCCGATGATCGGCGGCGGATTGGTGACGCTCGAAAAAGTCAAGGTGCTGCATTATCGCGGTGGCGAAAAAGACCAAAAGTAATATGCAGATCATCGGCACACTCATCTCCTTCGGCGCATTATTCATTCCGACGTTTTATTTTTTATTCATGACCAAAAGCGCGCCGACCAACCGGCGTATGTTCTTCGGCATCGGGCTTCAAATCTTCTGGTCGGCGCTCGTCGCCGCCCTGGTATATTTTTCCTGGCGCGCAGGACACGCTGAATATTACCGCGGCTGGGGTTTGCTGATTCCGGTAAACGTCGTCAGCGCGATCTTTTTCGCACTCGTCCTGTTCATTCACGATCGGGATGTGAAAACAAAAAGATGATTTGCGCACCGTGCCGCCGGTGTGAAGCCTCCCCGGCAAGGAGGTTTCGGTTTAAACTATCAGACCGGTCAAACCTTGCTGCTTTGGAGCGCCGAGCCTTTGCTCGGCAGGTATTTGAAATGTGACGTTACCCTGCCGAGCAAAGGCTCGGCGCTCCACCAATTTCAAACCTTCGCCACCAGCTGCCGCAACACGAAAGGCAAAATGCCGCCGTGCTGGTAATAGTCGATCTCGATCGGCGTATCGATGCGGCACTTCACCGGAATATTTTCCGCACTGCCGTCCTTGCGCGTGATCTTGAGTGTCAAATCCTGCTGCGGCTTGATGTTCGCATCAAGGCCCACGATGTCGTAGGTCTCCGTGCCGTCGAGCTTCAAGGTATGCGCGTTCACGCCCTCCTTGAACTGCAACGGCAGCACGCCCATGCCGACGAGGTTGCTGCGGTGGATGCGCTCGAAGCTCTGCGCCACGACCGCCTTCACCCCGAGCAGGTTCGTGCCTTTCGCCGCCCAATCGCGCGAGGAACCCGTGCCATATTCCTGGCCGGCAATGATCACCAGCGGAATTTTTTCACCCTGATATTTCATCGAAGCGTCGTAAATTGAAACCTGTTCGCCCGACGGCTGCATTTTTGTCACGCCGCCCTCCACGCCGGGCACCATCAGGTTTTTGATGCGCACATTGGCGAACGTCCCGCGCGTCATCACGCGGTCGTTGCCGCGGCGCGAGCCGTAGCTGTTGAAATCCTCGGCCGCCACGCCATTCTCGATGAGATATTTTCCGGCGGGCGTCGTTGTCTTGAACGACCCGGCGGGCGAAATATGATCCGTCGTCACACTGTCGCCGAAAATGCCAAGCGCACGGGCGCCGTTGATCGGCTTGATGCTCCCGGGCGTCAGTGAAAAATTCTCGAAGAACGGCGGCTCCTGGATATACGTGGACTTGCGGTCCCACTCGTAGATGTTTCCGGTGCTCGAGGAAATTTCGTTCCACTTCGGATTTTGCGCGGCGAAATCCTTGTAGAGCTTGCGGAAAATCTCCGGCTGCAACGCGGCCTGCATCAGGTCGCGGATCTCGCGCAGGCTCGGCCAGATTTCGCGCAGATGAACCGGCTTGCCGTCCTTGCCCGTGCCCAGCGGCTCGTTGGCGAGGTCGATGTCCACGCGGCCCGCCAGCGCAAACGCCACGACGAGCGGCGGCGACATCAGGAAATTCGCCTTGATGTTCTGGTGCACGCGCGCTTCAAAATTACGGTTGCCCGAAAGCACGCTCGCCGCGACCAGGTTGTTTTTCACCACCGCGTCCTCGATCGCCGGATGCAGCGGACCCGAGTTGCCGATGCACGTCGTGCAACCATAACCGACGAGATTGAAACCGAGCTTGTCCAGATACGGCTGGAGGCCGGTGGCATTCAGATAATCACTCACCACGCGCGAGCCGGGCGCGAGCGAAGCTTTCACGGTTGAATTGACCGTCAATCCTTTCTCCACCGCCTTTTTCGCGAGCAAGCCCGCCGCGAGCATCACGCTGGGATTGCTCGTGTTCGTGCAGCTCGTGATCGCCGCGATCAACACCGAGCCGTTGCGCACATCGCCCTTCAAAGTTTTTGCGCGGGAATGGATCGGGTCGGGGGTCGGATGTTCCGCCGCCATTTCGCGTTCGCTGTGATGATTGCCGGCCTGCTGGTCGCCGCCGCCGGGATGAATTGCGCCGCCGGCGGAAACATGCACCACGCGCAACAATTCCTCCGGCTTCATGCCGAAACCGTTCTCGGTGATCGGTTTTGAAAACGCGGTGATGAATTCGTTTTTCAACTTCGGCAACTCGATGCGGTCTTGCGGACGCTTCGGGCCGGCCACGCTCGGCAGCACCGAACTCAGGTCGAGTTCAAGCTCCTGCGAATACGTGATGTCACCTTTCTTCGGAATGCCCCAGAGTTCTTGCGCCTTGTAATAATTTTCGTAAGTCTTCACCGCTTCGTCGCTGCGGCCCGTCGCGCGCAGGTAATTCGTGCATTCGGCGTCGATCGGGAAGAAGCCCATCGTGGCGCCGTATTCGGGCGCCATGTTCGCGATGGTCGCGCGGTCCACCAGCGGCAATGCCGCCGCGCCGGGGCCGAAAAATTCCACGAACTTGCCCACCACCTTCGCCTTGCGCAGCATCTGCGTGACGGTCAGCGCCACGTCCGTGGCCGTCACGCCTTCGCGGATGGCGCCCGTCATGTGCACGCCCACCACATCCGGCGTTAAAAAATAAACCGGCTGGCCGAGCATGCCCGCTTCCGCTTCGATGCCGCCGACGCCCCAGCCGACGATGCCCAAACCGTTGATCATCGTCGTGTGCGAATCCGTGCCCACCAGCGTATCGGGATAATAAACGCCGTCCGCTTCCAGCACGCCCTTCGCGAGATATTCCAGATTCACCTGGTGCACGATGCCGATGCCCGGCGGCACGACCTTGAAGGTGTCAAATGCCTGCATGCCCCATTTCAAAAATTGATAACGCTCGCGGTTGCGCGTGAATTCCAGATCCAGGTTCTTCGCCATCGAATCCGCGCCGCCTGCGAAATCCACCTGCACCGAATGGTCCACCACCAGGTCCACCGGCACCAGCGGTTCGATGATCTTCGGGTTTTTGCCGAGCTTGGCCACCGCGCTGCGCATCGCCGCCAGGTCCACCAGTAACGGCACCCCGGTGAAATCCTGCAGCACGATTCGCGCGACCACGAACGGGATTTCCGCCGTGCGCGATTCCACGGCCTTCCAGTTCGCGAGTTCCTTCACGTTCGCCTCGCTCACTTTTTTGCCGTCGCAGTTACGCAGGACGGATTCCAGCACCAGCCGGATGGAAACCGGCAGTTTCGAGACCGGGCCGACCCCGGCTTTTTCAAGCGCGGGCAGTGAATAAAACTTGGCCGTCTGGCCGTTGCCCAGTTGAAACTGCTGCAACGTATCGAAAAGGTTGTGTGTGCTCATGGTTTTCTGAAAAAGTGCATCATCCGATGAAGGCCGCATGGACGGCTTTCACCGCCTGCTCGCCTTTTGCGAGGTCAATGACGACGGAAATTTTTATTTCGCTGGTCGAGATCATGTCGATGTTCACGCCTTCGTTCGCGAGCGTTTCAAACAGCTTGCCCGCCACGCCAGTGTGCGATTTCATGCCCACGCCGACAATCGAAAGTTTCCCGATTTTTTCGGCCGTGATCACCTGCTTGTAGCCGATTTCCTTCTGCAGGCCTTCGATCACCTTTTGCGCCTTCAGCAGGTCCGGCTTGTCAGCGGTAAAGGAGATGTCCGTCGCCGGCGTGCCGGTGCCGTGGCTGATGTTCTGGATGATCATGTCCACGTTCACGGTCGCATCGCCGAGCGCCTTGAAAATTTTCGCGGCCACCCCGGGTTTGTCCGGCACGCCCACGAGCGTGACCTTCGCCTGATTTTTGTCGAGCGCGACACCGCGCACGACCACGCCTTCCATGCTTTTCGTTTCTTCTTTCACAATCGTTCCGGGGTTGTCATTTAAACTGCTGCGGACTTCAAACACGACGCCAAATTTTTTGGCGAATTCCACCGACCGGCTTTGCATCACCTTCGCCCCGAGGCTGGCGAGTTCCAGCATCTCGTCATAGGAGATCTCTTGCAATTTTTTGGCGTTCGGCACGATCCGCGGGTCCGTCGTATAAACGCCGTCCACGTCCGTGTAAATCTGGCACAGGTCTGCCTTTAACGCCGCCGCCAGCGCGATCGCCGTCAAATCCGAACCGCCACGCCCCAGCGTCGTGATCTGGCCCGCGCTCGTCTCGCCTTGGAAACCGGCGACGATCACCACCTTGCCCGCGTCCAATTGTTCATGGACCTGCTTCGGCGTGATATTATGGATCTTGGCCTTCGTATGGACGCCGTCCGTCACGATGCCCGCCTGCGCGCCGGTCATCGAGACTGCCGGCACGTCAATTTGGTGCAGGGCGATCGCCGTCAACGCAATGGTCTGCTGTTCGCCCGTGGCCAGCAGCATGTCCATCTCGCGTTCGCTCGGCAACGGGGCGAGGTCCTTCGCCAGCTTGATCAAGCCGTCCGTCACCCCGCTCATTGCCGACACCACCACCACCACCTGGTCCCCGCGCTTGCGGTATTCCGCCACGCGCCGGGCCACATTCTTGATGCGGTCGGTGTTGCCGACCGACGTGCCGCCATATTTTTGAACAATCAATGCCATGTAAATTTTCTGAAGCCGCGCTGATGAATTCCCCTGCGAAGCTCAAAATTGAAACGGAAGCATAATATTATGTGACCGTCTTGAAAAGTGCGGAGTTGGGGATACGGGGGAATCCTCCTCATCGTCATCCTCATCCCCTCGCTTCAATAATACGAACTTAGACGGTAGAACTTCGCGCCCGCCGCGGGATTCGTCACCACGTTGATGGCGGTGCCGATGAACGGGTTGAATGTTGGCGGGTTCGTTACGTCGCTCCACGACGGATTTGCCGAGAGTTGGGGAGTGGATTGCAATACGAAATTGAAACTGTTTGAATTGTATTGCGTGTCCGTGGGCCATGTCAGAACGACATTGGTTCCCGTCCGCGCGATGCTCACCGGCGGTATGTTGTCCCATCGAAAGGCGAACACCGTGCCGGTGTCGTTCGTCCCGCCGAATTCGGTCGTCCCGAAAAGCATCGCGCCTGACAGCGTCAACCCCGCCATGGACACGCTCCCGTCGTAAGGGATGGTCGCGCCAAACGCGCGCAAATAATAATAGTCGCTGCCATCCGTGTTCACCGAAAAGATATTGCCTTCACCGGCGCTGCCGTCCCGGGTGGTCCCATACAGCGTGCTGCCTGCCAGCACGAGCCGCCCGGCCGGATTCGCACCTTCGAGATTGTACTGGCTGCCGAAGGAGCCCGTCGTGGCGGCCAGACTGTGGAGATTGGTGAAGCCCGAGCCGTCGGTGTTGATACGAAAAACCACGCCGTTGCTGAAAACTCCGCCGGAAAAGGTCGTGCCATAAAGCAGATTGCTGGACAAAATCAGCCCGGCTCGCGGATACGCGCCGTCGCTATTGGTGTTGAGCACCAGGGCGGAAAAACTTTTCAGCACCTCAAAACTGCTGCCGTTGGTGTTCACCCTGAAGATCGTGCCGGTGAGGTTCGTCCCGCCGGCATAGGTCGTTCCGTAAACGTTCGTGCCCGATTGCACCAGCGTCCCCCACGGCTGGACGCCGTTGGTCGGGTAGGAATTGAACTCATGGATGATGGCATAATTATTACCGTTTGTGTCCATCCGGAAGAGGGTGCCAAGGCCGCCGCCGCTGCCGCCCAAGGAAGTTTCACCGATGACCACGTCAGGGTCCGGCAATAAAACACCAGTGTAAGGATACGCGCCGTCCGGGCTGTTCTGAAAAAATTTGATCACGGTAAAATTATTGCCGTTCGTATCCACGCGAAAAACCGTGCCATCGCCATAAAGACCGCCGTAAGCCGCCGTCCCGTAAAGTGTGGCGTTTTGCAAAAACAACCGGCCTTGCGGCCCCGATCCGTCCGCGTTGGTAGCGACGTCGCTCGCGTTCGTCTTGGCCAGGGAGAAATGATGGAGCACCTTGAAGCCGGTTCCGTCGAAGTTCAGTTTAAAAACGGTTCCGCTCCCGTTCGTCCCGCCGCCGCTCGCCACCCCGTAGAGCGTTTGCCCGGAGATCAGCACCTCCGCGACCGTATCGATGCCATCGGCATTCGTATAAGCGCCCGTGACCCCATTGATGGCGCCGGGACTGAAACTTTTCAGGATGGCATAGTATTGCGCCTGCGCCCGCCCGGCCAGCATCACGGCTAAAATTGACAGGACAACTCTTTTTAAAAGCAGTGGCATCCCGGTCACACGTCGTCCTTTGTTCATTATATTGTTGGTTGGTTGTGATGATGATCGGCTCGCCCGGCCAATGTGTCGCCCGTTACTAATGCCACGTCAGAAAATGACCCGGACATACTTCTGACCGTTATAATTCTTATTAAAAAAGCGCCTGTTTTCGCAAGCGAAAAACCGTTGCCGAGCCGCTTCAACTCATCACCCATTTCAGGTTTGATTTACCTTGATTTACCCTGATTTGGTCCGGTTTAGTCGGATTCGGCTTGCCGCGCCGAATCCCGCACGCGGGAGTAGGCGGGTCGGATTCAGTGGCCTGAAAATGGTAAGACCGGCCTCGCCGGTGGCTTTATTTGGGTTCGTTTTTTTGGACACTTATGCACTTTCATTGACTTTTTCTTAAAATAATTGGGTTCGTTTCGTAATTTTCATATTTTTGGACACTTCAGCATTCTGCATTCTGGCTTCTGCCTTCAGATATCGCCCGTCCGGCTCGGACTCCGCATCAGGTTAGTACGGCTCGAAGCGGGCGGGCGGATTGTCGATTCGCGACAATCCACCCCGCGCCCAACGCCTCGCGCCTCGCGCCATGGCCTTTTTTCCGTTAAGACCGGCTTCGCCGGCTATGTCAAAGAACAACCCGAACCCCGAAAACCGGAATCCGTTTTCGCCACCGCAAACGTAGCCAAGTATGTAAACATTGTCAACAATAAAGTGGGTTTTGTTAACTATCGCGCCTGCGATCAAAATACTCCGGTTTTTGACTGCGCCCCGGGTTGGTGCCTTCCCACTCCGAATCGCCCCGCGCCGTTCAACTTCTGATTCTTCATTCATAATTCTTCATTCGGATTGCGGCCCCAAATTCGTCTGGACAAAATGGAACGCCAGAAATAGAGTCGAAAAAACGGGAAAATAGGACCGCAACCATGCGACTGATTCCTTGTTAGGCCACTTCACACCATGAGCGATACATCATTCATCGGTTATGTCGGCGACCGAGATTTCCATGATGGTTCGATCCTGGCCGTTGAGCGCGCCGATGATTCAGTTCGTGTGCGAGTTCGTGGTGCGAGCGGGAAGATTTTCGTCGTAGAGTTTGCCAAAGTTGGTGCTGTCACTTCGAGCAGACCAGAGGGGATGTTGCTCTATGCACTTAGTGAAATGCAGGGTCAGCCACCATTCCGACGTTTTGTGTTTGCCAATTCCGACGAGGAGGATGACGCTGTTCTGGAGATTGATGCAGAGAGATTGAGTGTTTATGAAGCCGTGGCCTAACCCCTATCAAGTCGCCGGAGCCAACCGCCGTTGGCGTTGCGGTTGCAAGCCACGCCGCGAATCGGCGGTGGCTCAGCTTTCGTCGTTAGGGCGCATATGAGAGCCGTCGTCCTATTTCTGAGTTTGTTTGTGTTTACAGCGCTTGCATTTGGGCAGGTCTATTACACCAACGCAGTTACACAGGCGGAGGCAGTTAGAGCCGCGTCTCGTCTTAAAGTTGGCATGTGGGAAGAGCGGGCGTCGAGCCAGCTTGCGACGAATGGTTTGATAAACGCGATGGGAGTTGGAGCCATTACCGGCTGGGACAGATGTTATGGTTTGTCAGATGGCACGAGTTTGCATTTGAGCTATCGCGCACGCGAGCTAGCTCGTGACGGGCGGTGGGGAGGCAACGGTGAGTTACAGAGAGCGTTCATCCAAAGCAACGGAATTAATGTTGTATTCATTATTCCGACAAATGCGCCCTAACCAATCGTCACCAAAGCTAACGCCGCTCTCGTCGCGATTGACAATTTCACCGGCTTCGCCCAGCTTTTGACCGTTAGGCCATGCCCATATCACCCGACATCCTCTTCGGACTGGCTCTCTTTGCCTTCGCACTGGGCATTTTGCCGGACAAATACCGGCCCGCCTGGATTCATCGCTTCACCACGTGGCAGTTATTGATTGGTTTGGTGGCGCTGGTGGTGGCGATCTTCATTGTCATCACCCCGGAGTTTTACGCCTTGGGCATCCTCGGCGACTCGTCATTTTTTGATATTTTGGTCCTGGCCATCACTTTTCAATTGCGCGGGATCGGATCAATGGTTTGGCGATATGTTGTGTTAGGGCTTGGTCCGGTTAAGCGATTTGTCAGTTGGAGGATGTATGCGACCGGCACCGTGCTGCTTTTCATTTTCGTGGAAATAGGTTCGACCGTTCAAAAAATTGCGCATCGTCTGACATCTTGATTTGAGATGAGCAAATGGCCTGTTAAAATTTACATTTCGTGGACTACAACACTTTGGACTGCGCTGCCAACCGGCGAACTTTTTTAGCTGTAGCAGCCGACGTAAGGAGGCTCCATTTTGTGCAAACGAAATCCTCGGCGGGAGGGACGGCGTGTCGCCTTGCTCGTGCTGGAGGCACAACCGGAAATTAGCCAGACACGCAGTGTCTGGTACGCGGCCAATGAAAATCCGTCCTGACGGGACGGCGGAAACATTCAACCCCAATTCCAACACACATTTCCATCGTCCCGTCAGGACGAATCACATTTGCGAATCAAACCCAGACACAACGTGTCTGGCTAATTTCCAATGTCGCTCCGCGACCAAAAGGAAATTCGGCGGACATGAGTCCGCGCCATTTGAAAAAGCGCCGTAGGCGCGAAATATTTATAGATACCGACCAGAAATCAGTTCAAGCCCCGTTCAGGAGCGGCATATAAACGTCCTGGAGCGACGAAAGAGATGGCAGCCGTAGAACAGGCATCTTGCCTGTCTCCAATCTTCCTGACCGCGCCAATGAAAACCGGCTGCGGTTCCCGCAGTCGCGGCATTTCTTCATTAGGCGGCGGATATCGAAAATTTCAATCGGGCGACATATAATTTCAATTACCGGTGTTGGTAGATAGCGCGTTAAAGTAACGGGTATGAAGACGACACGCCAAATCATTCAAAATGTGACGGGCATTCAAGCGATGGTCTGCCCCTTTAGTTTATGGACAGTTTAAGTTCTATAACGATTATCGAGTTCGCGGAGCCACCCATCCGCTTGCCACGCCGTAGCCTTGGCGAAGACGGATCAGCGTTGGCTTTTTTTCCCGTTAGGCCACGATCGCGTCACCATGAAAAACATTAGCTATATTCGCTCAGTTTTGTTCGTCGCGTTGTTGATTCCGTGGTCAGGTTGCAGTCTTGTGAGTGAATCAATCCGCTTGAGCATCGAGGATGCAAAGACAGTCCAATGGGGCACCAGGATTCACGGCGATGGATTTTCCGTCCAGGTTCCAGAGACCGATTTATTTTTAACCCGCTCGCACGGGAATTTATCTCTCAGTGTGATCGGCGACTGGCCCGGTGCCGACTATAACGTCTATCCATTTGTTTTACCTGCTCCGGCGTCTACGCTCCAAGCCGCATGGGAGATTCATGTCGCACAACACACGCGCAACAACTTCGTTCGCGACTACCGTGTTTTATCACAACATACCAACGTTTGGCAGGGTTCTGTCGCCTGGTTCCAGACAGGTTATATTCCATCCAAAATTCTCGCCGCAAACTGTGTCACACGCCGCGGGACAAATTACTATTGGATTGTTCGTAGCATCGAAATTGTGTCGGCGGATCCCCAAGAGTTTACGAACACTGTGTCCAGTGCCGAGCATGACCTTCAGGTTTTTCTCGATGGCTTCCAGTTTGACCAGCAGACTAACACCGCGCTTAAGCCAACACCGGCCGCCCATCCAGTTTTGACGAAACCATGAGAATTGAACATCAATCGTTCGGCGGCATCGCCTTCGACCATTTATGAAAGCCCTGAACCTCGCTCTTGTTCTTCTTGCCCTGGCGCTTGCCGGTTGCATGACCGTCCCGGTCTTGAATAACGCCAGCAACTGGACGATCGAACTGGCCTCTTCAGAGTCTTCGCCCAGCGGCCCTTGCAAAATTTACGATGAATTGGGCCGGTTGATGCTCGATGGGACGCTCGTCGCCGGTAAAATGGATGGCACTTGGACATCTTATAGTTCCCAGGGAGCCCGGCTCCCGCTCTTGAGATGGTCATATCGGGATGGAGTGCGGAACGGGCCGGTTCAGATGTGGTATGGTCCGCTAGCTTACCCGTTCGCGAGTGGCCGCCTGAATACCGAGGGCACTTTTCTCGACGGCGTTTATGACGGGACGGTTACGGCTTACTATCCTTCAGGGACAAAAAGAACCGTGCGATTGTATGACCATGGAACACTCAGAAGCTGCCATTATTGGTCGCCGGACGGAATGGAATATTTCACCTCAGACGCCGCCAGCGAGGTCAAGCGGGAGAAAGAAGCCGACCTGCGTTATATTGCAGTCGAGGAAGACACCGTCACACAAGCGCTGGCCCAAGCCCGTCGAAATATTAAAAAATAACCATTCCGTCTGACCAGTCACCGGCTATTTCATCCAGTAGCCGCGGACATTAGTCCGCGCCATCTGAAACGCCCGCCCGGCTCGGACCCCCGTTCAGGGGCGGCATATAAACGTCCTGGAGCAACGAAAGACCTGACCGCCGTAGGACAGGCATCTTGCCTGTCTCCAATCTTCCTGACCGCGCCAATGAAAACCGCCTGCGGTTTTTCCCCGATTTCATGTTCCACACCGCCACCGACCCAAATAGGTCTGGACAAAATGGAAAGACGGAAATAGAGTCAAATTCATGAAAAAATTCGCGCCGCGCCGTGCGGCATGATAATACTGTTAGGCGGCTATGTTGCGCTCATTCAAAATCATATTGATGACAGTGCTGGCTTTTATGGGTGTCTTGCTGGCCGATTTGGGTGCTCGTATTTGGTTCGTATCGCAGCGGACTACGGAGACCGTATTCGATGTGGTTCCGAGTAGTGATTCAGATGCGATACGCATTGATTATCCTGCTGCCTGGTTCGACATTGATTATATTTCGCATAGAGGCAGCGCAGTCATGATTTTACTATTCGGCATGGTCATATTTGTCTGGGCATTGAGGGAGATTTTTAAAAAACCAGATGACTCTGCGGCCTAAGTCGCCGAGCATCTAACCGCCGCAGTTGCTGCGGTGGCAATCCACGCCGCGAGTCGGTCCCGACCTATCGGCACAGTCGCGGGGTTGAATCGTTAAGCACTATGAAAAGTTCAAAAGCTGGATTCCTGACATTCTTATCTTGGTTGAGCTTGGTCGTCCCTGGCTTGGCCTTCTGCCTCTGTTACGCAGCCTATTCCGCTCCGTATCCCTGGATTTCGTGGATTTCAGAATTCAGAGCCGGCGCAGTGACCTCGACCTGGCATGGTGCGTTTTTAGTCGCTGGCATCATCGGCGTGCTCGCTCTTTTCGGAGACATCAGCTTCAGGTGCTGGCGTTTGGTGTGGCTGCCGGGTGCCGGTCTGATACTGGGTGTTTTGCTCTATGCCCTGGCGTCTGGCTTCACATACATCCTATAGCGCCTGACACCGCGCCGGAGCCGGCACCCCCCTGCTCCATTTCGTGCCCTGTATAAAAAATTTTGACGGACGCAAAAATAAGGGTCACATTCCCGCCGTATGACAAAAATATCTCTTTTAGCTTTGGGCGGGACCCTCGCGGCCTTCACCGGCGCGGCGGCAGATAGCACGCCGATTCAACTTTCGCTCGTGCCGGACATTGCCCTGTTCCCGCGCACCACCCAGGTGAACGGCCTCTCCTTCGGCATCTGGAACGAAAACCCCCAGTCCAGCCTCGAACTCGGCTTCGTGAACGGCAACACCGGTGACAGCTACGGTGTGAGCCTCGGCATCGTGAACTACTCGGAAAATTATACGGGCCTCCAATGGGGCGCGGTGAATTATTGCGCGAACACCTTCACCGGCATCCAGGACGGCGACGTCAACGTCATCCTGCAGAAAGGCACCGGCCTGCAATATGGCTACGTGAACTACGCGGGGGATTTTTCCGGGTTGCAGGCGGGCGTGATCAATTACGCGACCGAACTGCACGGGGTGCAGCTTGGTTTCATCAACGTGGCGATGAACAACCCCTGGTTCCAGGAATTCCCGAACAAGCTCGCGACCGGCTTTCCCATCCTGAACTGGTCGTTTTGAAGTTTTATAGCGGTTTAAAAAACTTATAGTCGTTCTTTCCCGTCAATTTTCTCCCTCACCCCGGCCCTCTCCCGCTGGGCGAGGGAGAAACGCTCCCAGCTTCATACGAAAACCTGCGGCTGGATTGGAGGACACCGTACTCAAAGAGAGAAAAACCAAACATGGTAGTTCCCTCTCCCAGCGGGAGAGGGTCAGGGTGAGAATTCCCCGAAACATTCGCGCTTTGAACCCCTGAACCACCCGGCACGTTCGAGTTCCCCACCGTTACCGCGAGCCGGAAATCTCCCATTTTCCAGATGTAGCACCCGCGTCCCGCGAGTGATTTTCGGCGTCCCGCCGAAAATATCGTTCGCACTGCCGACCATCTCCAATTCGCCAAGACGCTGCGAACGTTTCCCCTTCTCCCTGGGGGAGAAGGCCGGGATGAGGGCGAGCGTCACACCATCTTTGGGTCCATGGGGAGGGAGATGGCGTGATAACCATCACGGCTGCAATTTATTTTAACAACTCTACTCTCGTTTCATCTGCCAGTAGACCCCCACCATGATGCCGATGGATGCGAGCGTCATCCAAAACCACGACGTGATCAGGAACGACGCCGCCATCATTGCCACCCCGCCGATGAACGGCGTGACTTCCCGCTGCTTGCGCGCGAAAAACAGATAGCCGCCCGCCACTCCGCCCCAGATCACCGAGGCAAACAAAAAATGTTCGTCCAGCATGCTCTCCGTGCTAACGCCGTTCTTTTTTAACACATCGTTCAACATTTTGGTCGACGCGCCGTCATCGGTGATGGAAGGGTCCATAAAGTTTGTGTCGGCCGGCGCGGGTGAATTGGTGGTGGCGAAAAGGGAAAAGGCGAACATCATCGGCAGGCAGGCCAGGGCAAATCGTTGCAGCGCGCGTCTCATCACGCGTCCATTCTCGCGTCGCCGCCTCACTTCGTAAAGGAAATCCACCAATGTTGGTAGCGGGTCAATTTGGTTGGTAGGGACAGCGCGCTGCGCTGTCCCCGGCGGTAAAGCCGCCGGAAGGGATGGGCAAAACGCGGTCTTACCATCCCGCATGCGGGATTGCGCCCGGGATACGGGCGCGGACGGCGCAGCGCGCCGTCCCTACCAAATTGGCCCACTACGCGCCGCCGCGCTCTTGCCACGGAAAATTTCCGTGCTAGATTTCCGCCGTGAGTTTCTTCCGCCGCAACATCCAGAAGAACGGACGCATCGCCCGTGGCGTCATCGGCGGGCTGTGCCTTGTGGCGGGCATCATTGTCGCCGGGGACATTACCTTGTGGGGGTTGATCTTGGTCGTAGCCGGGCTGTTCGCCATCTTTGAAGCCATTGCCGGCTGGTGCCTCGCCCGCGCCTGCGGCATCAAGACCAAGATGTAGAGCTTGGTGAAACCGGCGTCCGTTTATTCCATGGTGTGAAGCGAAGCGCCACGCCGTGTTTGGTCGCGGAGCGACAACGGAAATTAGCCAGACACGTAGTGTCTGGTGGCCGCACCCACAAAGTTGCGTCCTGAAGGGACGCCGGTAAATGTTCCATCTTTCCACCGTCCTTTCAGGACGGATTGTCTTTTCCGCGATACCAGACACTTACGTGTCTGGCTAATTTCCGGTTGTGCCTCCGGCACGAGTAGAAGCACGCGCCTCTCACAAAATCGCAACGCTGTCATAATTATCCGAAAAACCGTGCCGCAGACCCGTCCCGCATGCGGGACCATCGCACTATTCCAGGAAAATAAAGCACCAAGCACCAACATCCAACATCCAGAGAAACCCCAAGCCAAAAGCTCCAAACGGCACGCGCGATGGTTTTGGTGATTGAAATTTGGATGTTCTCTGGAGCTTGGTTCTTGGTGCTTGGAGCTTATCCATCTTCTAGCCAAACGCCCCGAACAGCGCGCGCATCTCCTCATCCACCATCGCCGCGTCGCTCAACGTGTTCGTGATCTCGTCCCGCAACAACTGCCGGTAGCGTTTCCGCAGCCGGTGCACGGCCACGCGCACCGCCCCCTCCTCCATCCCCAGCGCGCCGGCAATCTCCGCGTATGCCGAATCGCCCTTCCCGGCCGTAAGAAAATTTTTCAACTGCTCGAACAGCCGCGCCCTGCCCTCCGCCTCGCATTCCTTTTGCAGCCGCTGGATGACCCGGGCCAGCAGCGCCAGCGCCCATTCGCGGTCGAAATTTTTTTCCGGGTTCGAGCCTTTATCGTCCGCGACTTGAAACTTCGAGTCCGCCGTCTCCCAATCAAGCGATAGATGCGCCTCGCCGCCGCCGCGCTTTTGCGCCCGCGCCTTGTCCCGTTCGTTCGCCAGGAAATGTTTCAACGCCGCCAGCAACCACGCGCGGAATTTCCCTTTTTCACCGTCGAGGCCGGCGAATGAATTTTTATCGAGCAGCTTCGTAAAAAAAGTCTGCGTCAAATCCTCTGCGTCCTCCCGGCCATGCCCGCGCCGGCGCACGTAGGCGTAGAGCGGAAACCAGTACGTATGGCAAAGTTCCTCGAGCGCGCGCTGTGCATCGGGCGAACTGCTTTTGCCCGCCGCCAGCACGACCGTCCAATGCGTCGTGGCGAAGATATCGCCCGGTTCACGGGAGGTGGAGCAGTTGGAGGTCATTTCGCAAAATTCTCAGGCGGGTTAAGCGGCGGTGCAACTCATGACGACCCAATCACCGCTTAATTCCGTCACATGGTATATGAACTGGTCATGCCCCGGCGTCAGGTTGGAGAAACTGACCTGCACCTCGAAGATGCCGGGCTTGATTTCCTTGAAGCGGACAATGTGGATGACCAGTCCCCGCCTGCCGGTTCGAGTATCAAAAAATTGGTTGATTGGCGGCATGGCTGCGGAACCGCAGCTGCGCACCGGCGGATTACAGCCGGCGAAACGGGCGATAAACCTGGGGTCGGGCGGCGTGGTGCCGTCGCCGAACGCCAAAAAACAAACCGATGGCAGCGGCGGTGCCAATTTTGTCAAAAGCCTTCGGACCAGCCCTGCCACCATGTCGTTTTCGTAAAGCCCGGCGTTGACCATCGGTGGATGCGTTGGCCCGCGCAGCCAATAGACCCCGCCCGCCGCCAGCAACGCGCATAAAATGACGATGACAAAAAGACGCATGGTTTAGGGTCCCGGATAACTCGCCGAGGCACGGCCATCCGGTGAATTCGGGTTGCACCAGAGGCGATCGCGGGTGGGACTCACCATGTCAGTGTCGTACCACTGGGCAAGCTTGATGTACGTGACGGAGCTGTCCATGGCCGCCTGCACGCCACCGGCCAGGTGCCGGCCGCTGACACCTTCCGGCGGATAATTTGCCCCGTCGTTGAAATAAAAAGGTTCCGTCTCATCCGTTTCCCAAAAGAGGCAGTCCGATGATTGCATCTGGCTGGTTTTGGCCGGTGGATGGGTCCAGGCGAAATTACGGCTGTAACCCACCACCCCGCCGTTCATCGCGTAGGATGATAATTGTTGCGCGCGCTGCATGTCGCGTTGCTTGATGTTTGACCAATGCATCATCTGGACATCGTCGTTGGGGCAGATGTAAACTTTTACGTTGCGCAACGCCGGCCAGAGCTGGCCCGTGGTGATGTCGAAATTCGTGCCGCCGCCGGGCGTGTACAGCCAGCCGGGCAGCGTTCCAAGATTGTTGTCCCAATTCGCCGACGGCATCACGTCACCATCATCCGAGGCATACGTTTGGACGGCCACCATGATCTCCTTGAAATTATTCAAGTCGGTGGCCTTGCCCGCCTGGTTTTTGGCCTTGGTCAATGCCGGCATCAACATCGCCGCCAATATGGCGATGATCGCGATCACCACCAGCAGTTCAATCAGGGTGAAAGCGCGACGATGCCCGGCAACGAATCCCGTCATCGTCGGCGTTTTCATGTATTTCATTAGACAACTCCCGGGCACATAGAGCCATACAAATCTAAAAGTGCCGGCCCACGTCATCCAGGATGGCACCTGCCATCACTTGATATAATAACCGTCAGCCTTCCAATTTCCGTCTTTGTCCTGTTCGACCGTCACGGTTTCTGTCGCGGAACTTTTGTCAGCATAGGCGGTCTTAAATTGCATGACGACATATTTGCCGTCCGGCGCACCGGGCAATTCCGTTTTCGTTTCTTCCGAATCCACCGTGCGAACCGCCATTTTGCCGAGCGGCTTGCGGACGGATTCCATGGCGGCCACCCACTTGTCCTGCGTGATCGCGCCTTGAAAAAATTCCGCCGCATCCGTCCAGCTCTGCGCATAATTTCCCGCGTCAATCCCCGCGAGCCAGGCCTGCGCCGCCGTCACCGCCGCCGTTTGTTCCGCCGTGCGCGGGCGGATCAGGTAGGAAATGACCTTCCACTGGCCGTCCGTTTGCCGGGCCAGCGTGACCGTTTCCACCGCGCCGGGCAGCGCGGCGAACGATGTCTCCAGTTGCGCGATAAAATACAAACCGTCCGGCAGTCCCGGCATGCTGGCATTGGTCTGCGTTGAAATTTCTTTGCGCGAGATCAACTTGCCGAGCGGCTCGCGGACTTTTTGGGACAGCTTCACCCAGTCATTCTTGGTGACGGCCGTGTGAAAGCTATCCGCCGCCGTTTCCCAGCTCTGCGGATAATCGCCCGCATCCATCAGCGCCAGCCAGGCCTGCGCGGCGGACTTCGGACCAAAATTGTTTGCACTTTCCGGCCGCACCGCGCTTTTCTCCTGTATCAATCCTGACGGGCCGGTGGTCATGGCCATGATCACGGCAGCGGTCCGGCTCTTGCGGGAATACAAGTCCACGGATACGACCGGCAGTTGCGGGCGGGGATTTTCAATCGCCGTCAGACAAAAACACACTGGCTCGATTTTACCGGGCGAGAAAGAGCCGCCGACCCAGGCCAGCCTGGAATTTGATCCGGCCGGACTGATGGGCGTGCCGCCTTTGACATTCGCACGCCAGTCCAAAAAGTCTTCGCCATAAAGCATCTGGTTGGTCACGGTCGAACCGTCTTCGTAATGGAACACCACATCGCAAACCGGAGTTCCTTCGGGTGACGCGTAAAACGATCCGTGATAGATGTAAAGAGTTTCAAATTTCCGGTTTATTCGGATACCTGTGGTTGCTTCCGGGAAAACAAACGGCGGCTTTCCTTGTGCGCAGCCCTCGCCCCAGAGGCAAAACATTCCGCCAATTTGAAGCGGCACCTGATCAAACACTTGCGTTCCTCTGGGAACACTTTTCCACGCGGGAAAATCAGTGAGTTGATCAAACTGGGATGCGGTCGTCGTGTATTCGGAGCTCAAATCTACCGGAATTGCGGGATCTTTTTGCGCTGCAGACACGTCAGGCTCCAACTGATCGCGACGATTATAAAGCGTCCGAACCTCGTCCGCCGACAATCCGCGATTGTAAAGTGCAAGTTCATCAATGTCGCCAAGGAACGGAAAAGTATTTCCACCGTCGTTGACATTGCCGATGCCGACACCCGGCGACGCGCCGGATTGCAATTCGCCGAAAGGCCGGAGGTCGGTCTTCGCCTCTGCCGCCAGCACGGCATTGGTGTAGAGCCGCAATCTGGAGTAACCGGTGTTGCGATCCAGCGTCGCTGCGATATGAATCCATTCATCATAAGGAATATCCGCGTCCACCATGGCGCTTAACCCGTTCTCATTGCAGATTGTGAAACGCAGATCGTGGTTGCCTTGCATCGAAAGGGAATATGGGTCCAACCCGGGACGGTTATCCCCTCGCCAAAAAATCATGTACCCGGTGCCGCGCACCCGGATCCAGCCGGTGATCGTCATTGCCTTGGTCAGTTCAAATTCAGGCCGGTCGGTCACTTTAACCCCCGTATAGGTGCCATAGGTGAATTTATCCGGGCTGAAGGCGAATGCCCGTCCTACCATGCCATCCGTGTAGGTGACGTTTTCATTCACTGCCTTGCTGCCACTGACGGAATCAATCGTACTGTCTTCACCTGACCACAGGCCGACCAGCCCGGTTTTCAAATTTTCTGGCGTGCTTGCTTGAGCCGCTTCGTTTTCAACTTTGGCCGTTTGCATTTCCCCGGCGGTTCCAAAAGACATCAAATATGGCACGGCAGCATGGCCTTGTGTGTCGCGGAAGCCGTGAAATTTCTGGCTGTTCAACCACCAGCCGTACGTCGTGCCCGGCTCCAGCTTCACTTTTACTATACACGTCCGGTGATCCGGCTCGTAATGCGGCCTGCCGATCATCTCCGGCGCAGAATTTTCCCACGCCGTGCTCCAGCTCCAGGATTGGTCGGCCATGTCCTTGCTGAAGGTGACCTGGACCTCGTATTCGCCCGGCGAAACGTCATTTCTGCCCGCTTCCGGAATGGTCTTGATGACCACCGGTGGCGCGGAATCAATGTCGTGTGCCGGTGCGACGGAGCTCAAATTCATATTACCCTCCGCCGCCGCCTCTTCTTTGGTGCCGAAATAAACCGTCGCGAACGGATGGTGGTCGCCACCATACATCGAGACATGCGGCAGGCCGGGAACCGGGTGAGGATGGATCAGTTCAAATTCACCGTGGCCTTTGGCGATGTTGATGGTTTGGTTCTCCCCGGTGCGGGTGATTGCCTGCGCGCTGTTCGTGGCCGTGATGTATAGCGCCAGCAACGCACTGTCCTGGCTGACCAGATTGTATTCACCCTTGACCACCATGGAATCAGGCGAGCGTTCCACCGACTTGATTTCAATCAAATCGCCGCCCGGGAAATATTTCTGGCCGATGGTATCTGAATCCTCCGCCCGTACGGCGAGCGCGACAAATACGGCGCACAGCAACGGCAATAGTTTTATTTTCATACGAGTTCCTTCCTATTTTTGTTTTGTGGTAAAAGTCAGCAGATATGGCACGGCCGGCCGGCCGGCGGCATCCTTGAAATTGGAAAACTTGTCCGAGTTCAACCAGAAGGCATATGTCTTCCCCGCCTCCAGTTTCACTTTCACCACACACGTCCGGCCGTCATTGTCATAATGCGGATCACCGATGAATTCCGGCGTGGAATCTTCCCACGCCGTTGACCAGCTCCAGGAGCCATCCATCATCGGCCGGCTGAAACGCACGCGGATTTCCGTTTCTCCTGGCTCAACATTACGCGCGCCGGAAACGGGAAACGTCTCGACCACGACCGGCGGCTGTGCGGCAAGCAATGGATTGTCACCCTCCGGGGCTGTTGAACCTTGTTCCAACACTTTGGTTTGCGCATCCACTTCCTGCACGAGGAGATTTTGCGGCGAATAATCCACCAGCAACTCGGCCCGCCGCGCCACGGCTGTACGCAATTCCGCAGAAGCACCCGGCTGGTCGTGCCCGATTTTTTCCAACGCATCGATCCGGGCGAGCAGACGTTGAACCACAAGACTGCTATCAGAATAATCCACCCGGCTGACCGCCAGATCCGTTTTGGCCGCGCGCAAATCGGCAGGTATGCCGGGCTCCTCCTTCGACAAGCGCTCAAGCTCCTTGATACGCACGAGCTGCCTTTGAACGACCAGATTATTGTCGGGATAATCCACGCGTAACTCCGCCAGTTTCGCCTGCGCCTCGCGCAGGTCGGACGGTTCAATATCGTGCGTTTTTGAAACAGGATTTGTTTCAGCCACGACCAGCGGCTGCGTAGCGAGCAATGGAGTGTTACCCTCCGCCGCGGCTGGGCTTTGTTCCAAGGCCTTGATTTCCGCATCCAATTTATGCTTGTTCCACAACTGGAATACTCCGATTAAAAGTACGGTCGACCAACAAACGCCAAGTAGCCAGACGGTTTTCTTGTTGACCCGTTTGGGATTAGAGGTCGGCGGAACGCTTGCATCTCCCGACGGTAACTGGGTCGCCCGCCAGACGCGGCGGATGATAAAGACGAAGATGAAACCGAGTAGCAGCACCGTGCCAATACCTAAAATACCTAAAATGAGGAAAGGCGCGATACTCCATATGATCATCTCCCGTGACGTGTTTGATGAACCCACTTCGACTTTGCCGGAAACCAACAGTGCATCCAGCATTTTCTGCGTAAAAAAGGCGTTTGGCACGGTGAACGGAACTTCCTCTTTCGTTACCTTCCCGTCCTTGTCAGTTTTGAAATAAGTGCCGGTAACCGGAGTAAACGCAGATGCCTGACCACCAATATTGATTTTCGCGTGTGCGATTTCGTTCGCTTGAAATTTATCAAGGAACTCCGCCTGCGTCAGCACCACGGTTGGAGGAAGGTGATTACTTTTTATCGCAAGCATCGCCATGGTTACCGCGATGACGATAATCGCCGCCCATATGCCAATCTTCACAACCGACCGCCAGAAATACGGCTCATTTTCCACTTTCCGCTTTCCGCTCTTGTCGCGCCGCAGCTCCGCGGAGGCGGATTCCGCTTTTTCATCCTGGGCAATCGTCTCCACCTGCGTTTTTAAAACATTCGCCTGTTGAAAACGCATTTACGGCTTCTGCTCCAGCGCGCGCAAAACGATTTCATCCAGCCGCACATCGATCGAAACTTTCCTGGACGGCGCCTCAAGTTTCTTGCCCGGCAGTTCACCCGTGAGCATCTGGTAAAACACCACTCCCAGCGCGTAGATGTCCGCGCGATGGTCCACCTCGCCCGGATTTTCCTTCTGCT
The DNA here is from genome assembly GCA_035485115.1 of Candidatus Sulfotelmatobacter sp. Classification (GTDB taxonomy): domain Bacteria; phylum Verrucomicrobiota; class Verrucomicrobiia; order Limisphaerales; family UBA11358; genus UBA11358. The sequence goes on along the minus strand of DATHOG010000003.1, from coordinate 17,510 downwards.
CCGGCGACATGTATTGCGGCGTGCCCATCATCTTGCCCGCATCCGTCAACGCGATTGAACCGGTGGCAACCTGTCCGGCCGCCACCGGCTCGTCACCTTCACCTCCCATGATTTTGGCGAGACCGAAATCCGCCACCTTCACGCGCCCGCGCCGGTCGAGCAAAATATTCTCCGGCTTGATGTCCCGGTGCACGATGCCCTGGTCATGCGCGAATTGCAGCGCGTCGCAGATCTGCGGCACGATGGCCAGCGCCTCGCGCGGCGAGATTCGTCCGGCGTGGAGCAATTGGCGCAGATTAACGCCGTCCACAAATTCCATCAGAAAATAAAACTGCCCGCCCGCGTCGCCAAATTCATACAGCGTGACGATGTTGGGATGATTTAATTTCGCCAGCGCCTTCGCCTCGCGCGCAAAGCGTTCCGCGAACGCCGGATCATCGCCGATGCCCGGCGGAAGGATTTTCAGCGCCACGATCCGGTCCAGTTGCCGTTGCCGCGCCTTGTAAACCGCCCCCATGCCGCCCTTGCCGATGAGTTCGAGGATCTCAAGCCGGGGAAATTTAGCGGCGAGTTCCGCGACGGACGGGGGCGTGAAGGCACCTTGTTTTGCATCGGTCACCGTGTCCTCCGACGTCCCCGCTTTGAGCAGGCACGCAGGGCAAAGCCCGGCCAGCGCACCGGACGCCACCGGCGTGCCGCATTGCGGGCATTTGTTGGGTTCGGGCATTGGCGAATCTATTTTTACCGTGTCCATACCCTCTTCAGAAGCAAAACCGGCGAAGTGTTACAATATTTCTAACGAAATTTGAAGGGGCCCTGGAAAATCACCTCCGCCGCCACGATCACGAGAAAAATGACCCCCACCAGCGCGTTTAACCGAAAAAACGCGAGGTTGATCCAGTTCAAACTCCGCCGCCGCGCTATCCAATGTTCGAGCACAAGGCAGCCAACAATGATGAACCAGCCGATGAGATACGCGAAACAACGCGGGCCGAACGCAAACACTCCAAACGCCAGCAATAGTCCGCACATGATCAGGTGCGCAAGAAACGAAGCCGCCAGCGCATTTTGCGGCCCCCACGCGACGACGAGCGACCGCAAACCCTGCGATTTGTCGAATTCGTAATCCTGCAGCGCGTAGATGATGTCAAACCCGACGAGCCACAAAATCACCGAGGAAGCGAGCAGCACCATCTGCACAATTTCCATCGTCGTAACCTCCGTCCCGCGCACCGCCAGCCATGCACCGACCGGCGCGAGCGCAAGCGCGATGCCGAGAAAAACATGCGTATAATCCGTGAACCGTTTCGTGAGCGAATAGAAACAGATCACCACCAAAGCCACGGGCGAAAGCCAGAAACAGATCGGATTTAAGAAATAACTGGCCGCAACCACGCCCGCCGCCGAAATCGCGCACAAGGATATCGCGCTGGCCAATGAAATTTGTCCCGCCGGCAGATGACGGTTTTTGGTGCGCGGATTCAGCGCATCGAATTTGCGGTCCACGATGCGGTTGAACGCCATCGCGCAGGTTCGCGCGCAAACCATCGCCGCCAGAATGAGTCCGAAAACCTTCCAGCCCGGCCAGCCGCGATTATCCCGCGCGGCCACGAGCATGGCCGCCAGCGCGAACGGCAGTGCGAAAACGGTGTGCGAAAAACGCACGAAGCTTCCCCATTTTTGGATCGTCGAGATCATCTTTTTTTCTTCTTAAACTTTTCCGCCGACGCCGCCAGCAGCGCATAAATCGCCGGCCGGCTGGTGCGGTGTCGCGCGCGGTCGAGCGCGTTCAGGTTCATCCAGCCGCGGATGGTCGGATCCGCGCCCGCTTCCAGCAGCGCCTCGACCATCTCAAACGAACCGTCGCCGGCCACTTCGTTGATGGCGGTGTTGCCGATACGCCGGTCATCGTGTGCATTCACATCCGAGCCGGCGGCGACCAGCAGCTTCACCGCCGCGATATGATCGTTCATTGCGGCGCGCATCAGCGGCGTCAGGCTCAACTCGTCAAAAACGTTGAGCAGTTTTTTGTGCTCGGTCTGCAACAATCGCCGGATCTCGCCGATGTCGCCGTCCGCCGCGGCCTGATGCAGCCGCCCCAGCTCAAACCGTTCTTCCAGCGACAAATCTTCCGTGAAACGAAGGATTTTCATTCCGGCTCTTGCGCCCAGCGCGGGGCGAGTTTGTTTTCGATCCCCATGTGGTCCAGCACTCGGGCGACCACTGTGTCCGCCAGTTCAACAATTGTTTTCACACCGGAATAAAAACTCGGATTCGCCGGCATGATCGTCGCCCCGGCCAGCAGCAGCAGCTCCATATTTTTGACGTGGATCAGGCTCAACGGCGTTTCCCGCGGCACAAGGATCAATTTCTTTTTTTCCTTCAACACTACGTCCGCCGCGCGCAAGAGGACATCCTCGCTATATCCGTGGGCGATGCGGCCCATCGTGCCCATCGTGCAGGGAATCACCACCATGACATCCGGCGGATTCGAACCGCTGGCAAACGGTGCGTTCATGCTCTTCAGGCTGTGCGTCTGGGCGCCGGCAGGCAGCTTTATTCCTTCCGGCAGCTCGGTGGCGATGACCTGGTGCGCGTAGTTGCTGAACACGACGTGGATTTCGTGTTCGGCCGGCTTCAGGTTGTCCAGCAGCCGCTGCGCGTAAATTGCGCCGGTCGCGCCGGTGATGGCGACGAGAATTTTCACGCGAACATAATGCCGCAATCTCGTCCGGCAAACAAGCCGCACCGATGAATCAAATTGTCTACGTTCGCCGGATGCCCTAGGCTCGCCGGATGAAAAGTTTTTTTTACGCCCTTGGATTTATGCCCTGGTTGGTGGCGCTTTGCGCCTCCGCCGCAGGGCTGTCCATGCACGTGGAGCCAGTCCCGCAGTGGAACCAATATTTCGAGCGGACGAACGGCTGGATCGGCGCGGATGTGGCGTATTCCATTCCGCTGGCCGCCGACAAAACCTTCTGGCTGTTCGGCGACACCTTTGACGGCCAGGTGAGCGACGGCCAACGAGTCCATGCACGGATGATCCACAGCTCGATCGCCATCCAGCGTTCCGGGGAAGCGCCGGATTTTTATTATCCAACCAATAAAAAAGGCGCGCCGGAATCGTTCATGAAATCGCCCGATGGCAAAACGGATTTCTGGCTGCTGGACGGCGTGCGTCTCGACCGCGGCCTGTTTTTCTTCATGCTGCAAATGCAGTGGACGGGCAATTCCGTCTGGGGATTTCACAGCGTGGGAACATGGCTGGCCACCGTGGCCAATCCGGACGATCCGCCCGCCCGCTGGAAGATCAAAAAGAAAAAACTGCCGTTCCTGACGGCGCCCAACGGTGAACCGGCCAGCTTCGGGAGCGCCATCCTGCAGAGCGGTGGTTTTATCTATGTCTACGGCTACACCAACCCGAAAAATACAAGTGCGCCCAAAAGTCTGTTGCTGGCACGCGTGCCGGAAAATCGACTGGACGACTTCACCGCGTGGGAATTTTACACCAAGGACGGCTGGACCGGTGATTTTGAGAAAACCACGTCGCCGTTTACCGATGCACCACCGGAAGGTTCGGTTTCCTGGCAGCCGCTGGTGAAAAAATTTGTTTTTGTTTATATGGACGGTATCTGGGGGAAAATCGTCATGCGAACGGCCAATGCGCCTGAAGGACCATGGAGCGCGCCGGCGATGATCTATCAATGTCCCGAGATAAAAATCACGCCGAAGGTTTTTTGTTACGCCGCCAAGGCCCATCCCGAACTGGGCGGGACGAATGAATTGCTGATCAGCTACGCCTCCAATTCGATGGATCCGCCCGAAGTGATGAGCCATGCACAACTGTATTGCCCCCGTTTTATCCGCGTAAAGTATGAGGTGCGTTAAGCTGCGACTCAAAACTGCTTGAGTACAATTTTTCCTTCCGCAGAATATGCGCGTGTTCAAATCCGCCGGAATCCTTTTCAGCCTCGCGTTGCTGTTTTTTGTCGCGGGCTGCGAATCGCCGACCGAGCCGCCGCCGCAGGAATGGTCATTGACGAATTCCGTGCCCCTGCTGAAAACAAACGTGCCCTGGCAACCGATCCCGACGGTCGCAAAAACCAATGCCCCGATGGTCCGCACGAATCTGCCGCCGCCAAGGCCTTCCAAGCCCCCGATCATTTACGCTTACACGTCGCTCAATAACTGGACTGCGGAACAAAAACTTTCGGAGCCATTGCTCCTCACTAAATCGCCGCTCACAACCTATTCGGTGAGTTCCAGACAGGGCGTCCTCGTGCTCGCCATCGGCAGCCGCGAAGCCACCTGGAATGGCGTCACGTTCCATCTGGGCTTCGCGCCGGAGTTCATTGACGGACAGGTTGCCGTCCACGGCCTCGACTTGAGAAAAAATTTCGAACCGCTGCTCACCGACCCGCCATTGGCTTTTCCCGGCACGAACCGCGTCATTGTCATCGACCCGGGCCATGGCGGTGCCAACGCAGGTACGATTGCCGTGAATGACCATCAATTGGAAAAAGACCTTACTCTGGATTGGGCGCGACGTCTGAAACCGCTTTTGGAAACGAACGGCTGGACGGTTTACCTTACCCGCACCACTGACTTTGACGTGTCGCTGTCCAACCGCGTCGCGTTCGCGGAAGCCCGTCACGCGGATCTGTTTGTCAGCCTCCATTTCAATTCCGCCGCGCCGGACAAAAAGGAAAACGGCCTCGAAACCTACTGTCTCACGCCGCAAGGCATGCCCTCGACGCTCACGCGCGGCAATCCTGATTTCACGCCGCAGTGGTTTCCCAACAACGCCTTTGACGAGGAAAATTTCCAGCTCGCGATGCGCCTGCACGCCGCCGTGCTACGCGCCAGCGGCGAGGACGACCGCGGTGTGCGCCGCGCACGGTTCATGGGCGTGTTGCACGGTAACCGCCACCCGGCCATCCTGATTGAAGGCGGCTTTTTGTCGAATCCGGCGGAAGCGAAAAAAGTTGAAGACGCCGGGTTCCGTCAAAAGCTTGCGGAAGCCGTCGCAAATGCACTGGCCGAAGCCAGGGTCCAAAGTCTAAAATCCGCCGTCACCAACGCCCCGTGAAATCATCAACCATCATTTCTCCATCCTCATTTGTCCTGGTAACCGGCGGCGCTGGATTTATCGGCTCCCATCTCGTTGAGCGTTTATTGAACGACGGCAAAAGCGTTATCATTATTGATGATTTTTCAACCGGCAGCATGGACAATTTGCGCACCTTTCGGGAAAACCCGCGACTGAAGATCATCCGATCAAAAATTTCCAAATGCAAAAATCTACCCGCGCTCGCGAAAAATGCGGAATTCATCTTTCACCTCGCCGCAACCGTCGGCGTGGAACTGGTCGTCAAATCAGCGCTGCATGTTTTGGAATCCAGCTTTCATGAGACGGAAATTTTGCTTCGCGCCGCCGTGGCCAATTCCACGCCGATCCTGCTAACCTCGACCTCGGAGGTTTATGGCAAAAGTGCCAAGGCGGAATTCTCCGAGGAGGATGACCTGCTCATCGGCCCGCCGACACAATCGCGCTGGAGTTACGCCAACGCGAAACTCACGGACGAGTTTCTGGCGCTGGCCTGTGCGCGCGAAAAGAACCTGCCGGTCATCATCGCGCGGTTGTTCAACACCGTCGGCCCGCGCCAAACCGGCAGTTATGGCATGGTGCTGCCGCGATTCATCGCCTCGGCCAGGGCCGGCAAACCCCTCAGGGTGTTCGGTGACGGCAAACAGTCGCGCTGCTTTTGCCTCGTTCATGACGTGGTGGAATCACTTGTGCGTCTGCAAAAAAACCAAAAGGCGCGCGGTGAAATCTTCAACATCGGCGGCACGGAGGAAGTGTCCATCCTGGAATTGGCAAAACTCGTGGTCAAAACCCTCGGGTCCCGGTCAAAGATTGAATTGATCCCGTACGATCAGGCCTACGCGCCCGGTTTCGATGACATGCGCCGTCGCAAACCACGCGTGGAAAAACTGGAACGCTTTGTGAACTTCAAACCGCGGACGAAATTGCAGGAAATCATCCGCATTACGGCAGAATAAAAGGTTCCCGCTGTTTTCGGTGGAGCGATGGTTTTACAAAGCCATTCTGTAAGGACTGAAAAATGGCGTTCCGGCGGGTTTCCAGCAGACGGACTTCATTGAGTCATCGCCTGTATTGTCCGCGATGCCACCCATCGCATTACATCCGTCGCATTACTGACTCGACAAACCAGTCGGCAATCTATAAAATTCACATACCCGCATTGCACGGCATCAATGCGGGTATGTGTTTTTATTACCGGTTATAATATTATAATAGTTCATTGATGGAAGGTTCTGCGCAAATTGTAGTTGTTCGCTTGAAGTTTAAATAAGGCAACTCCGGACGGTTTAGTTCCTATCAGGCATTCCAGCAAAAACAGCGAAGAACCGAATAAAAGCACCTAAATCTTCTGCCAGTCCGGTTTTTGGTCGTAAACCCAGCGATAATACTCCTGCATCTTCAATTCGGATGCCGAGGCCTCGTCGAGAAAAACCGTCACCTTGGGATGCCATTGCAGCGCGCTCGCCGGATTCATCGCCGTGATGGCACCCTCGACCATGCCGGCGACGGCGTGGGCCTTGTTTTTGCCGAACGCCAGCAGCACGCAATGGCGTGATTCCAAAATCGTGCCGATGCCCATGGTGATGACATGATGCGGCACGGCGGACTCATTGCCGAAAAATCGCGCGTTGTCCGCCAGCGTCTGCGGCGTGAGCGTCTTGATGCGCGTGCGTGAGGCAAATGAAGACGTCGGTTCGTTGAAACCGATATGCCCGTCCGTGCCGATGCCGAGAAGCTGGATGTCGAGCCCACTGGCGGCTGAAATCTTGCGCTCGTAATTTTCGCAGGCGGCAGGAATATCCTTCGCGAGCCCGTCGGGAATATTCACGCTTTTGATCGCGATGTTCACATGGCGGAAAAGGTTTTCCCACATGAAGCTGTGATACGATTGCGGGTGCTGCGGCGACAGGCCCACGTATTCGTCCAGATTGAACGTCGTCAGCTTGCTCCAGTTGAGTTTCTGGGCGACGAGTTCGCGGTAAAGATTTTCCATCGTGCCGCCGGTGGCCAGGCCGAGCACGGCGGCGGGCTTTTCATTGATCAGCTTCGCGACAAGCCGGGAGGCGATTTTTGTCGCCGCCTCCGCCGTGGGTTGAATGATGATTTCCATGGATTAAATCTTTCCAAGACGCTTGTTCACCTTTGATTTCACGTCATCGCGGAACTCCTCGATGAAGCCGGCCGTGAAATCAGCGAGATCGAGCGCGGGATTCTGGATCAGCGGCGTCAGGTCCATGCCAAAGATCACCTGTGTCGCCTTGTCCGTGGAATGCGAATCAAAGAACGTTGCGTTGGCGGAACGCCGTCCCAGCGTCGCCAGATCATAACGCTTGCCGCCGGCGATTTGCGAATCGAACATGCCGTTCATCTTCGCCGCCAGCCGGTCATGACCGCTTACGTCCATCACCACTTTCTTCGGGTCGGCGAGCCAGTCAAGGTTGCGCCAAACCTCGCAGCCGACGACGCGTTTCGGCAGTTTGCTTTTCGGCAGTTCGCGCAATGCCTGGATCACGGCCACCACCACGCCGATGTGTGTGTCGTGTTTGTCGGCCAGATTGTGCGTGTAAACCACCTCCGTTTTCGTCGCCGAAAAAATTTGCTTCAGATCTTCCTTCAACGAGACATCCGTCGCGCTTTTTACCGCACCGCTCGGATAATCCAACTGGATCATCGCGCCATAGCCGCCCAGTTTTGCCGCCTGGTTCTGCTCCTTGCGGCGGACCGCCATCATCTGGTCATCGGAAAATTTCCTGTACTTGCCGGTGCGGGCGCTGCCCGCGCCGTTCGTGCAGGTCACGCCGCCGAACCATTTTGATTTGCCGGCCTTGCCCTCCAAAATTCCGTGGAACGCCTTGAACTCCAGGTCGTCTTGATGCGCGCCGACGCCCAGATGCGTCACCCTCCGCAAGGCCGGAGCAACGGATTTGCCGTCGGGAATGTAGATTTCCGCCGTTGGATTCTGGAATTTCATTTTATTTTCTAATGGCCGGCAGACTCGCCGCCGCCACCGCCTGACCGACGCGCCGAGACTTTTCGTCCGGCACGCGGATCTCGATCTTGCGCGCGACCTCCGGGAAATGCTTCTTCAAAACTTCGTGCGCCTTGGCGATCACGATATCGCCGCCCTTGCCGGTCGTCACCCGGCCAAGAATCAGCGCCGACTGATAGTCATAAAATTCCGTATATTGCGCCAGCGCACAGCCGAGATAGATGCCGACCGTTTCGTAAATCCGCGCGGCGCGGTCGTCACCCTTGGCCATAAGATTTTGGACTTCCTTCAGGCGCTCCGGCAAACCCATTTTTTCCGGCAGCGTAATCTTTGCGGCCCGCAAAAGCTTGTTCACGGCCTGCTGCGAGAAATACATCACGCCTGTGCCCCGGTCACGAGACCATTCGTCCTCCGCCGCCTCCGGATTCATGTCCACGGGCACGAATGCGAGTTCATTCAGCCATCCGGGAATCCGCCCGTGCTTGTCCATGAATCCCGCCGCCTGGCTCGAACCCATGGCGATGCCGAGCATGCCGCTGGCGCCAAGCGACAACGCTCCCGCGAGCGCGGTCACGTCACCGTCATTCATCACCTGCACCGGCACATTCCACTCGCGCTGGATGCGTTTGAAAACCTTGGCCGCACGCGGAAAATCTTTTTTTGGAATCGCGCGCAGCAGTGACGCCACGCGGATTTCGTTGTCCACGATGATACCCGCGGAACTGCCGCCGATGGCATCCACGCGCGGCAGATACGCCGCCGCGCGATGCAGGCCGCTGACGATGTGATGATAATGATATTCAGGATTTGCCTGGGTCTTCGGATCCCACGGCACCTCGTCGGTATAAACGGCGTTGCCATCGATCACGGCGGAAAATTTGTAGTCGCTCGCGCCAAGATCAAAACCGATGCGGCAGCCTTTGAGATGCCCGCCCGCCGCGATCTTGGATTCCTTCGCCACCGGGACCTTTTCCGGCGTGGTGACCACGACGGAAAACTTTTTCGCGTAGGCGAGCGTCATCATCTCAAAGTCAAACTTTCGCGCGCCACGCGGCGAATAGATTTTGGCGATGGCCATGCCGATTTTTTTTGGTCCGCCGATGTAGAGTTTTCCGCCGCCCCAGGCCCACAACAAAAATTTCACCAGCCTTTCGACATAGCGCAAGGTCACCGCGTCGGCATCCGGCATCACCGCCGTTTCGAAGCGTGAGACCAGTTTGTTTTCGCGCTCCAGCCCGATGACCAGCGGCACGGCGCGCCCGGATTTTTTGGCGGCTGCGACGTAGTTGCGATTGAACAACACCGCCGGTTGAAAATTTTCATCCAGCGGCGCGGGGAACTTTTCCATGATCGAATTCATTTCACTGAGGTGTCGAAAGCGGACGATAATTCACGCCCATCGCATCGAGACGCTTCTCATTGACGGCGGTACGAGCTTTGAAATTATCCCAGTCGCGAGTGTCCTTGGGAGACCAGTCGGCCTCGGCCAGCGCGCCAAGGCGCGGAAACATCATGTATTCGGCGTGACGAAAATTGGGAACGTATTCCGCCCACAGGTTTGCCTGGCCGCCGAGAATACGAGATTGATATTCCGCCGGCACGTTGGTCGGGATGGGATCAAATTCATAAACTTTTTCCAGCGTCAGGACAGAAGGTTTTGCCTCTTTGTAGCCGATGGCCTTGGGCTCGATGGCACGATTGGTGGATTGGTAATGGTCAAAGTAACAGTACTTGGTCGGCGTCATCACGACATCGTGGCCGCTCGAGGCAGATTCCGCCCCGCCGCCGATCCAATCCATAAGCGCCGCGCTCGGCGTCAGGCCGCCCTCGCGGATCTCGCTCCAGCCGATGATGTTTTTGCCGTAACCGTTGACGATCTTCTCGATGCGTGCCGTAAAATACGCCTGCAACTCTTTTTCATTCTTCAAACCCCGGGCTTTCATCAACGCCTGGCACGCGGGCGAATTGTGCCACGTGTCCTTCGGCACTTCGTCGCCGCCGATATGGATGAATTTGCCGGGGAACAATTTTGAAACCTCGCGCAAAACATTGCCGAGAAAAACGTAAGTCGCCTCATTGCTCACGTCGAAAATGCCGTGCATGCCGCTGGTATCGTGGTCGGTGTCAAACGGTCCGCCGGTGCAACTGTACTGCGGATAGGCCGCAAGCGCCGCGGTCGAATGGCCGGGCATCTCGATCTCGGGAACGATCGTGATGTGCCGCGCGGCGGCGTAGGCCACGACCTCGCGGATTTCCTTCTGCGTGTAAAAACCGCCGTACCGTCCATGCTTGTCGTACGCCGTCGCGGAATTCGAGGGAAACCCCCAATCGACCCCCTTGCGCCAGGCGCCGACCGAGGTGAGCTTCGGATACTTTTTGATCTGGATGCGCCAGCCCTGGTCATCCACAAGATGCCAGTGGAACGTGTTCAACTTGTAGAGCGCCATCAAATCGAGAGTCTTTTCAACTTCCACCTTCGTGAAAAAATGACGGCTGACATCGAGCATGAAACCGCGCCAGCCGAAACGCGGGGAATCGGAAATATCGGCGCAAGGGACTTTCCAATCGAAATCCTTCACGACGTTCGTTGAAAAGATTTCCGGCGGAAGTAGTTGCAGCACCGTTTGCGAGCCGTAAAACAGACCCGCGGTCGTCGGGGCGGTGATGTTGATCCAATTCCGCCTGATAGATAGTTCATAGCCCTCGCTTCCAAGCGTTGCGAGCAGGTTGCTGTCCACCAAAATAGTTATTTCGCTCGCGGCCGGCGAACCGGTATCCGGCTTCACGGGCAATTTATAGCCGGTGGATTTTCGCAGCGTAGCGGCGAGCAAATTTGCCTCCGACTTGCCTTCGGTGAAGGTGATTTTGGTTTCCGGCGTCAGCTCAAATTCGCCGGCCAGCATCTTCACGCTTTGCGGCTGCGGTATGACGTTAATTTCATCCGCGGCGCCGGCCAGCGCGCAACCCGCAGAAAAAACCGCGATACAATAAATGGTTTTCAAAATAAATTTCATCGATGTTTACCCTCAAAATGCTCTTCGATCTCTTCCAAAGTTTTTCCCTTCGTCTCCGGCAGGAAAAAAGTTGCGGTCACAAAATAGACCACGGTACAGCCGGCGAAAACGAAGAACATGGCCGAGTAACCGTATTCACCCACGGTCGGCAGAAACATCGCCGCGATGGTCGTGGAAATGGCGATGTTGATGAGCAGCGCGAAGCTCATGCCGTTGCTGCGGATGCGCGTGGGCATCAACTCGGACAGCGCCAGCCAGACGCACACGCCCGGCCCGACGGCGAACGATGCCATGAAACAGTAGATCAAAATCGCCGTAAGCCAGCCGTTCGCCTCGCTCGGCACGGGCGTGATGATGGCATGCTCGATCTTTAACGGCGCGGTGCGGGATTTTCCCAGATCACTGAAGGGATGTTGTATCGTTGTGGCAATTTTCGTGAGCGCACTGGTCCCGGCGGGAACGCAGCTCGCCCGCTCGATGGAAATACTGGAATTCGTATCGTCGGAGCGGATGACTTTGGACGCGGCACGAAAATCGCCGTAGGAATAGATCACGACCAGCGTGCACGGCCGGGAATCGGTTTTGACCGGCTGCAGGGCGGTGCGATTCATCGCCTCGGTGATGCCGTCGAATGTGATCTGTGCCGTCTGGTTGGTGGCGACGACCATCGTTTGCACGAAGTCCTTCACATCCACGCGTTGAGCTTCGGCCTTTTTGAAAACCATTCCGACGGCGAGCATTGAAATGATGACCCCCGCGCGGCCGAGCGAGAGCAAAAATTTTCTACCCCTTTTGTCCACCAGCGCGATGGCCACAATGGTCGCGAGAAAATTAACGCCCGTCTGTATCACGCCGCCGACATGCGCCCCATAATCTCCGAGACCGGCCTGGATAAAGATCGTGGTGTTGTAACCGATGACCGAGTTGATACCCGTGGCCTGGTTGCAAGCGAGGATGATGCACGCCAGCACGAAAGGCAGGATGTATTTACGCTGGAAGAGCGAATCGTTTGCCAGCGCTTGCGAGGATTTATTTTTATCCGCGGCGGCGGTTTCCTCCATCTCGCGTAATTCGATCTCCGCCTGGCTTTCCGTGCGCGACCGCAACAGCGCGGTACGGGCGGCATCTTTTTTTCCCTTGCGGAAAAGCCAGCGCGGCGATTCCGAAACCATGAAAGCCAATAAAACAAAAACGATTCCCGGTGCCAGCGTCGCCCAAAAAATCCCGCGCCAGGCGGCATCTTTCAGCGCAAAGAGCCTTTGCGCATCGCCAAGCTTGGCCACCGCGTCCACTTTTCCACTGAAAACAAACCCGATGATCGCGGCAGCGAAAATGCCCAACGTAAGGAGCCACTGGAAAACACCCGTGCCCTTGCCGCGTGTGCCGGCGCTCAAACATTCGGCCAGATATAGCGGGACCGAGATGCCCATCAACCCGCCGCTGCATCCCTGCAAGATCCGGCCCAGGATCAGGGCGTTGTAGCTGTGGGACAAGGCGATGATGGGAACGCTGATGGAAAATAGGATGCCACTGAAAACCATCATCGTTTTACGCCCGAGCAAGTCGGAGAGCATCCCTGCAAAAAGGGTTGAAAAAACTCCGCCCAGATAGAATGCCGCGACGATGAAAGAAGTTTGATTGGAAGTAAGTGTTGTATTGGTTGCTGCATCCTTGAACGTGTCTTCCAAATATGGGAGCGCCCCGGAGACAATGCCCACATCGATGCCAAACAGGAGCCCGCCCAGGCCGGCCACGAACAGCAGGAAACGGTTGTAGCCGGCTTTGGCGGACTGGTTTTCAGACAAAATTTGTTCGCTCATAAAATGCAGCCGTGTTACAGCCGTCTCGAATACGATTCACCTTGCACCTGACGCCGTGCGATGCCATCGACGGGAAGTCGGTGGGAGAATCCTAGCCACGCCGGTGCGCGGCGTCAATTTGCGAACGACATTTGCATTGCCAAATTTCGCAAAGAAGGCGGACCGGAAACTAAATCATTACCAGATCTCACGCCTTGGGCCAGCCCCCCGAACGGGGGGGATAGAGTGAGTGGTACAATATTTTGCCTTTTCACCCTCAACGACGCGAATGGATCCAGTGCATCGTTTTTTCCGCCAGCCGGTCAAAGGCGGTGACGCACAGTTCCAGATGTTCCTCCTTGGTGTCCTCAATCTTGTTGTGGCTGATGCCATGCAAACTTTGGACGAACATCATCACAGTGGGAATTCCCGCCGCCGCAACTTCCGCTGCATCATGCAGCGGCCCGCTCGGCAGACGATGCGATTTCCCGCAGGTCTCCCGGATGGACTCGTCACAGAATGAAATCAATTCGTCATTGAACGGACGCGGAGCGATCTGCCAGAGGCGCTCCCACGAAACTTTCACATTACCTTCGCGGGCAAATTTTTCGCTGGCAGCTTTGGCCCCGGCCAGCATGGTTGCAAGTTTAGTGGAATCCAAATGGCGCTGGTCCAAGGTGATCCGGCATTCTTCGACGACGCTCGTGACAATGCCCGGCCTGGTCGTGCAGGAACCAATCGTGCAAACGCCATTGCCGCTGAGTTCGGCGATCTTATAAATTTCTGAACTCATTTTCGCAGCGGCGAGGAAGGCATCCTTGCGTCGGTTCATCGGCGTGCTGCCGGAATGCGCCGCCTGCCCGTGAAACGTGATGGCATGGCGCTCCACCCCGAATGTGCCCAGTACCGCACCCAGCGGCAAATCCAGGTCCAGCAACACGGGACCCTGCTCGATGTGCAGTTCCAGATATGCGGCGGCGTTTTTTAGTTCTTTGCCGGAATCCTTCACGCGCTCGAAATCAATGCCGACGTTTTTTAAGGCGTCAGGCAAAGTGATGCCGGCCTTGTCTTTTAAGCCGCGCGCCTCGTTCATGTCCAGATTTCCCGAACAGGCGGAGGAACCGAACAAACTTTTACCAAAGCGTGCGCCCTCTTCATCCGCCCAGTCCACGAGCCGCACGGTCACGGGCGGTTTGCCGTGATATTGCGCGTTGATGCGGCGCAGGATTTCCAGGCCGGCCATCACATTGAGGCAGCCATCCAGCCAGCCGCCGTTCGGCACGGAGTCCATGTGACCGCCGATGAACAGGCATTTTTCGGATTCGCCGCGCAGCGTTGACCAGAGGTTTCCGGCGGCGTCGCGATGGGTTTCGACGGGCAGTTCGGAAAGTTTTTTTTGCAGCCACTTGCGCGTCTTCGTCCACATCGGCGTGAAGGCGATGCGTTGCGCGCCGTTTTCATTGCCGGTGAGCGTGCGGAGTTCCTTCAACTCGGCAATGGTTCGTTTGGGGTTGAGCGCGGAATTCACGTTCGTAAGTTATTTTTCCTTTTCCGAAAAATTATTGTAGCCAATGGCCGCAAAGCGAGTTAAAAGTGAAGCGTATCAAAACAAGGAAAACCGTATGCCCACATTAGCCACGACCGTTGATGGTCTCAAATTGCCGAATCCTTTTGTCATTGGATCCGGACCGCCGGGAACGAATCTCAACGTCATTTCGCGCGCCTTCAAGGAAGGTTGGGGCGCGGTCATCGCCAAGACGGTGTCGCTCGACGCGAGCAAGGTCATCAACGTCACGCCGCGTTACGGCAAGCTGCATTCCACCGACGGCAAGGAGGTCATCGGCTGGGAAAACATCGAGCTGATCAGCGACCGTCCGTTCAAGCTGTGGGAGGACGAATTCAAAAAGTGCAAAGACATGCACCCGGACGGCGTGCTCATCGCGAGTATCATGGAAGAATACGCGAAAGACCGATGGGTCGAACTCGTCGAACGCTGCCAGGCTTGCGGCGTGGATGCGTTTGAATTGAACTTTTCCTGTCCGCACGGCCTGCCCGAACGAAAGATGGGCGCCGCAATGGGCCAGGACCCGGAAATTTTGGAAGAGGTCTGCTCGTGGGTCAAAGGCGCGACCAAAATCCCGTTCTGGGCGAAGATGACGCCGAACATCACGCACATCGAAGACCCGAGCCGGGCGGCTTTACGCGGCGGTGCCGATGGCATTGCGGCCATCAACACCATCCGCAGCGTCATCGGAGTGAATCTCGAAACACTCCGCCCTGAACCGAGTGTGGAAGGCTACACGACGCCCGGGGGCTATTCGTCCCGCGCGGTCAAACCCATTGCACTCCGTATGGTTATGGAGGTTGCCAAGCTGATTGAAATTGAATTTCCCGGCCGTTCGCTCTCCGCCATCGGCGGCGTTGAAAACGGCAATGACGCGGCAGAATTTATTCTGCTCGGCGGCGACACCGTACAAGTCTGCACCGGCGTGATGAAGTTCGGCTACGAACACGTCAAACCGATGTGCGAGCAGTTGCTCGCCTTCATGGACAAGCATAAATTTAACACGATTGCTGATTTCAAAGGCAAGTCGCTGCCGTATTTCACCACGCACGCCGACCTCGTGAAACGCCAGGCCGAGCGCAAGGCCGCGCAAAAAGCCGCCGCCGCCGCGCCCAAAAAAATGGTGCAGGCCGACGGCGAATGGAGCGGCGATGATTTCGTGAAACAGTCGAATGACCTCGCGCGGTAAAGTTTTCGTTCGGGAGCAAATCGACAAGCCATGCCCATTCGCCCACGAGTAAAAATCTGCTGCATCAAGTCGCCCGCGGAAGCGGCGCTGGCGATCGCCTGCGGGGCGGCGGCGGTGGGTCTGGTTTCCGCCATGCCGAGCGGACCGGGCGTGGTTTCGGAAGCGACCATCACGGAAATTTCCGCGACCGTGCCGCCGCCCGTCGCCACATTTTTGCTGACCAGCGAGCGTTCGCCGGAAGCCATCGTTTCGCAACAACGCCGGTGCCGCACGAATACGCTCCAGCTTTGCGATCATCTGCCCGCCACGGTTTATCCGCCGTTGCGCGAAGCATTGCCCGGCATCGCCCTGGTGCAGGTCGTCCATGTGGACGGCCAGGAATCAGTTGATTACGCCATCGCCGCGGCCATACATGTGGACGCACTTTTGCTCGATTCCGGCAATTTGCGCCTCGCCGTCAAGGAACTCGGCGGCACGGGACGCACGCACGACTGGACGTTGAGCCGCCGCATCCGCGACGCGGTACGCGTGCCGGTTTTTTTGGCGGGCGGCCTTACGCCGGCGAATGTCGCGGACGCCATCGCCGCGGTTGAACCGTTCGGCCTCGACCTGTGCAGCGGCGTGCGCACCAACGACAAATTGGATGCCGGAAAACTCCGCGCTTTTTTTGCCGCCGTCAACCAGGCGACCAATTAAAAAAATTTTATTATTATGCAACTCGAACCCTGTCCCAATTTAATCGGCGGCGAATGGATTGATTCCAAAACCGCGCGCACGCCGGTTTTTAACCCGTCCATCGGCGAAGTGATTTCTGAATGCCCGGTCGGCAGCGTGGCCGATGCGAACGCGGCCGTCGAAGCCGCCCACGCCGCATTTCCCGCGTGGATGGAAACGCCACCGGTCGAACGCGCGCGCATCCTTGGCCGTTTCAAGATGTTGATGGAAGATAATTTCGAGGACATCGTCCGCTGCAACACGCGTGAACACGGCAAGACGCTGGTGGAATCGCGCGGTGACGTGAAGCGCGGCATGGAAGTCATCGAGTTCGCGCTCGGCGTACCGTCGTTGATGATGGGCGAAGTGCTGGAAAACGTCGCGCGCGGTATTGATTGCGAGGCCATCCGCCAGCCGCTCGGCGTTTGCGTGGGCATCACGCCGTTCAATTTCCCTGCGATGGTGCCGTTATGGATGTATCCCATCGCCATCGCGTGCGGCAATACGTTTGTGCTGAAGCCGAGTGAAAAGGTGCCGCTCACGGCCCTCAAGATCGCGAAGCTTCTGGAAAAAGCCGGCCTGCCCAAGGGCGTGCTGAACATCGTTCATGGCGGTCGTGAAGTCGTGGACACCTTGCTCACGCATCCCAAGGTGAAGGCCATTTCGTTCGTCGGCTCCACGCCGATTGCCCGGTATATCTACGAAATCGGCACCAAGCACGGCAAGCGCGTGCAATCCAATGGCGGGGCGAAGAACTACGTCATCATCATGCCCGATGCAGACGTGGAAAATTCCACGCGCGGTGTCATCGAGGCTGCGTTCGGTTGCGCCGGCGAACGTTGCATGGCCGGCTCGACTGCGGTCGTGGTCGGCGGCGCGGAAAAAACGGTTTTGCCGACGCTCGTCGAGGCGACGCGCCGGATCAAGGTCGGCCCGACCGACCGTGACGCACAGCCGGACATGGGCGCGGTCATCACCCGGCAACATGCTGATCGCGTGCAGGAGTTGATTTCCCTCGGTGAAAAACAGGGGGCGAAAGTTTTGGCCGATGGTCGCGGTGTGAAAGTTTCGGAGGCCCCTAACGGATTTTACGTGGGCGCGACGATTCTGGATCATGTGCAAAACGGCATGACG
>DATHOG010000002.1:0-13144 GCA_035485115.1 Candidatus Sulfotelmatobacter sp. | reverse complement strand
CGCCAATGATCATCCCGCCGATGGTATCGGCGCCACCTTGCGGAATCATCGGCCCGATTTTCAGCCACAGAAACGCGACGATGGGCAGGGTCATTCCCCATTTGAAAATCAGCAGGGCGGGCGATTCGCTGTTTTTGAATGAATGGATCAAAAGCCACACCACCAAGCCCGCGATGATCGCGAGCAACAAGACATTCACCGCCGTATGCCAGTTCCATTCCATGATTTACGACAAGCTCTGCCCGCCGCCACACGACTGCAAGCAAATAAAATCATCCGACCCTGAACCCCCGGCGCATTCCAGGGTCGAGACGCCGCGAACGTTTCTCCCTCTCTTGCCACGCCGAAGTCCAACGAAGGCGGGTCGCGTCGGAGTGCGCCCGTCCTCGGGCGCTGCAATGATCTAACGACCGAAGCTCCAAGCATTTTAGGATATTCGTGAATCGGATGTTGCAGTGGCCGGGACGGCCACACTCCGGGGGAGGTCCGGGGTGAGGTGCTCGTCCCACCCTATTTGGGCTCATGGGGGCGGGCAACACTCCGTTTTCCCTCACCCGTACCGATACGGTTTGCTCAAGGAAAACGTGTTCGGCAGATGCCGGACCTCCCGCACCCCGCCATCCGCCAGCAGAACCTCCACTATATCGAAACGGATTTTAACCTCCGGATTTTTTAACTTGGCGAGGTAATCCAGCGCCGTTTGCGAAAGCAACCTTCTTTTGCGCGCGTCCACGAAGGCGGCCGGCCGCGTCCATTCCTCGGATGACCGAGCCTTGACCTCGATGAAACAAAGACAATCGCCATCGCGGAAAATCAAATCGATCTCCCCGCGCGCGGAGGCAAAATTCGCCGCCAGAAATTTCAGGCCGCGTTGCTGTAAAACCTTTTTTGCCGCCCGTTCGCCCAGTTCGCCGCGTCGCAGGTGTTCCGGCTTCAGCTCGGGGGATAATTTTGCCTTCAGTTTTTCGAGCAGATTCATTTTTAATCCCGCCAAATTTTCCATCTGTATTTCATCTGTGAAACTCTGTGGCTAAATTAATTCCGGCTCCTCCGGTTTCAGCGGCGCGAACGTCATCCGGTGGATCGGGCACGCGCCCAGTTTTTCAATCGCCGCCAGATGTTTCGCCGTGCCGTAGCCCTTGTGTTCGGCGAATCCGTAACCGGGATATTGTTCGTGGAACCGCCGCATCGCGCGGTCGCGCGTGACCTTGGCGAGCACGCTGGCGGCGGCGATGGAATAACTCCGGGCATCGCCCTTCACGATGGCCGTCTGTGGCAGGCGCAGCGTGCGCACGGGGAGTCCGTCCACGAGGGCGTGGGCGGGCAGGGGACTCAACTTCGCCAGTGCCTCGTTCATCGCCCGGTGCGTGGCCTGCAAGATGTTGATTTCGTCGATGACTCCTGCGTCGGCTTCCGCGATGGCAAATTCGACCTCGCCGCACGCGGTGATGAATTCAAAAAACGTTTCGCGCTGGATTTCGGTGAGCTGCTTGGAATCGTTCAGGCCGGAAAGCGGTTCCGGCAACCCCGTTTCCGCCCAGCGGGCGGGCAGGACCGCCGCCGCGGCCACGACCGGGCCGGCGAGCGGGCCGCGCCCGGCCTCGTCCACGCCGGCAATCCGCGCGATGCCGTTGCGCCAGAGCGGAAGTTCAAATTCAAACGAGGTGGAGAATTTCGCAGACATCAGTGCTTTCCAAAAATGTTATGGCTTTGGCCGGGGGTTCGTCGCTTTCCCCCTCATCCTGACCTTCTCCCGCCGGGAGAAGGAACAGCGTTTGAACATCTGTCTTTTTGCAAAAACCCCTCACTTATCCAGCTGCAGGTTCGCGACAAAACGCTGCGAGCGTTTCCCCCTCTCCCAGCGGGAGAGGGCCGGGGTGAGGGAGAACATAACGCCATCCCGTCAACCGGTCCAAATCATTCCCCGCGAAGATTGCGGTCACTTGACCTTGAAGTCAATCTGGCGGCGTTCGAGCGTGCTGCCCTCGTCTTGCGCGAGGGTGGCGAGGGACTCGTTGTAGTTCGCGATGGCGCGGATTTCAGCGTTGCGCGCGGCGGTCAGGGTATTTTGCAGTTGCAGCACGACGAACGTGGTGCTTTTGCCGACCTGGTATTTTTCCTGTTCGGCATGAAGCGCGGCCTCGGCAGCAACGCGCGCCTCCCTGGTGGCATCCACGCTTTCCCAGGTGGATTCCGCATTTTTCACGTCGTTGTCGATCTGCACCAGAATGTTCTGCTCCAGCTCCTTGAGTTTGAGTAAAAGCTGCCGGTCCACGTCGCGGTCCGCCTTGTAGACATTGCGCGCGTGGGCGTTGCTCAATGGCACGGATAACTGCGCCCCGTAGGAGTAATACGGCCGGTCGCCCGCCCGTATCTGCCCGAGGGAATCGCTGAATTCCTGGCCTGCGCCGTTGAAACCGTAGCTGCCCGTGAGGTCAATCTCCGGCCAGATCTGGTTCTTGTCGTATTTCAACTGGATGCCCTGCTGTTCGACGCCAATTTTTGCCTCGATCAGATCGGGCCGCTGGGTCATCCCCTTGGTCCAGCTGTCCTGCAGATCGAAAAGCTGTTTCACCGCGTCCATGGTGCCCGGCGAGATGTCGGTGTCATGCCACGAGGTGTATTTGTCCGTGATGAGATTTTTCAGCGTGTTCTGCGCCTGCACGAAGCCGAACTGCGCGGCAATCAGGTTCGCGCGGTCCTGCGCCACCGAGGCCTCGTCCTGTTCGAGCGTGCCGCCGGATTGGGCCACGGTGCCGATGTCCACGCGCGCCTTGTCATCGCTATACTGCTGCTGCGCGAGCCCGAGTGCTTCCTCCTGCACCTTCACGTTTTCGCGGGCATAGATAAGCTCATAATACGCCACTTCCACCGCCGTGACGGTCGTGATGACCTGTGAACGCAGCGCCTGGTCGGACTGCTTCAGATTATTTTTCGCCGCCGTGATGGCCAGGCGCGTGCCATCGATCCAGAAGTTTTTCAACAACGGCTGGGTCACCGCCACCCCCGCACTGCCGCCGGAACTATCCAATGTCGTTATATCCTGCACCGACCCGGAAAAATTATAGCTCCCGCCCGTCGGCAACACCCCGGTGAGACCGGAAGAAAAGGTATTTTCGTCCTGGTACGGATAGCCGTTGGTCAGCGCCAGATCACTGGGACCGGGGAATCGGTTGTGGCTGTGTTCGCCGGAAAGGGTGAATTCCGGATCGTAACCGGCGTAGGCCTCGTTCAGTTCATCCAGGGAGATGTCCGGTGCATATCGCTCGTACTGTATGTCGAAGTTATGCGTGAGCGCCTCGGCAAAGCAATCCTGCAGGGCCATTTCGCGGACGCTGTTCGTCTGCGCCCGCGCCACAAGCGCGGCGGCCAAAATCAAACTGGCGGCTAAAAATCTCATTGCTGAATCCAGACGCCGCTCACGGCTGCAAGGTGACTGGAGAAAACTATTTCGCCGGGGCGCTATTTCACCGTCGCGGATTCCGTGATGCTGGCATTTTTCTCCAGCAACTCCAGAACTTTTTCGTGCTGCACCTGTTGGTACAGCTCGCCCACGCCGTCGCGTTTCTGCAGGTCCTTGATGAAATTATCCAGCGGCATCTGGTACATCATCGCCAATGACTGCGCCCGGCGGATGACATCATCTTGCGAGACTTGAATCTTTTCCTGTTCGGCGATCTTCTGCACAATGAATGACAGGCGCACCCGTTCCTTCGCATTGCCGGTCGCCGCCGCGTAAATCTGGTCCTTCTGCTGCTCGATGAGGTCGCGGTTCACGCCGCGCTGGGTGTTCTGGCGCACCAGGTCATAGATCACATTGCGCGTTTCCGATGCCACCGCCGTCTCCGGCAGGTCAAAATTCAATTTTTCCAGCAACTGTTGCACTACCTGCTGGCGGACGGATTTCGACTTCGCGAATTTCAGCTCGTTTTCCAGGTCCGCACGGACGCCGGTCTTCAATTTTTCCAGGTTTTCCGCGCCAAATTTCTTCGCCAGTTCATCGTCCACCGCCGGGAGGACCTTTTCCTGCACCTCGGCCAGTTCCACCTCATAGACGCCTTTTTTGCCCTGCAACTCCTTCGTGACGAAGTCCGCCGGGAAATCCACGTTCACCGTGCGCTTGTCGCCGGCCTTGGCCCCGATGAGTTGCGCGGCGAAACCGGGGATGAACGAATTGCCTTCCGTCTCCACCCAGAAATTTTTCTGCTCCGTCAGGCCCTTCGCCGTCGGCGCCAGCTCCGTGATCGGCTTGCCGTCGCAGGTGCCGGTGTAATTCACCACCGCGATGTCGCCGTTTTTCAGTTCGCGCGCCACGATGTTGAAGCTTGCGTGCTGGCCGCGCAGCATGTCGATCGCCTTGTCCACGTCCGCGTCCGTCACCGACTTGGTTTCCAGCTTGGCGGCCAGCCCCTTGTATTCGGGCAGTTGAAACTCCGGCGCCGTCTCGATCGTCGCGGCAAAGATCAGGTTCTGGCCGCGGTCGAACTGGATCTCCTCGATGTCGGGATAGCCCACCACCTGGATCTTTTTATCTTCGAGCGCCTTGCGGTAATTTTCGCCGATCAGCTTGCGCTTGGCCTCGTCCTTGATCTCCGCGCCGTATTTTTTCACGACCATGTCGCGCGGCGCCTTGCCCGGACGGAAGCCCGGCAGGGCGGCCTGTTTTTGGAAATCCTTCGTGATGGTATCGAAGATTTCGTCCACGGATTTGACGTCCACTTCCACGCGCACCAGCTTCTTGCACGGGGCCAGATTTTCAACGGTGATATTCACAGTAAATTTTGAGTTAAAGAGCCGTGCAGCTTAAATAATCGGCGGACCGAACGCAATTTTTTTCGGCGGCGAAAACGATGGGAAACAGGAAATCGCCCTTGTTCTCATCCTCCTCCTGGTTTTTCACCCTTCCTAGCTATCCTCCCTTTGCCGCTGGACTTTCCTTTTGAACGGACGGAAACTCGGCGGGTCCAATCCCAGACTCCTCAAAGGCTATGAAAAATGGATTCATTCTGGCTTTGCTGCTCGTGGTATGTGCAGCGGGCGGCGGTTACTGGCTCGGTAAAACTCAGGCGACAGGGAAAGCCGCCGCGTCAACGGCTCCGGCAGACGCCGATCAAACAAATCTGCCGGCTTTCATGAAACTGCCGGCGCAGGCGTCAAACTCGTCCGGCGACACCAATTTGGCCGCCGGCACTTCAACCAAGGGCAAACTGACGCTCGCAGAGATCGAGGCGAAGATTTTGGAATACAGCAAGAAAACTCCGGCGGGCTACGGTTTTGGCTGGCAGCAGAATCAACAGGAAGTGATGAAACTGCTCGCCGATGTGGAGGTCGCGGACATTCCCGAACTGCTGCATTTCATCGACAAAAATCTGAAGGAACAGCAGCGCTCGCAGTTCCGTTGGAATTTGCTTTCCCGCTGGGCGGATGCCGAGCCGTCGGCCGCCATGGCCTACGCCAATTCCCTGAAGACGCGTCAGGAACGCGACCAGGCCATCGGCATGGTTGCCGCCGCCTGGGCCAACAAAGATCCCAAGGCGGCGGCGGCATGGGCGAAGCAACTGCCCAAAGGCCAGCTCCGCGATCAGGTGTTGAACAACATCATCACTGCGATGGCCGCCAAAGACCCGCAGGCAGCCCTTGATTTGGCCAAGGAAACCGGCGCGGACAAATCGCGGAACTGGGGCTTCGGCTACATGTCCCAAATTTTTTCGCAGTGGGCGGCCAAAGACCCGAACGCCGCCATCGCCGCCGCCGCGCAGTTGACCGGCCAGCAACGCGCCTCGGCTTATCAGGCCATCGCCTCCGCCTGGGCGCAGACCGACCCGCAGTCGGCCATGGCCTGGGCGAACCAGTTGACCAATGCCAATGACAAGCGCAACGCCCTGAGCAGCGTCCTCTCGCAATGGGCGCAAACGGATGTGACTGCCGCGATGGCCTACGCAAACCAAATGCCGGACGGCCTGGCAAAAACCCAGGCGTTGGGCAGCATCGCCCAGCAATGGGCGCAGCAGGATCCGCAGGCCGCCATGCAGTTCGTGCAAGGCATGCCCGATGGCAAAAACAAAAATAATTTGCTCAGCAGCCTTATCAACGGCTGGATTTCGACCGACCCCGATGCCGCGGTGAAATTCGCGCAGGACCTCCCCGCCGGCACGGAACGCACGAAAGTTTTGGAAAATGTCGTGCAACAGATTGCGTGGCAAAATCCGCAAACGGCCGTGCAGCTTGCCGCCTTGCTCCCCGCCAGCGCGCTGCAAAATGCGGCTTTTCAGATCGCTCAATCCCTGGCGCAATCCGATCCGCAGGCCGCCATGGACTGGATCAAGACGTTGCCGGAAGGCCAGACCAAGCAAAATACGCTCATGAATGTCAGCTGGCAGCTCGCGCAAAATGACCCGCAGGCCGCCGCCGTTTTTGCCGCCACGTTGCCCGCCGGCCAGTCGCGCGATAATTTCATCAACTCCATCGCCAACTCCTGGGCGCAGTCGGACGTGACCTCCGCCTTGCAGTGGGCGCAAAACCTGCCCGACGGCCAGGCGAAAAACAGCGCCATCAATGCCATCAGTTCGCAGTGGGCGCAGAACGACCCGCAGGCCGCGTTGCAATACGCGCAAAGCCTGCCCGCCGGCAGCCAGCAAAATTCTTTTGAGCAAAACGCCGCGAACCAGTGGGCGCAAAATGATCTTGCCGGCGCGCAGGCCGCGCTGGCGAACATGCCGGACGGCGACAGCAAAAACGCCTTTTTGAAAGGCCTCGTCTCCGGCATGGCCGCGAACGATCCCGCCGCCGCCGCCACGTACGTCGCGGGCCTGCCGGCCAGCCCCACCCAGAGCGCGGCCGCCATGTCCGTCATCAATCAGTGGATGCAGGCCGATCCCGCCGCCGCGTCTCAGTGGGCGCAGGGTTTCACCGGCGACTCGCGCCCGCAGGCGATCAACTCCGTGGTGCAAGACTGGGCGCGCGACGATCCGGCGGCCGCCGGCACCTGGCTCTCCGCGTTGCCGGACGATGCCGCGAAGCAGAAGGCGATACAGACTTACGTCAATAATACTTCGGGGCAGTATCCCGACCTGGCGGCGCCGTTCGCCGCCGCGCTGACGGATGATAACCAGCGCAATAACGCGATCCAAAATGTCGCGCGCCAGTGGCTGCGCACGGACCCGACCGCGGCATCAACCTGGCTGCAATCAACGACGCTCCCCGAAAACTTGATGCAGAATTTGCTGAACACGGTGAAGAAGTGAAAAACTTTTTGGGAGGGACGCCGTGCCGGCGTCCCAAAAAATTCACGCATTGCCCCCTGAACCACCCGGCGCGTTCAATGTCGAGACGCTGCGAGCGTTTCTCCCTCTCCCCAAGGGAGAGGGCCGGGGTGAGGGGGAAGTGGTTATCCAAATTTCAGGCCCGCACAATTTGAAATGAACGCCGCCTTTCCCCTCATCCTGACCTTCTCCCTTGGGGAGAAGGAACAGCAGTTGCACATTTCTATCTTCGCGAAAACTAGCAGAGCCGCTGACCGTTCATAATTCGCCAAAACGCAGCGCGCGTTTTTTAAAACTTTAGTACCCCAGCTTTTGCACCTCGCGCTGCAGGGCCATCTGAAAATCCTGCACGTCCGCTGGTAACGGCTTGTAACCCTGCTGCTTCGGCACCAGGCCCAGCCGGCCCATCTGGTCGAGATACCAGTCCGCCTGCTGCGCATCGCTGAAGGTCACCTTGCCGCTGATGAGCGAACCCGGTCGCGTGATCTGGTCCACCACCACGGAAACCTTGGATGCCGCGGGCGGCAGCGCCGCCTCGTCGCCTTCCGGCACTACTTCGTCGGAGAGTGTCGCCGGGTGCGCGGCGGCTTCGGGTGGTTTCGGCGCGGCGGGCGGGACGACAACTTTCGGCGGCTCCGGGTCCTTCGGCACGAGCTTCAGGTCGTCCACGAGAAACCGCGCCTCCATGTAGGTCAGCTTGATGCCAAATTCGGCCGCGAGGCGGTTCTGGATTTCCGAAAGCTTCGCACCTTCAAGAATCCACGCCGTGACCCGCTGCCGTTGTTCTTCCGATAATTTCATGCGCGAAGCTTAACAAAAAGTCCGCCTGGTGAAAATAATTTCACAAGGGATGTCCCGTTTTGCCTTTGGCGGGCGTTTATGAGTGAATGATGTCGATGGACGACACCGCCCTGCTTCAGGAATACGCCCGCACCGGCGCGGAATCCGCCTTTGCCACGCTCGTGCAACGTCACGTCGGGGTGGTATATTCCGCCGCCCGCCGGCAGGTGCGCGACCCGCAGATCGCCGAGGACGTGACCCAGGCCGTGTTCATCGTGCTGGCGCGAAAGGCCGGACAGGTCGCGCGGCATCCGGGACTGGCCGGCTGGCTGTTGCTGACCACGCGTTATGCGGCAAACGCCCATATCCGCACCAGCATCCGCCGGGCACAACGAGAAAAGGAGGCTGTCATGCAATCCCAACCGGACGATTCTTCAACCGCGTGGACACAATTGGAACCGTTATTGGACGAGGCGATGGCTTCACTGGGCGTGACCGACCGGGCGGTTCTGGCCATGCGTTACTTTGAAAACAAGACCGCCGCCGAAATCGGTGCCGCGCTAAAGCTGGACGAGGAAACCGCCCGGAAACGCGCCAACCGCGCGCTGGAGAAGCTGCGGAAAATTTTCAGCAAACGCGGCGTGGCCTTGACCGCTGCGGCGATCGCCGGCGCAGTCTCGGCCAACTCCGTGCAGGCCGCCCCGGTTGGCCTCGCCAAAACCATTTCCGTGATCGCCGCTTCAAAAGGCGCGGCGGCCACCGCTTCAACCCTGATCCTTGTGAAACAAACCATGAAAACAATGCTATGGAACAACCTGAAAACAACCATGATCGTCGGCACGGTAATTATTTTGGCCGCCGGCACGGCGACCTTGTTCGCCCAGCCTGACGAAAAACCGGTGGCGAAAATTCCCTACAAGATGCTCGAAGACGGCCGGCTGTTCGAGCAAAGCATCAATCCCACCAACCTTGTGTTTCACGTCCTCGTCGGGTCAAGCCTGAAGGGTGTGCGCCCGCAGGACATTCATTTGTCGATCCAGAGCACCAACAAAGGGAATATTCCCATACAGCTTGGTGAAAAGGGAAAGCTTCTCGATTTCCCGTGCGACGACAATCTGCGCCGGGAAAATCCGTTTGTCGTTTCCGACCAGCCGAAGGGCACGTTGAGATTGGGCTATTGGGTCTATGTGCCCCGGCCGGAAGGCATCAGTTTTCGTTACGCTGTCCTGGTTAATGCCGTCGATGAAGCGAACAAGGCCGCGGTCCGCGCCAACGAGATGGCGGAGAAAGATTTCGGCCAGTCGGCGTCGATGTTTCCCGGCACCGTCAATGCCGTGGCGCTGGTTTTTCCCAAGGCGGGCGCGGGCAAGGCGAACGTCACCATCGCGACCAAGGAAGGGGCAAAAAATTATGTCGCTGATTCACACGGCCGGATTACCTTAAAGATCAACCCCAGATTTCAGGCCGAGAATCCGGAACTCATTTGTTCGGAAAGGCCGGACTGGATCGGCATCGGGAGTTTTTAAGGCACTCCATGAAACTGCGACAGGCTTTCACCTTGGTGGAACTGCTGGTGGTCATCGCCATCATCGGGGTTTTGGCCGCGCTGTTGCTGCCGGTTCTCAGCCAGGCAAAGAACCACGCCGCGAAAGCCACCGATATCGACAACCTCAAGCAAATCATCGCGGCGGCCCACGTCTATGCCGGCGACGATAACGATGTGTTGCCGCCGCCAAATTGGGATAAAGGCATCGGCTCGATCACCGGCTGGCTCTATCAACCGGATGAAAACAGCCCGGTCTTTCAGGTGAAAACCGGACTGCTGTGGCCGACCCTGCAAAACTCGAACCTTTATTTTTGCCCGATGGACGGCCCGACCGTCCCGGGATTTATCGACCGGCCGCAACAGATTTCCAGTTACGCCATGAATGGCGCGGTGATCGGGTTTAATTTTTTCAAATATCCACCGGAGAAACTTTCCGCGATGCGACCGTCCGACTGCGCGTTTTGGGAGACCGATGAAAAACATCCCGGATATTTCAACGACGGCGCCAACTGGCCGGCTGAAGGTGTGAGCGGCCGGCATCAGAGTGGCGGCATCCAGGCCGCCTTCGGCGGTGTGGTGGATTACATCAAACTGAACCAGTGGTATGCAGATGTCGCGGACACCAATAAGAACCGGCTCTGGTGTTATCCCGGCAGCCCCGACGGCGGCGGGCCGGACGGGCATGAAGAATAAATTGTCAGTCCTTAAAATCAAACACCGCCGAACCGGATTGTCCGGTCGGCGGTGTTTGTTTGTCCCAAAATTATTGCGCCTTCACGATCGCCTCGTAGCCCTTGGCTTCGAGTTCGAGCGCGAGTTCCTTGCCGCCGGATTTCACGATGCGGCCGTCGGCCATGACATGCACGAAATCCGGGATGATGTAATTCAGCAACCGCTGATAGTGCGTGATGACGAGCTGCGCGGAATCGGGGCGCTTGAGCTTGTTCACGCCGCTGCTGACGACCTTGAGCGCGTCAATGTCCAGGCCGGAATCAGTCTCGTCCAGGATGGCCAGCTTCGGTTCCAGCACGGCCATTTGGAAAATCTCGGCGCGCTTCTTTTCGCCGCCGGAAAAACCTTCGTTCACGGAACGTTTCAGCAAATCTTCGTTCAACTCCAGCAATTTGATTTTGTCCTTCACCAGATTGAGGAATTCAATTGCGTCCAGCTCCTGCTCGCCCTTGGACTTGCGGATCTCGTTCAGCGCGGCCTTGAGGAAATAGGTGCTGTTCACGCCGGGAATCTCGACCGGATACTGGAACGCGAGGAAGACGCCCTTGCGCGCGCGTTCCTCAGGGTCGAGTTCCAGCAGGTCTTCACCGAGATATTTCACGGTGCCCTCGGTCACGTCGTAGCCTTCGCGCCCGGCGAGGATGGCGGCGAGCGTGCTCTTGCCGCTGCCGTTGAGGCCCATCAACGCGTGGACTTCGCCCGCATTGATCGTCAGGCTGAAGCCCTTCAGGATTTTTTTGTTCTCCACGCCGGCGTGAAGATTGTTGATTTCAAGAATAGGTTGCTTGCTCATGTAAATTTTTATTCATCCTCTTCCTCATCGTCATCCTCATAAATCAAAATTGAGGATGACAATGAGAACGACGACGAGGAGGATTTTTAGCCGACACTTCCCTCGAGGCTCACGCCCAGAAGTTTTTGCGCTTCGACCGCGAATTCCATCGGCAGTTCCTTGAAGACTTCCTTGCAGAAGCCGTTCACGATCATGTTCACCGCGTCCTGCGTTTCGATGCCGCGCTGGTTGCAGTAAAAAATCTGGTCCTCGCCGATCTTCGAGGTCGTCGCTTCATGCTCCACCCTTGACGTGGTGTTTTTCACCTCGATGTAGGGGAACGTGTGCGCGCCGCATTTGTTGCCGATCAACATCGAGTCGCACTGCGAAAAGTTGCGGGCACCGCCCGCGCTCTTGCGGATTTCCACCAGGCCGCGATAGCTGTTCTGGCCTTTGCCGGCGGAAATACCCTTGGAGATGATGGTGCTCTTCGTGTTTTTGCCGATGTGGATCATCTTCGTGCCGGTGTCGGCCTGCTGCATGTTGTTCACGACGGCGACGGAATAAAATTCGCCCTTGGAACCTTCACCGAGCAGGATGCAGCTTGGATATTTCCAGGTGATGGCCGAGCCGGTTTCCACCTGTGTCCAGGTGATATGCGCGTTTTTGCCTTTGCACAGGCCGCGCTTGGTCACGAAATTATAGATGCCGCCAACGCCGTTTTCGTCGCCGGGATACCAGTTTTGGACCGTTGAATATTTAATTTTTGCATTGTCGAGCGCGACCAGTTCCACCACCGCCGCGTGCAGTTGATTCTCATCGCGCATCGGCGCGGTGCAACCTTCGAGATAACTGACGCTTGCGCCTTCATCGGCGATAATGAGCGTACGTTCGAACTGGCCGGACTTCGCGGCGTTGATGCGGAAATACGTCGAAAGCTCCATCGGACAGCGCACGCCCTTGGGGATGTAGCAGAACGAACCGTCCGTGAACACGGCGCTGTTCAGCGCGGCGTAATAGTTGTCCGTGTAGGGAACCACCGAGCCGAGATATTTTTTGACGAGCTCGGGATGCTCCAGCACCGCTTCGCTGAACGAGCAGAAGATGATGCCTTTCTTGGCGAGTTCCTCGCGATAGGTTGTACCGACGGATACCGAATCAAAGATCGCGTCCACCGCCACACCGGCGAGCCGGCCGCGTTCGCGCAACGGGATGCCGAGCTTCTCATACATCTCCAGCAGTTTCGGATCAACCTCATCCAGGCTCTTGGGCGCATCACCTTTCGGCTTGGGCTGCGAGAAATAGCTGATGGCCTGAAAATCGATTTTCGGATACTTGACGAACTGCCACGTCGGCTCCTTCATCGTCTGCCAGTAACGGAAGGATTTGATACGCCAGTCGGTCAGCCACGCCGGTTCCTTTTTCTTGGCGGAGATGTGGCGGATGGTGTCCTCGCTCAACCCGGGCGGCGTGGACTCGGATTCGACGTCGGTGACAAAGCCGTACTTGTATTCCTGTTTGACCAGGCTCTCAATTGTCTCGGTATCGGTACTCATGGAAAATGGAAAACTGAAAAATTACTTTTTCTTCGCGCAGTCCGGGCAAAGGCCGTGGACGGCGATCTCATAACGCAGCGGCTTGAATCCGCGCGGCAGCAGCAGCGATTGCGCGGGCAGATCCACGTCAACCACCGCCTCGCATTCGTCGCAATGAAAATGGCCGTGCTCGTGCATGTTGGGGCAGAACCGCGTCGCGCCGCGGTCCACGGTGACCTGCCGTGCCAGGCCGGATTTCACCAGCGCATCGAGGCAGTTATAAACCGTGGCGTGCGAAATCTCCGGCATCGCCTTCTTCGCGCGGATGAAAACCTCCTCGGCGGTTGGATGATCGCGTTTTTGCACCAGCACGTCATAGACCTGCTGCCGCTGGGGCGTCAGGCGCAAACCGGTCGCCCCCAACTGATCGGTCAGGTGCTGGTCTTCGGTATGGTTGCGCAGTTTCATCGCTCAAATAAAATTTACCGCGCCGCGCCGGCAAGTCAAGATTTAGAAT
>DATHOG010000001.1:0-59105 GCA_035485115.1 Candidatus Sulfotelmatobacter sp. | reverse complement strand
GGCCCCGATAACCCATCCGCTGCTGCTGGAAGAGAATCGGCCCGGGCGAGTTGATCCGGATGATGAGCGCGATGACGCCCATCAACGGCACCAACAGCGGAAACGCCAGCAGGATCAATGTGCAATCAAGCACACGTTTCCATGGCGGGATTCCGTTTTCGCTGGTTCCTTTCATTGGCAAGGCTCCGCACTTGTTCGTTTGCAGAATTGCAAACCGAACTTAACTATTCCACCGCTGGCGGAATGTTCTTTCAAGTTGTACGGCTGTGCTTTCACGGCAACAGCCTTCCCCGTTGTGCCGTCACAGCCAAAGCCGGCACGAGGGCGGCTAGTGAACTGTTTTTTAACGTCACCGCGTCCTGTCCCACTTCTACAGTGGCAGGACGGCCCAAGATGTCTAGCAGGATTTGCACCCGTTTCTTGGCTGGAAGCGTTTTCAGCACTAATGCGCTCATTCCCGCAAACGCGCCGTCGGCCACTGTCACCTCATCGCCCGGCTCAAGCTGGTTGTGGACCTGGAGGATTTCCTCATTTTCAAAGCATTCCTGCAATTCCAGAATGATCTGGTCAGGCACCTGCGGAATGACCCCGCCGAAACTGACCATCTTATTCACCCCCACGGAGTGCTGGATGTCAGTCATCCGCTCATCAAGCAAGCAACGCACGAAAATATAGCATGGAAAAAGGGGTTCTGTGACGTTGACCAGGCCGCGACGGGTCAATTTTTCCAGCCGTAGGCGGGGTGAAAAAACCTCCAAACCCAGATTTTTGCGCAGGTTCGCCGCCGCAATGTGCTCATGCTTGGGCTTAGTGCGGGCGCTGAACCATGATGGAAGAGGGGTTTGCATTTTGAGTTCAAAAAATTGCCACTGAGCACGACTATAAACTCAAATTGTCCGCCCCATGCAAATCGCTGTTGCCAGCGAAACCAGGCGGATAAAAAGACTCGATTAGCCGCAGTGAACTAATCTCCATGTCCTTAAATTATACAAAACCAAAGAAAATGTCCACACAATATTTACAACCCGAAGATACCCGTTCTGAAGGCTAAAAGGTAAAATTTGACCAGGAAATATTACTTAAATCGGCAAGATTATAACCACAACTGTCCAGTTAGTGTCCAAACACCGAACACTCGGCGTCGACTATGGGACACTCATTGTCCCTGTTAATCACCAAACCGACGGCCATTTCACTTCTTTTTCCGCGCTCTTGACGCCGAGGTGAAAGCCATTCTCGTCTTGGTAACCAACTGGGACTTCGAGCTTTACCATGTTCCGCAATTTGGCAAAAAAACCGGTGGAGGAAGCTGCGCTCGCCCCGTTGCTGGACCAAGGTTTGTGATTCATGGTGGCTGGTTTGTATGTCATACCATTTTATTAAGCATCGGCAATGCCAACACTTGGTTAAGGATTATTTAGGTTCGACGTAATATGAACGGTAGAATTTCTGGTTATACCCCGCCACTTTCGTGTCATTATAGGTGAACGGGGCGGTATTGGTCGTAACCGGGCTCCAGTGCTGCAAATCTGCCGATGCCTCGATGACATATTTTCCTCCAGGCACGCCGGAAACCTCGAAACTGAATTGCCCGTTTCCCTGCACCGGTGTTGATAAAATCGGAGCGGTATTCGTGATCACCGTCACCACGGCCGGCAAACTGTTCGTGATTCCCAAACTGTTGGAAATCTGTACTGAATACGCGCCGGTATCCGCCGCAATGACCTTTTTCAGATTCAATGTCGAGGACGTAGCCCCGGGCAGGTTCATACCGTTGAATTTCCATTGATACTTGAGCGACTGTCCGGAAGCGCCTACGGACAAGGCGATATTCTTGCCTGCCAGCGCCGCTGCGGCCGCTGGTGTGCGGGTGATCTTGGGCAGGTCGGCAAAGTTGATTACAGTCACCACGAAACTTTTCGTCACGATATTATTGCTCGCACCGCCGTTGTTCACCGTGACCGTGATCGTCGCCGTGCCGGTCTGGCCCGACTTCGGCTTGAACAGCAGATTGCCGGTGCTGTTCGGGCTCTGATAACTGACCACCGGGGTCGGAATCAGACCGGTCTTGCTCGATGTGACACTGATTTTATTGGTGTGATTTCCAGTGACTAATCCTGAGGAAATGCCCGTCATCAAAACCGTTTGCGTTGATGAGTTGATGTTGAGCAGGATGCCCGGCAAAGCATTCAATGTCGGCGGCGTATTCGTAGGGGTCGTGACCGGGGACGTGTTTGTCGTTGTCGGAGTCGAATTGGTGACCACCGGCGTGGTGTTCGTTACCGTTGTCGTCGGCGTGTTGGTTGGAGCGGAAACACTGCCGGAGGACAACGGGAAACAATAAGACGCAAAGGGTGACATCGGCCCCAAATTCCAGGAAACATCATACTCCTGTACCGCAAAATAATTCGTTACTCCAGCCACCAGGCCCGTTACCACCAGACTCGTGTGCTGCCAAGCCGGCACCACGGTGGGACTCGCGCCTGCCGGCCCGTAACTCACCAGATAACCGGCCATGACGGTGTCCGTCGTCGGATTCCACGACAACGCCACGCTGTTGGAGAAGCCTGGGTCGACCGTCACCGTCAAGCCGCTTATCACATTCAAGGCATTGTTGGTGGCCGGGGGGAGGGGGGTAGTCGAAACCATTGTTACCGGCGCGACATAAGCCACTTCTGCCGAATATGGACTTTCGTTTGTCGCCGAATCGTAGGTCGTCCCGGCAAAATAATTCGTCGAGCCATCGGCCAGCCCGGTGATGGTCACATTGGTCGCGCCGCCCGCGTCCACGGAGTTCGGATAAACGCCACTGGTCGTGCCATAATAAATTTTATAGCCCACCACGGTCGGATCAGCGCTGGCATTCCAGGAAAGGGTAACGCTTTGAACCCCGAAGGCCGGCAGCCCGCAGAACAGCGCCAC
This sequence comes from Candidatus Sulfotelmatobacter sp., assembly GCA_035485115.1. Classification (GTDB taxonomy): domain Bacteria; phylum Verrucomicrobiota; class Verrucomicrobiia; order Limisphaerales; family UBA11358; genus UBA11358. The sequence continues at coordinate 56,183 of DATHOG010000001.1, read as the reverse complement.
CAAGCACAAACCGACAGTGCGACGGACATTCGCTCTGACCGACCGGATATTTTTAGCAACAAAGCACGACATTGAACCGTGCTATCGCAACCGCGTTGCCAAGAATCTGTTCGGGGAATACCCTTTTTCAGGTATTTCTCAAAGATTTTTTGAGACACTGCCCCGCGCAAAAAACACCGGAAAACATTGGCATTTTCCGCGGTTTTTCTGGTGCGTCAAAAAACCCTGTCGGGAAGGAAAAATTTTAAGACAGTCACCGGCAGCCGCCGCGAAAATGTTTTGAGGGCGTTCAAGACAACTCTTGTCCCGTCCACTGTCTTGAAAAGTAACAAACAAAAAAGCCGTCGGGGCTGCCCGGCGGCTTTGCTAAAAGTTTCCCTTAGCGCGTTTTGATGGATGTCCTTATCCCTTCTTGAAGAAGGATTTTACCACCTCCGCCACGCGCTGGATTTGTGCGTCCGTCAACTCCGCGTAAATTGGCAGGCTCAAACACTGGCTTGCCGATTTTTCCGAATTCGGAAAGTCACCCGCCTTGTAACCGAGGCTGGCGTAGCATTTTTGCAGGTGCAACGGCACCGGATAATGCATCCCGCAGCCGATGCCGTTGTCATCCAGGTGTTTTTTTAGCGCATCGCGTTGCGGGTGGCGCACCACGTAACAATGCCACACGCTTTCCGCGTAGCCCGCCTGCACCGGCAGTTGTAGTGGCGTGTCCGCCAGCACTTCGGCATAACGCTTCGCCACGCGCTGGCGTTCCGCCGTCCACTTCGCCAGATGCTTCAGCTTGATGCCCAGCACCGCGCCCTGGATGCCTTCCATGCGGTAATTAAAACCGACTTCGTCGTGATAATACCGCACCGTCGAGCCGTGTTCACGGAGCGAACGCGCCCGTTTTGCAAAATCAGCGTTGTTCGTCACCAGCGCCCCGCCCTCGCCAAATGCGCCGAGATTCTTGCCGGGATAAAAACTGAAGCACGAAACCTCGCCGAGCGCGCCGACCGTCTTGCCCTTGTATTTCGCGCCGTGCGCCTGGCACGCGTCCTCCATCAGATGCAAACCGTGCTTTTTGGCGATGTCGCGGATTGGGTCCACGTCAAACGGCTGGCCGTAAAGGTGCACCGGCAAAATTGCCTTGGTTTTCTTGGTGATTTTCTGCTCGATCAACTTTGGATCGAGATTCATCGTCGCGTCGTCCACGTCCACATAGACCGGCGTCGCGCCGACGTAGGAAATCGCCCAGCTTGTCGCCACGAAGGTGTATGGCGTCGTGATCACCTCGTCGCCCGCGCCGACCCCCAGCAACATCAGGCCGACGTGCTCCGCCGAAGTCCCGCTGTTGAACGCCACGCAATGCTCCGCCCCGCAGTATTTCGCGAAATCCTTTTCAAATTGCGCCACGTCCGGCCCGAGGCAGAACGAGCAGTTGTCGATGGTCTTGGCGATGGCCGCGTCAATCTCCGCGCGTAATGGTTTGATTTGAGCCTTGAGGTCGAGATACGGAACAGGTTGCGACATAATCATGAAAATTTATCCGCCAACGCCCGATTTGTGAAATCAAATCTGAACCGGCTTCGCCGGCGTCAAATCCACGGTCACTGCCGCGCCTTCGCATGGTGCGTAGTCACGCATGGTTTTTCTGCCAGACCAGCCGCAGGCCTTCCAGCGTCAACTCCGGCGCCACCTGGGAAATCTCGGGCATTTTCGCCGCGATCAATTTCGCGTATCCGCCCGTGGCCACGACCGGCAATTTCTTTGCGCGCAACTCGCGTTTCAAATTTCCAATCAGTTCGCGCACCAGCCCGCGATAACCCTGTACCGCGCCGACCAGCATCGCCTCTTCCGTGCTCTTGCCGATGGACGTTTTGATGTCCCGGATTTTGATTTGCGGCAGCAGCGCCGTCTTCTCATGCAGATAATCCGTCATCGCCGCCAGGCCGGGCGCGATGATGCCGCCGGCGTAGTTTCCCTCCGCATTCACCACGTCGAACGTCACCGCCGTGCCAAAATCAACCACCACCACCGGCGCGCCAAAATGGATCCGCGCCGCGACCGCGTTCGCCAGCCGGTCCGGCCCGATGGAGCTCGGCTTCGGATAATCAATGCCCACCCCGCGCAATGTCGCCGGCGTCAATTCCAGCACCTCGATCTTCCAGGCCGTACGGACAAATCTTTTCGCCAGCGGTGTCGCGCGCGGCACCACGCTGCACAATACCGCGCCGGTAATTTTGTGCCTGCCGATGAAAGTTTGCACCCGCGTCCCCGCCGAACCGCCGAACCATGCCAGCGTCGGGATGTCCGCCGACCGCACAACGCGCTCACCGTCAGCCAGACCCACGTGCGTGTGCGTATTGCCGATATCGAACAACAAGATTTTTTCTGAATTCTTCATTCTACATTCTTAATTCTTACTTCTCCAAAGTCACATCCCCCCCGATGACCCGTTCCAAATGGCCGTGCTCCGTGCGCACCAGCAGCGCGCCATCGTCATCCAGCGATTCCGCCCGGCCGCGAAACTGCCGGTCGCCGACATGGACCGTCACATTTTTCCCGATCGTCACGCAGGCGGATTCCCACTCGTCCGCGACCTCCGAAAATTTCCCGGCGCGGATCCGCGCATAATCCGCATCCAGTTCGCGCAAGATCTCCACCGCCAGCTCCGCGCGCGAAATCTTTTCACCGGTCGCGGCCTTCAGCGAGGTCGCGATTTTTTTTAGTTCCGCCGGAAATTCCCCCGCGTCCAGGTTCACATCCACGCCGATGCCGATGATGACGTGCCGCACGCGGTCGGTTTCCGCGCTCATCTCCGTCAGGATGCCCGCCGCTTTTTTGCCACCCAGCAGGATGTCGTTCGGCCACTTGATTTCCGCGTTCAGGTTGCAGATCGTTTTTATCGCGCGGCGCAGGGCCGTGGCCGAGATCACCGTGAGCTGCGTCGTTTCCAGCGGATGCAGTTTGGGCCGCAGCAGGACGGAAAACCACAGGCCCTTGCGCGCGGGCGACATCCATTTGCGCCCGAGCCGTCCCCTGCCCTTCGTCTGCGCCTCCGCGAAAACCACCACGCCTTCCGGCACGCCGTCGCGCGCGAGCTTTTCCGCCACGTCATTGGTCGAATTCGTTTCCTGAAACACCTGGATATCGCGGCCGATGATTTTGCTTTCACCGAGCCGCGACAGCAGATCGTCCGCGAGCAACGCGTCCGGTTCATCCACGATGCGGTAGCCGAAATGCGGGCCGGCCTCGATGACGAAACCGACCTTGCGCAGTTCCTCGATCCGCGCCCAGATCGCCGCGCGGGAAATCTTCAACTGGTCGGCCATTTGCGCCCCCGAAATGCCATCCGCATTTTCGCGCAACGCCGACAATATTTTTGCGTCAGTCGTCATTTAGAAATCATCCTCATCGTCATCCTCATGCTCATCCTCAATTTTTCGAGCATGAGATGACGATGAGGATGAGGAGGATAAAATCAAGTTTCAAAATCCAAACCAATATCCACGGCCCGCGCGGAATGCGTGATCGCCCCCACCGAGATGTAGTCCACACCCGTCGCCGCAATGGCACCGACGGTCTTCAGGTTCACCCCGCCGCTTGCCTCGGTCAACGCGCGTCCGGCCACGAGTTTCACCGCCGCGCGCAGCATCTTCGGCGGCATGTTATCGAGCAGGATGATGTCCGCACCCGCATCGGCCGCCTGCGCCACCTGCGCCAGCGTATCCGCCTCGACCTCGACCTTGAGCGACGGATACTTTTTGCGCGCGCGGGTCACGGCGGCGGCGATGGCGTTCGGCTTTTCATCGCGCAACGCCACCAGATGGTTGTCCTTGACCAGCACCATGTCGAACAGCCCGATGCGAAGGTTTTTGCCGCCGCCGCATTTCACGGCAAATTTCTCAAACCGCCGCCAGCCCGGCGTCGTCTTCCGCGTATCAAGTATCCTGGCCTTGGAATGTTTGACGGCGTCCACAAATTGCGCCGTGGTAGTGGCAACACCGCTGAGACGCTGGACAAAATTTAGCGCCACCCGTTCCGCGCTCAAGATGGCGCGGCTAGGCCCGGAAATTTTCAGCAACGGTTTGCCGGCGTCCAGCTTCTCGCCATCGCGTGCCAGTTTTTGGATTTTGATCTTGGGCGACAGCTCGCGAAAAGCGGTTTCGGCCAATCGGATGCCCGCAACGGTCAACGGCTCGCGCGCGTTCATGAACGCGACGGACACGGTGTGCGCGGGCACGGTGGCGAGCGTCGTCACATCGCCCCCCCCAAGGTCTTCGGCCAGGGCAGCGCGGACAGCCCGACGTATTTCAGCAGCGGTAAGTTTCACGGCAGAATTTTTACCGGAAAGCCACCCAGAAGCAATGACGCGAAAATGGTTAAACCGTGGACAAAGTCAAATTTCAGCCGGCAAATTTTGGCGCTCGGTTTCGTATTCATCACCTTTTTGTCGGATTTGGCTCGCCGCGCTGAAGCCAGGCGTAGGCGGGTCGGATTTACTTTGATTTACCCTGATTCAGTTGATTGGTACCGGGGGGTTCGGCTCGAAAATTGGGTTCGTTTTTTGGACACTTATGCACTTTCATTGACTTTTTTGCAGAAAATTTGGCTTCGTTTCGTAATTTTCATGTTCGTATCTTTTCCACCCTCGTCCCTCGACTCTCGCCAATTTGTTTTGGTTTGCTCCGGTCGGACTCCGCCCGGCTTCCGCACCACTCCGCATTCCGAAGTCCCCACTCCGCAATTTGCTGGCCCGTCCGGCTTGCACCCTTCACCCATCGATTCGTAAATCGTATATCGCACATCGTAAATTGTATCACGCTCCCGCCAAACACCCCGTTGCGCCGCGCATCCAAAATGCAAAAATCTTTGAAAGGCAAAACTCATCCCTAAATCACTGAAATCTAAATACTTAAAACTCGTGATTGATCGTGTCCCTGACCACCACCCCTCGAATATCTGCACTGCGCAGTGTCTTGAAGAATCGGCATATTCCTGCGGCACGCTGTCCTTTCCCATGGCCGCGGACGTCAGTCCGCGCCATCAGAAATGCGCGTCAGGCTCTGACCCCGTCCGGCTCGGATCGCCCGTCCGGCTCGGACCCGCGAAATATTTGTAGAAACCAACCCATAAACAAATTCAAGCCCCGTCCAGGGGCGAACTATTTCGGTGAAGGCCTTTTCGTCTAATACTTTGGAAAGTTGTGTGTCATAGACTGTGAACATGAACACCAGACTCGTGGCCACGCTAGGGATCGCATTCTTGGTAAACACTGCGTTCGCCGAACTTGTTCAAGTTCCCGCAAAGGCGAACCCCTGGCTCGCGGGCATGACCAACGGTTCGATCGCCCGGCGTGGCGATGTCGCGCCGCAGGAATCCCCGGTCACCGTGACCAATACGCCGATTGAGGGCGGTGCCATCTATGTGTTTTCAGCCTCCGGTTCCGTAAATCACGGCACCTCGCTCCCATTTTTCCCGCCGGATGGCGAAGGCCTCGCCTCGCATTATCTTGGCGCGGAAAACGGGATTGCCGACCTCGCGGCCCCTTACACGGGCCTCATTGGTGTTTTTCTGGATTCAAATCAACCCGACCAAACTCCGGCCCCTCAACCGCTTGATTTCGAAACCGCTGAAAGCCGCGACTACCTCGTGCTCAAGCCCGCGCTGAAACAGCCGTTTTTTATCGGCAATGGTTTGACGGGTTCAGGAGCCGCGAAACAAGTTATTGCGCCCGCCGGGGCGACCCGCTTGCTGCTGGGTGTCATGGACGAATACTATTGGACGGATAATGAAGGTGCTTTCACCGTGGAAGTTGCCAAAGTCAGTTCCGCCATGCTGCTCAGGCTGGTTTTGTATCCTTCATCTAATCCCACCGCTGCGGATGCCGCGGCCAATCCCGCCCGGCTGGATCTCAACCCTGCCGCCGCGCCCAACCAGGCACCGGCCGTCACCAACTTGGAATCGCATGTTTTCACCGCCATCGAAATTGTCTGGCCCTCGGAAGTCGGACACCTCTACCAGGTCCAGTGGACACCCTCGTTGGATGAACCGCAGTGGGAAAATCTCGAGCCGCCGGTTTCCGGCTCCGGAGATGAATTGTCGGCATTCGACTCCACGAAGACCCATCCCCAAGGTTTCTACCGCGTTCGGACATTGCCGTTGCCGCAAGCAGCCGATCATGTAGCACCATTGATTGTGATGCCTGATTCCATCCGATTCGATTCACACTAATACCGCTTGGAACCCGGTTTTCGCAACTTGTGCAACCGACACAGGAGGCCCATGCTTAGGCCACACCATCTGAGAATCCCAACGGGATTCAGTCAGCCAGCCCAGGGTTGTGCCGCAGGCGCTACCCTGGGTATCAAACCAAAAAAACCTCCCCGTCCCGGCGGGACGGCGGAAATATCCGTCCGCTTCAGCCCGAAACAATTCTGCTCGACAAATAATGTTGGCAGGCGCAATGTCACATTCATGAAATGTTTCAGACTATAGGACACGTTATGAATCGTTCGATACCTATTTCAGACAGTTACCGGAAACCCATTTTCGATGCAGTCTTGCTTCAGATTATTCTCGGTATTTTGAGTATGATGGTTCTCGACGGCGGAGATTGCGCCCATATTTCCGGTGCGGCACTTTTGGCGTTTTGGTGCGGCACGGCGGTTTTGATTTGGCGACATCCAAGTAATCCGAGCAAGGTGGATTTGAAATTTATTCAGTTTGGCTATCTTCCAGTTTTGGTCTTTGCCTTTGTGGCAGTTCATTTAGTTTGGGCTGCCAGAGGAGTTTGATTCAGCGCTCGGCTGCAACAATTTCCCGTCCCCTAAATCCTCTCCACCGTCCCCTGCTTCACATTCCACCGTTGCAAGTCTTTGCCCAGTTCGCGCGGCCAGTTTTCCTCCGTGCAGGTCATGAACACCTGCCCGCTCGTGCGGCGCGCGGAGTCCAGCAACGGCAAAAAGCCCGCGCGCCGTTTCACGTCCAGCTCGCCCATCACGTCGTCGATCAGCAGCACCGGCGGCGAACCGTGCAGGCCGCCGAGAAATTCCGCCTGCGCCATCTTCAGCGCGATGGCCAACGTCCGTTTCTGCCCCTCGCTGCCAAATTGCGCGGCGGATTTTTCGTTCTGCAACAGCGTCAGATCATCGCGATGCGGCCCGACGAGAGTAGCGCGGAAGGTCTTTTCCCGCCCGCGCGACTGCGCCAGTTCCACCGCAAAATCGTTCTTCACGCTCGGCGCGTATTCAATGCGCAGTTCCTCGGCATCGTTGGAGATGCGCCGATACGCCAGCCGCGCCAGAGGCGAAAATTTCGGGATCAATTCCCGGCGCGCGCGGATGAGTTCGTTGCCCAGCTTCACCATCTCGGCGGAAAAAACCTCGAGCGACGTTTCATCCAGCACGCGTTGCTTCAAGAGCGCGTTGCGCTGGCGCACGGCGGTCATATAGCGTTGCAACAGCGGCAGGTAACCCGGCTGCGTCTGCGCCAGCAGCAGGTCCAGGAACCGCCGCCGCGCCCGCGCCGTGCCCTTGATGAGCTGCAAGTCCTCGGTGCAAAACACAACCGTCCGTAGCACGCCGAAGTAATCGCCTAGTTTTTTCACCGGCTGCCCGTCGAGCGACAATTTCCGTTCCCGCAACGACCAGTACATCTTGATCTCGTGTTCGGCTTGTCCAACGACCTCGCCGCTGACGAAATACCCCTTCGCCCCGTGCCGGACCATCTGCGCCCCGCCCACGCCCCGGAACGAACGCAGCGTGGCCATGAGGTAAATCGCCTCCAAAATGTTGGTCTTACCCTGGGCATTGTCGCCGAGCAGCACATGGAAGCCGGGGGAAAAGCTGGCATCCAACCGCGGGTAATTGCGGAAGTCACGGAGTTTCAAGCCGGCGAGATGCACGCGGAGAAAATAGTTGGAAACAAATTTGCCGCGAGACAATTTTCAAGACCAGGGCACGGTGCAGGTGACGCATGGCATTTATCGGCACTCAAATTTCAGAAGCCGGTTCCTTCTCCCCCTCGGGGGAGAAGGTCAGGATGAGGGGGCAAAACCAACCCGACGTATTCCAATGCGAAGACGCTGCGAGCGTTTCCCCCTCTCCGCGTTTTGCGGAGTCGGCGGAGCAAAATGGGGAGAGGGCCGGGGTGAGGTGCGCGTCTCACCATTTTTTGCCCAATCTCCAAACCACTTTGCCGTTTTTCGCAACTTATTGGCGGTGGCACGGCCCCGCGGTTTCCATTATTCTGCTCCCATGAAATCCAGAATCGTGTTTGCCGCGCTGATTTTCTTCGCCGCCAGGCTCTTCGCGGAAACGGAGCTCTACGTCGCCGCCGATGGCAGCGCAAAATTCAAATCCGTGGAAGAGGCCATCATGTCCGTGCCCTCGGGCAGCCGCGAAAACCCGGTGATCATCCACATCGCCCCCGGCACCTACCACGAATTGATCTACATCCAGCGCGAGAAACGCTTTTTCAAGCTCGTGGGCGACAACGCCACCAACACGTTTCTCACCTACGACCTTTACGCCGGCATCACGAACGCGGAAGGCAAACCCATCGGCACTTTCAAGACGCCCTCGACGACGATTGACGCCGATGATTTTTCCGCCGAGAACCTCACCTTTGAAAATTCCGCCGGGCCGGTCGGCCAGGCGCTCGCCATCCGCGTGGATGGCGACCGCGCGACCTTTCGCCGCTGCGACTTCCTCGGCTGGCAGGACACGATCCTCATCAACCGCGGACGGCAATATTTTGAGAATTGCTACATCAACGGCCATGTGGATTTCATTTTCGGCGCGGCGACGGCTTGGTTCGAGAAATGCACCATCCACGCTCGGCGCGACGGTTATCTCACCGCCGCCTCCACGCCGCAGGACGTGCCGTTCGGCTATGTCTTTGATCGCTGCCAGCTCACCGGCGAGCCGGGCGTGAAAACCTATCTCGGCCGGCCGTGGCGGCAATTCGGCAGCGTGACCTATCTGAACTGCGACCTGTCCGAGGTCATCCGGCCCGAAGGCTGGAACGACTGGAAGAAGCCGCATGAAACGATCCGTTACGCCGAATACAATTCCACCGGCGTGGGCGCGAACCCAGCCGCTCGCGCGGACTGGTCAAAACAACTTACCGCCGCCGAGGCAAAGAAAATCACGGTTGAAAAAGTTCTTGGCGGCAACGACGGCTGGAACCCGACCCTGCCCGTGCTCGATCCGAAGATTGCGGCAACGAAATACGACATCGAATACGGCGAGGCCGGCGGGCAAAAGTTGCTGCTTGATGCGCACGTTCCGGCGGGCGACGGAAAGTTTCCCGTGGTGCTCATCGTCCACGGCGGCGGCTGGATGACGGGCGACCGGGAGACGGACATCGTTCCCGTATTTGCGCCCGTCGCCACGAATTTCACCTGGTTCACCATTTACTACCGGCTCGCGCCGACCAACCGCTGGCCCGCCTGCATTGACGACGTGAACACCGCCATCCGTTGGGTGAAGGCGCACGCAGCGGAATACAAGGGCGACCCCGACCGCATCGCGCTGCTCGGTTATTCCGCTGGCGGACATCTCGTCACGCTCGCCGGCACGCATCCGGACAAACCGAACGCGATCTTGAAGTTTTCGCACCTGACGGGGAAATCCAGCACGGAAGTCCAGGCCGTGGTCGCATTTGCGCCGCCGACGGACCTGGTCGCAGACAACGAACGCCGCGGCGGTTTGAGCACCTCCATGCAGAATCTTTTCGACTTCGGTACAACCAACATCACCGACAGCGTGCGCGCGGTGTTAAAGAAAAATTCGCCGCTGACGTATGTGAAGCCCGGTCTGCCGCCATTCCTGCTCATCAACGGCACGGCGGACAAGACCGTGCCCTTCGGCCAGACGGAAAATTTTTACAACGCCCTTAAGGCCGCGAAGGTGGACGCGACGTTGGTCCCCATTCCCGAAGGCCAGCACCGCATCGCGGATTGGAAAAAATTCGTCCCCGACTGGCAGCAGCAACTCAAGCAATGGCTGGAAGCCAAACTTGCCGCGAAATAGTGTGATTTAACCTATTGTAGCTGCTGGTTTCGGTAAAATATTCTCCCTCACCCCGGCCCTCTCCCGCTGGGAGAGGGAGAAACGCTCCCAGCTTTTTAAAATTGGACATCGCCTTTTCCCCCGGAAATGAATGCGGCTACTGATTGGCAGCTTGCGAACTTTAGGCAATCGGCCAGCGGCTGTTCCTTCTCCCGGCGGGAGAAGGTCAGGATGAGGGGGAGCGCGATAAATATTCTACTCGCGCTACACAGAATGAAGGTGTTCCGCCGAAAAATTTTTTACCGCCCGCTGAACTTTTCCAGCTCGGCTACAAACGCGTCCGGGCCGCCGTTCAGGTAACCGACCTGCTGGCCGAGTTCCTTGCCGGCGGGATTCAGCAGGATGTAGGTCGGAAAAGCGTCCACGTGACATTGTTTGGCGAGCGTAATATTCATCTGGTGCTGGACATCGGATTGCGGCGAGTTGCGCGGAAAGTCCACCTTCACAAGTTCCAGTCTCCGGGCGGCGTAATCGCTGAACTTGGATGTGGCTAAAACATCGTGGTCGAATCTGATGCACCCCGGAGACCAGTCCGAGCCGGTGAAAGCCAGCAGCACGTTTTTGTTGTCCGACTGCGCCTGCTGGAAGGCGCCGGCAAAATCTTCGCTCCAACCGGCATGTGACGCGACCGCGACCGGCAGGCTGTCGCGCGACATGTCCGGCGGTTTCACGACCGGCTGGTGCAGCAACTCCTCGTGGTATTTCAACTTGTCGTCGGCCTGTGTTTGTTCGACGGCTTTGGCGATGACCGGATCAAAGTTGAAATGCTTTTGCATTTCCGGCGAAAGATCCTTGAGCTTCACATTGCCCATGCCGCTGGAGGAAATGAAATAGACATCCGTCGTGCTTACGCTCGTGACCACGACATTGCTGTAGGTCTCGCTGCCGGCCTTGAGGACGGGAATTTTCTCATCCGCAAGGGCCGGCAGGCCGGCGGACAGGGCAATTGCGACAATCATTCCAGATCGCATCCCTCGCCTATCCTATGCCGGCCGCGGTTTGTCAAACAGTTTCAATTTATCCTTGAAACTCGCCCGCACCGGCGCACGATGAAGCCATGTTTCACTGGAAAATGCTTCTGCTTCTCCCCCTGCTCGCGGGCGGCTGCATGACACACCAGCTTTGGACGGATTCCGGATTTGATTCCTGGAACGAGCCCGCGCCCGCCGTCGGTCTGCAGCTTTTCCGCGATGCCCCGCACCGGCGCGTGCTGGTGGTCTATCAGGAATACTCCGAACGACGCGAAAAAATCCGGGAACGCGCCTACTTCGTGAACGAAAATCAAACGCCCGTCGCCAACCCTTTCACACCGAAATTCGTGGATCTAAAAACCTCCCGCAACCTCGCGCCGGTCACTATTTTTCCGGTAATGCCGACGAATTCGATTGGGGAATTTTACGCCGTCGCGGAAACCAACAACCCCGGCTTCACGCTTTTTTCCGGTGCCGTCAAAAGCGGTCCCCATCCCTTGCCGGTGTATGATGACGGCTCCGGCCGGGTAAAACGCATCGCGCTGACTCCCGTGGCTGCGACCGTCGACCTGACCATCGTGGGTGGTGCGGCGGGAGTTTTATGGCTTTACGCCGAGGGGCCCGGACTGGGCGGGAGCCGCTAGATCACGGCTTGGAGATTTCCGCCGCCGGCAGATAGACCGTGAATGTCGTGCCCTCGCCGGCCTTCGTGTGGCACTGCAGCGAGCCGTTGCCCTCCTTGATGAGCCGCTGGACGATGTTCAGCCCCAGGCCCGTGCCCGAGCGCGGCCCTTTCGTGGTGAAATATGGTTGAAAGATTTTCGGCAGCACCTCGGCCGGAATGCCCGGGCCGTTGTCGCTCACGGAAAACTTCACGATCGGCGCCGTATTGTCCATGCCCTCGACGTTCAAAAACCGGTCCGTCGGGCCGTCCTTGAAATTCGTCAAGTCCAGCGGGGCCAGCAAAATTTCCGACTTCACTTCCACGTGATGCGGCTGCGATGAACACTGGAATGCGTTCACCGAAAGATTCAGCAATATCTGGATCACGTCCGTGCCGTTGATCTTCACCGCGATGTCCTCGGCGGGCAGCGTGACGGTATATTCGTTTTCCTGGATGCTCGGATGCACCCGGACCAGCTGCTCCAGGTCGGTGAGCAACTGGTGCACCCCCGTCGGCGAAGCCTCGCCGCCCTGCTGCCGCAAAAACCCGAGGTAACGCCGCGAAATCTCGATGCAGTTCGCCACCTGCCGCTCGATGATGCGCAGGCGCTCCTTGATGAATTCCAGGTCCTCGACCTCGAGCCGCGAGGAACGGTTCAACTTTTTGTTCAACAGCTGGATGAACCCGCTCACCACCGTCAACGGCCCGTTGATGTCGTGGATGATGCTCGCGTAGATGTCGCCGCGCGTCTTGGCGATCTGCTCCCCGACTTTTTGATTCTGCAGTTCGCCGAGCAGTTCGTGGACTTTTTCCGCGCTCGTGTGGATTTCGCTTTCCAGCAACCGCCGCTGCATCGCCGCGCTCACCGCCGCCCGGATCGTCGCGATGTCGAACGGCTTGTTGATATAGTCGCACGCACGCAAGCGCAGCGCCTGCCGGATCGTGTCCGTCGTCTCAAACGCCGTGATCATGATCGCCTCGATCTCGGGGCGCACAAAACGCAGCCGTTCCAAAACCTCGATGCCGCTCATGCCCGCCATGCGGATGTCCAGAATCGCGACATCAATGTCATGTTTCTGCGCCAGTTCGATCGCCGTCGGGCCGTCCTCGGCCATCAGCAGGTCAAAATTGTCTTTGAAAATCACGCGCAACGACATGCGCGGTCCTTCCTCGTCGTCCACAATCAACAACGTGCCGCGTCGCTTCGGCGCGGCCGTCGAGGCGATGAGTTCAGACAAAGCAGCGTTTGCCTGGGCGATGGGATCGGCGGTGGCAGACATTAAAAATTACACTAAACCAAAATAATTTGTTCTCAAGTCGAAATCAACCACCCCCGCAGCAGTTCCAATGCCTGTGTCGCCGTAACTTCTTTGAATGTCGCCCTGTCCCATGGATTGAGAAGCCTTTTCACCTCCACTTTTTTTGCGTCCGCCAGCGCGATAAAAACCGTGCCGGCCGGTTTTTCCGCCGAGCCGCCGCCCGGTCCCGCGATGCCTGTGACGGCGATGGCAAAATCGGATTGAAACTTTTCACGCGCGCCCAGCGCCATTTCCCGCGCAACCTCTTCGCTGACTGCGCCGGACTGTTTTAGCGTCTCATTTTTTACGCCCACGAATTGTTCCTTCACTTCGTTGGCATAGCTCACCACGCCGCCCAAAAAAATCACTGACGCGCCCGGCACATTCGTGATGCGATGCGCAATATTTCCGCCCGTGCACGATTCTGCAAGTGCAAGGGTCTTTTTCTTTTCCGTCAAAAGTTTCACCACCACATTTTCGATCTCCTCGTCGTCCCGTCCAAAGATGTGCGCGCCGAGAATCCGCTCCACGATTTTTTCCGCCTCGCCGACGGTTTTTTCCGCGTCCGTACCGCTGGCCGTCAATCGCACATCCACCGACCACGGCCGCGCGCAGTAACCGACTCCCAGACCGCGCGCAACCAGCGGTTCGAGGAATTTTTCAATCGCCTCCTGCACCCGCGATTCGCCCACGCTGGTCGAGCGCAACGTGCGGCACACGAAGATTTCATCCGTAAACTCTCGTTTCAACAACGACACCACATATTCATCGAACATCGGACGCAGTTCCCGCGGCGGCCCGGGCAACATCACCAGCCATTGAACCTTGGATTCTAGACCTCTTGCCGCGCCGAAGCTTGGCGAAGGCGGGTGGCCTTTGGACTCAATTTTGATCGCCAGACCGGGCGCGGTTCCGTTTTTGTTGATGAATACTTCCGCGCCTTCGGGAACAAAAGTTTCCACGGACGTTTTTTCGGGACGCGGACGGCCGCGCTTTGCAAAATAATTTTCGATATGCGCAAGCACGTCCAGATTTTGAACCAGCTTTTTGCCGAGCAATTCCGCGATGAGTTCGCGCGTGATATCGTCCGAGGTCGGCCCCAGGCCGCCGGTGGTGATGATGCAATCCGCGCGTGTCAACGACTCGCGCACCGCAGTCTGAATCTCCTTCCCGTCGTCCGCGATGGCGACCTGTCGTGTAACGAGGTGACCGAGGTCGGCGAGCCGGCGACAGAGAAATTGCTGATGCGTGTTCAATACGCGCCCCAGCATGAGTTCGCTGCCGGTATTGATGATCTCGACGTTCACGGAAATTTCCTCCTCTTGCTCATCCTCATCGTCATCCTCAAATTTTCAGGTGAGAATTACTGCTTCTTCGGTTTCGGCTTGCGCGCATCCGCGTTGAAGCTGCCCATGACGTAACTTTTTTCGTTGTCCGGCGTGCAGAGATAAATCTTCCCCGGCAATCGGTTGTTCGCGAGCGCCCCGAACTCCAGCCGCATCGCATAACCGTTGTCAAAATTTGTCCGCTGCGCCGCACCTGCATCATCCTTCCAACGCAACATGACTTTTGCCGCGCGGTCGGCATTGGTGGTTACGTTGATCGTCTGGCCGGAAAGCGATTCCGCCTGCGCACCGGTAAAATTGACGAGCACGCCGAACTCCATTGGTCCGCGCGTCCCGGCCCGCAGGGTCAACGTGCCGTTGGTCGAAAAATACGCGCGCTCGATGATGAAATTTTTCGCGTGGATCCGTCCCGCCACCGGCCCGTCCGGCAGGTTCGTCACCGCCTCCAGGTTCAAGGTCCAGTCCGCATCGTTCGCCGGTGGCGCGACCGGCGCGGGCTTGGGTGGAGGCTTGGGCGCGGCATTGGTGGTTGCCGCCGCGTTCGTCTTGGCCGGCGGATTATCGAGCACCACCCGGCGCGGATGTATGATCGTCGTCCAGTAAATCACCCCCGCCACCGCGGCCATGAAACCGAGGATCAAACCGATGACCAGCGCCGCGGGAAAAGTTTTCTTCGGTTGGATGATGGACGAATCCTGCACCCGCGCGGTGATTTTTTTATCCGTGAGCTTCGTGCCGGACAGGATGAATTTTGTGTCGGGCGCGGGCGCCTGCGGCGCGACGATTTTCTGGAAACAGGTCGGGCAGTCCATGACGCTGCCGGCCTGCGACTCATCGCACATCATGTGCTGGCCGCAGACGGGGCAGGCAAATTTGAATTCACTCATGGCTTCTGACGGCCAAAACATTTCACACAACCCGCCTTTCGGCAATGCACTTTTTGTTCCATACCCGCAACGGCGCGAAAAATTGGTGTGCAATCGCCACCGGTTGGCGTTAAATAAACCGGCATGAAACCGGGCATATGGATTGTGGTTGCCGTGTTCCTGAGCACGAATGCACACGCTTGCATTTGGGACGCCGACTCGCTCTGGCAGGAAAAAATGCGGAGCCACGACCTTACCACTGCCATCCTCGGCGACCCGCCCGAGCCCGAAGACCCGCAAAAACTTCGTGCCCGCATCTCCGAACTGGAATCGCATCGCGATGAAACCAATGCCGATTGGTGGAACAATCTGGCCGGCGCGCACCTACGATTGAACGAACCCGCCGAGGCCGTAAAAATTCTGGAACCGGTCGTCACCAATTTCCCGGACAATTACGGTATCCACGCCAACCTCGGCACCGCGTATCATTTGCTGGGCCGCTACGCCGCCGCGGAAAAAGAAATCGCCCGCGACCTCCAAATCAATCCCGACGCGCATTTTGGTTTGGAGAAATATCACCTCGCCTTGCTGCAATATCTGATGCGCGACACCAATTATCAGTCCCGCCACGTCTATGTGGATGAGTTGACTGCCGCATTTCTTTCCCCGCAGGAAGGCCGTTTTCGTTTTTCCGATGCCTTTGAAAAGAATTACCAAGCCATGTCGGAAGAATACACCAACGGGATTGCTGAAGCCGAAGCGGATTATGAGTCGGCCAGAACAAATCACGAGCAAAATTACGATGTATTGCAAGCGTTGGGAACTGTCGCGGCATTCGACCCCTCCCCCGGTTACCGCACCAATTGGAATCTGGCCACCGATACGAATTTTCAAGCCGGGGTGATTTACATGGCCCAGATGAATCCAAAAGAACCCGCCGCCTTCGAGATGATCGGCATCGCTGCTTGGCGGGCGCGTGATTATCATCTGGCCGTTTCTGCTTTTGAAAGGGCGAGCGCCTTGGGATCGAAGAAACAGGACGTTTTGCGGATGCAAATAGCCGGCCTGAATCATTATATTGCGAATTCGCCGGTAATTTCTGAGAACAATGCCGCAATAATAGTTGGCTTGTGCATGATTTCCATTCCGGTACTGCTCATCTATTACATTTACACAAAAATTCGCGACCGCCGCCACAATCGGGTTGGTGCAAAGTAATTTCCTGGATGCGCAAAGCACACCAAGAACACAAAGTGTTTTGCCCATTCGCCACCATCGCCTTCTTCGCGCGACACCTTTTAGAAAATTTCTGTGTGCATCCGCGCCCATCTGTGGTTTTAATGGTGCAGAATTTATGAGCAAAAAATCTCCCGTGTCCCGCAGCGGACGCTTTGCCTCCGGCCCCGCGGCCGACGTTGCGCAATTCACCGAGTCCATTTCCTTCGACTGGCGCTTGTGGGAGCACGACCTGCTCGGCTCCATGGCCCACGCTGAAATGCTCCGCGCCATCGGCGTGCTCACCAAAAAGGAATGCACCGCCGTCGTGCGCGGCCTCGACGCCATCGGCCGCGAGATCAAGACCGGCAAATTCAAGTGGAAGCCGGAACTTGAGGATGTCCACATGAACATCGAGTCCGAATTGACCCGGCGCGTCCCCGCCGGCGCCAAGCTCCACACCTCGCGTTCGCGCAACGACCAGGTCGCCCTCGACGTCCGCCTCTGGCTGCGCGATGAGATCAAGGAGTTGCTCAAGGAAATCGCCGACCTCCAACGCGCCCTCGTCTCGCTCGGTGAAAAAAATTCCGCCGTCATCATCCCCGGCTACACCCACCTGCAACGCGCGCAACCCGTCTATCTCTCGCACCATCTCCTCGCGTATGTCGAGATGCTCGAACGCGATTGCGAACGGCTCTGGGACTGCCATTCCCGCGTGAACATCTGCCCCCTCGGCAGCGGCGCCATCGCCGGCAGCACCTTGCCCCTCAAACGCGAACTCGTCGCGAAGCTGTTGGGCTTCGTGGACGATAACGGCAAGGTGCAGCTTACCCAAAATTCCATGGATGCCGTCAGCGACCGCGATTTCATGATCGAATTTTGCGCCGCCGCCGCCTTGCTCGCCGTCCATATCTCGCGGCTCGCGGAGGACGTCATCCTCTGGGTCAGCGCGGAATTCAATTACATCAAGATCGCCGATGCCTACACCACCGGCTCGTCGCTCATGCCGCAAAAGAAAAATCCCGACATCGCCGAACTCGCCCGCGGCAAGACCGGTCGCGTCGTCGGCAACCTCATGGCCCTGCTCACGTTGCTCAAAGGCCTGCCCATGACCTACAACCGCGATTTGCAGGAGGACAAGGAACGGCTGTTCGACACCGCCGATACTGTGCGCGCCACCTCGCGCCTCATGGCCGCGATGCTGCGCCACACCACCGTGAACAAGGTCGCCTGCGCCCTCGCCGCCGGCGACGCCGCCCTGCTCGCCACCGACCTCGCGGACTACCTCGTGAAAAAAGGAATGCCCTTCCGCCACGCCCATCATGTCGTTGGCGCCGTCGTCGCGCTGGCCGAGAAGACCGGCAAATCCTTGAACGAACTCAAGCTCCCCGAACTGCAAGCCATTGATAAAACCTTTGGCCGCGATGCGCTCAACGTGTTCGACCTGAAAACCGCAATGAACAAGCGCAATCTCACCGGCGCCCCCGGCACCAAGGAAGTCGCCAAACAACTCATCCGCTGGCGCGCGCAGCTTTCCTGAAGCCAGCGGACAATCGAACTGCGAGAAGTCATCGTAATCCTTAATTCTGGTCGTAATCGTCATTATCACCCTCATTTTTTACCTTGATTTACCTTGATTTACCTTGATTTACCTTGATTCGGTCGGATTTGGTTTGATTTAGCCCGACTCGAACCGACTCGATGTCCACGCGCCCTTACCCCCGCAATTCGAACTCTATGGTCGGATTTACTTGGATTCGCCCTTTCAACCGGAGCGCGGGTCTGCGACCCGCAGGAACTCTCGCCCTGCAAATGATTGGCCACCTGCCTGCGATTCCGGTACCCGGTCTCCTCACTCATGACTTTTTTTGGTTGGATTTAGTCGGATTCGGTCGGATAAATTTCACCATGGTCGGATCCAAAATCCGAAATTTGAGACCGGCCGTGCCGGTGCGCGCCCGTGCGCGGCTGAATGGCTCGATTCAAGACATTCAGACCCGCGCCCGGCGTTTCCGCTTTCCGACTTCCGCTTTTACTTTTCCTATGTCAAAGAACAACCTGCAACCTGCAACTTGTAACCATTATATCATGGCCCCGCCAACCACCCCGTTGCGCCGCGCATCCGATTTTAAATTTTTTTTCAGGCGCAAATCCTTGTGCCAAAGGCACAACTGGAAATTAGCCAGACACGTAGTGTCTGGTAACACACCAAATATAAGTCCGTCCTGAATGGACGGCGGAGTGTGGCCGTCCCCGGCCGCTGCAATATCCAGACTACTAAGCGCCCTGGTCAATCTGGCAACGTTATGTCTGGCCATGTTACTGCGCTCGAGGAAAAATCACCCCGCAATTTCCGCTCAATCGGCAGCGATTGTAAAATCCCGCATTTTTAATCTAATAATTTTCGCCCCGGTGTGTCGTACCCATAAGCTATTTGTTTCGCATTGCATGAGAAAATCAGGAATTGATTATGAAACAGCTCCTCGTTCTAGGGTTGGCGGTCATGTTGACCGCCGCAACCAACGCCTTCGCCGACGGCATGTTCGTTGTGCAAAAATTCGTCTGGGACAAACACACGGACATCAACGAGCCCACGCAAAAAGCCATCCTGGCGTTTGATTCCGGACAAGAAGACCTGATTCTGCAGGTCAAGTATGAGGGGCCGGTGGACGAATTCGGCTGGCTGATTCCCGTCCCGAACCCGCCGCAGGTCAAGCTCGGTTCCATGAAATGCTTCTACGAGCTAAGCCGGTTTACCCAGATGCGTTTTGAATCCGAAGGCTACGGTCGTGGCCATTATGGCGACACGATGTCGCTCAACGCAGGCGGCCCGGGTGACACCGAGCCTCCGGTCAAGGTCGTTGAAATCAAAACCGTCGGCGCTTATCAGATCGCGGTCCTTTCCACCAAGGACACCGGCGCACTGGAACAATGGCTCACGGCCAATCAGTTCTATTTTCCCACGAACAAGACGGATGTGCTTGATTCCTACGTCCAGCAACATTGGTACTTCATCGCCGTCAAGATCAACCTCGGCAAATTTGGCCCGGGCAAATCCATCACCGCCGCCAACACCGCCATCTCCGGCGAACTGGCCGCCGGCGAACTGAACCCCCTGCAGATCAGCTTTGCCAGCGACCGTTGCGTGTTCCCGCTGAAGATATCCTCGGTCAACGGCCGGCCATCGGAGGTTCAGGTTTACGTCCTGTCCCCGGAACCGCTGCTGGAGCAGGCCATGCTTGAGCAGAAGCTGCCGTTGATGTACAGCAACGCCATGGTGCGCGCACAAGCCCGGGCAGAAAGCATGCGAAAGACCCAGAGCCGGAGCGGACTTCTGGCAGCAATCGATTCGCGCCGGGAAAAACGCATGGCCGAAACTCCCCAGCCGGAACGCGGAGAATTGTGGCCTTACGCGCAGGTGGCCCCGGGCGATCTGCCGGATTCCGCAAAGCTCATTCCCCGGCTCCGCGGCAAATCCTGGTGGCTGACGAAACAGACCTGGAATTTCCAGCCGGAAGAGATGCGCGACCTGACGTTCGTGCCGGCCTTCCCCTATTTCTCGGGCCTGCTGGCCACCCGATATGGCTATTTCGCCGCCGCCAACCTGGCAGTGTTTGGCAGCAACGCCCTGCCTGTGATCTTGACCGCCTTCAAAAGCCCCGACCCCAAGGTGCGCGACCAGGCCGCCACCATTTTGGAAAATCTGCATATGCCCATCACCGATCCGCAGTTGTCCCAGACCGCCGCCGCATTGCTTGATGATCCTGAACCCAAAGTCCGGCGGACGGCTGTCTATTCACTGCTGGACAATTGGGACCCGAAATATGTGGAAGCCCTTGTCGCCGTGTCGCGGGATCCCGACGAGGATGTCGCCCGCGCGGCGGATTATGGATTGGGCCGGCATAAGGAAGATGTGCAGAAGTATATTCCCGCCTTGCAGGCACAATTGAAGGATAAAGACCTGCGCGTTCGTGCCTCGGCAATGAAACTGCTTTTTTATCTGGGAGAAACGGACCAGGTTTCCCGCGAGACGTTCCTGTCATTGATGAGTTTGCCGGACCAGGAAGTCATCGGTGTCATCATCGGGCACCTTCGGAACCGGATGGATCAGCGCATCAATCTCTCCGATGACGAAGTCGCGCCTCTCCTTCAAAATACCGAGCCGTTGGCCCGCCTGATGGGACTCAATGTTCTCTACCAAAACGCTGAAAATACCGGCCGCCAGTCCGTGCAAATGGCATTGCCGCTGTTGAAGGATGCCGAGCCCGGCATCCGTCAGCGGGCGGCGATGGTCTTGCGGGCCATGACCGGCCGGCATTTCACTGAAAATCAGGCGGACCAATGGCAGGCATGGTGGACCGCCAATCAAGCCGGTTTCACCGTGGAACTGCATCCCGAGGAATTACGACCCCGGCGATTCCGGGCCGCCCTGAACGGCACGAATGGACCACCGCCAGTCCGGATGGCCCCGGAAACACTCTCCAAGTAAGACACCAGAAACAATGCAAACAACCGGCCGAAAGCTTGATTCGCCAAACAAATAGAATTAAATCACCAACGGCTCTCGAAATTTACAAAAGCGTCTAGGAGTGCGTTGGCAAGGCGGAGCCGCGACACTGCTTTCGCATGGCCGCAGATGTCCGGAAATCCACCGGAGCGCGGGTCTGTGACCCGCAGGATCGTTGTTATGTGAGAGACCATGCGAAGAATGAAGCGTCTTAAAGAATCGGGACATTCCTGCGGCTCACAGAGCCGCGCTTCGTGACCAGCGCCATAGGCGCGAAATATTTGTAGAAATCAAACCATAAAAAATCCAAGCCCCGTTCAGGGGCGACATATTTCGGCGCAGACGAGAAACCTTGATTACCGCAAACGACGGTCACAAAGCTTGCTTCGCCGAAAGAAAAGCCGAAAATGAATTTCCATGAAACTTGAGGCGATGAACCAGCGCAACCTCACCAGCGCACGGGGCATGAAAGAATTCGGGAGCAACTGACGCGCTGGCGGGAACAGCTTTCGTGAAATGTTGAACGAGAATCCACAAAGTCCCAAAGAATTGTTCGCGCGCTTTTTTGAAGTGCGGTCGAGGGAAACCTTGCTCGCATTTCTTGATGGTCACACTGGCGAGCAAAGTAACTGCGATTTCAAAGAAAATTGGCAAGAGTTTTCTTGCATTGCAAAACACATACTCGGATTCGCGAACTCTGGCAGCGGTTGTATAATTATTGGTGTTGAAGAAAAAGCAGACAAAACATTCAAATTAAAAGGGCTCGAATCACTACAGGATAAAGCCGATTTTAATAATGGGGTTCACAGCTTTTTACCAACTAGATTGCAAGGCGATGTTTGTGTCCAAGACTACAAAATTCGTAACAAGAATATTCAAGTTGTTTTTGTGACGAGCGACCCCGTGCAACTGCCACACATTTCAACACGCGAAGGAAAAGGAATTCTGCCGAATACAATTTATGTGCGTCGGCAAGGAATGACAGATAAAGCAAACGACGAAGAACTCCAACAACTGATTAACACGAGGATTGCGACTGGCTATTCTTCAAGCCGCGAAATTACACTGCGAAACCACCTTGAAGAACTCAAAGTGCTATACACTGAATTAGCAAAATGGAAATCGCTACCGATAAATCAGCAGTTTGCTCTTAGTGCGGGTCTTAGTCTCACTGGTTGTGATCCATATGACAGATTTTTGAGCGAAACCATACGAATCAAATGCCATAAAGTTCAAAACTTGTTAATTAACCGATAACACTTCGCCGAAATCGCCCGCACCTTGACCAATGCTTTCTTTGCAGAATTCCCGACGCCACGGCGGCGCGAAGCCGCCTCGCTCGCCGGGAGGGTGAATTTTTCGGCCTGGCGATGCAGTCCAGTTCTTGCGTGGCTCGATACGCGAAAATGTGGTACGCGTGCTCACAGATGGCCGCGTCGTCTGGTGTGCGGACTCCGGTACAGAACTGACCGCCCTGCCGGAAAGCTTGATTCACCCAAAGAAAAGGCCAAAATAAATTTCCATGAAACTTGTCGGCTTTGCGCCCACCGGAAATCGCTTGCACTTCGTTCGTGATCTGAATGAGGATGAAATTGCCCAAGATCAGAGATACACTCCGATTTTTACCGAAGCCCGCGGACGTTTTCATCTTTTCAAAATCTTACATCAAAATTATGAAGATTGGTTGTCCTACATAAACCTATTGCTTAGACAAGTAAATCTGACATCCGTCTTATTAACTATTTCATGCGATGCCGCAAAACTTGCGGAAAACAGCCGGGATTGGAAGAGAAGCAAACTAACAGGCAAGGAGGGAGAAATTGAAATTGCTGAAATCGTACAAGAATTCCATCAGAGGATGCTGCAAAGCTATGGTGCATTCGTGGCAGAATTATTTTTCCCTGATTTACTACCAATAGCGCAGTTTTATATGGGACTAACAAGGGAGGTCAAAAAGCATGGAGATGAATTTATCATGTGTTTTGCAAATGATCCGGATGTAAAAACCACTAGCGACAAGCAAACATTAAATTTGAAGCTTCATTTTGCTCCAAATGATTTAATCGCCGAACTTGGAATTATCGCTTCGGTAAAAAAATGATGCCCGCCGCCCTGAACGACCTCCTCCGCGCCACATCACGCTCGTTTTACCTGACGTTGCGCGTGCTGCCCGCCGCCGTCCGCCCGCAGATCGGCCTCGCCTACCTGCTCGCCCGCACCACGGACACCATCGCCGACACCGATCTCCTCCCGGTGACGCAACGGCTGGAGGCCTTGCAAAAACTCCGCGAACGCATCCTCGGCCAAATCTCGACGCCGCTGAATTTCGGCGCGCTCGCGCAAAACCAAAACTCCTCCGCGGAAAAATTACTTTTGGAAAAGGTCGAGGCCGCGCTGGCAATTCTGGCAACATTTTCAGCCGACGATCAGAAATTGATCCGCGAGGTGCTGAACATCATCACCAGCGGCCAGGAACTGGATTTGCGCCGTTTCGGCGGCAGCGCCACCAGCAATCATCCCGGTGAAAAAATTATCGCCCTCGAGACGGCGGCGGAACTGGATGATTACACCTATCGCGTCGCCGGCTGCGTGGGCGAGTTCTGGACGAAGATGTGCCGCGCGCATCTGTTTCCCAGGGCGCATCTGGACGAAAAACAATTTCTCATCGACGGCGTGCGCTTCGGCAAGGGGCTGCAACTCGTCAATATCCTGCGCGACCTGCCGGCGGACCTGAAAAACGGGCGTTGCTACCTGCCGTCCCAGCGGTTGGACGAAATAAAGCTGTTTCCGGAAATCCTCCTGTCACCCGCGGCGGCGGACAAGTTCCTGCCGCTGTACCGCGAACATCTGGACAAGGCGGAGTCGCATCTGCGCGCGGGCTGGCGTTACACGAACACGATTCCCTATGGTCAGTTCCGCGTGCGGCTCGCGTGCGCGTGGCCGGTCTTGATCGGCCTGCGGACGATCAAAAAATTGCGGGCGGCGGACGTGGCCGCATTGCGGACGCGCGTGAAAGTCCCCCGCGACGAAGTTTACGTCATCATTTTCAAGTCGCTGGCAGCGGTGTTTTTCCCGTTTTGGTGGCGCAAACTGGCGGATTAAGAAGTGATTAAGGCGCAAAAGCAGTTGATTCCCGCCGCAATTTGGCGTAAAGAAAAAGCTGCCATGCAGAATCCAAAAGTTTCTCTGACGCTTTGCGCCTGTGTTCTGGTCGCCGCACTAAACGTTCATGCCCAGGACAATGCCGCCCAGGCCGCCGCCCGCGCCGCCCTCGCCTCAAAGCTATTTGAGATGGACGCCTCATCGCCTGCCCCGACGAATTCCCCCGCCGCCACGGCCGCGGCCAAATCCACCATCGACGACGTGCCGCCGGCCACAACCGTTCCATCCAACGAACCCGTGATGATGCCGGTCGGTGGCGATTCAAACTCAAAGCCGGATAAGAAGGCGCAAAAAGAAGCTGCCAAGCAAGCAGCGGCCCTGAAGGCCAAGGAAGATGCCGCCGCCAAGGCGCAGGCCAAAGCCGATGCTGACAAGGCCGCCGCCGATGCCAAGGCCCAAAAACTTGCGGAAAAACAGGCGGAGAAACAGCACGCCGCCGAAGTCGCCGCCGCCGAAAAACAGGCCAAGCTCAACACCGATGCCGCCATCAAACCCCCGGCGCCGGTCACCGTCACCATGCCGGATATGACCGTCCCGCCGCCGCCCATCAGCGCGGCCAAACAACAACAGCTCGCCGATTTGCTCGCCAAATACCAGGCCGACCAGATATCGCCGGACGAATATCAAAAGCAGCGCGCCGACATCCTGGCGCAACCCTGAACGATCTTTGAACCAAACGCCGCGAAAAAATCGCGGCGTTTTTTATTTCGCGGGAGCGGCCTTAAGGCCGCTTCAATCTCGCTTTGCAGACACCCCTTCAAGCAGTCGGAAGCTCGCGCCCCATGGAAAGAATAAAAACACTGCTTTTTATGGTGGAGCCGTGTGTTTCCGGAATCTGGTGGGGCGAGCGTCCTCGCGAGCCGTCGTGAGCCTTCGGTTTAAACGGATCGCGAGGACGCTCGCCCCGCCAAATTATGATGCCACTTTTTTGTTTCTCGCTTGACCTGCCGCGCGCCCGGCGGCAGAGTGACTTCATAAGGATTTAACACTTCGGAAACCGCGCGGGACTCTTTTTGCCTCCGCCGGCCCTTCGCAGTGTAAAATAGAACGGCAGGCACGCCGCAAATGGCCATGCAGAATAAAATCGCTACCACGCGCTTTGTCACGCTCTCGACCTATGCCGCCAACCGGCCGGTCAAGGGCGGGGTCGTCACCGTGCTCGATTCCTCCCACGAGGCGCGCGGCCTGAAACTCATCCCCACCTACTCGCGCGCGCTCAAAAAAAATTCCATCCACGAACTCATCGCCACCGATGAACTAGATAAAAAGCCCGGCGACACCGCGGACCGCATCGCCTATCTCGCTTTTTTTGAAGTGACCCGCGGCGGCTGCATCCTCGTCGGCGAAACGCTTTTTGTGGATGGCCGGGCCGTCGGCCAAATCATCGGCTTCGACGAAACCCACGAGCCGAACCACATCAACATCATCATCGGCGTGAAGAAACGCCGCACCGGGCCGCAGTTGAAGATCAAGGTCGGCAGCAAGATCAAATTTGAACGGGCATGAAAAAAGCATCTCCAACACCCGGTACGAAATTTCGCCAGGTTGTCCGCGCCGAAAAGCCGTTGCAGGTGGCCGGCGCCATCAATGCCTACAGCGCGATGCTGGCTGAACGTGCGGGGTTCAAGGCGATCTACCTTTCCGGCGCAGGCGTGGCGAACGCGTCCTACGGCCTTCCCGACCTGGGTTTCACCACGCTGGCGGACGTCTGCATTGATATCCGCCGTATCACGCGCGCCACCGCGCTGCCGTTGCTCGTGGACGCCGACACCGGCTGGGAAAACCCCGCGCGCGCCGTCCGGGAAATAATCAAGGCCGGCGCAGCCGGCTGCCATCTGGAGGACCAGGTTTCCGCCAAGCGCTGCGGACATCGTCCGGGCAAGCGGCTCGTCGGGACGGAAGAAATGTGCGCCCGCCTGAAATCCGCCGTGAAGGGACGCACCGACAAAAATTTTGTCATCATGGCGCGCACAGATGCCCACGCCGTCGAGGGCTTGGACGCCGCGATCGCCCGTTCACGCGCCTACATCAAAGCCGGCGCCGACATGATCTTCGCCGAGGCGCTGACGACGCTGGACGAATATAAAAAATTCGCCGCCGCGCTCGGAAAAATCCCCGTGCTGGCGAACTGCACCGAATTTGGCCGTACGCCGATGTTTACCACCAAGGAACTTGGCAGTGCCGGCGTAGGGTTGGTTCTCTATCCCCTGACCGCATTCCGCGCGATGAGCCGCGCGGCGGAAACCACTTATCAGGCCGTCCGCAAAAACGGTACGCAGCGCGCCGTCGTCGATCAGATGCAGACCCGCGCCGAACTTTACGAAGTGTTGAACTATCACGCGTGGGAGAAAAAAATGGACGCGGAGTTCGCCCGGTCAAAAGGTAAAAAAACATGAGCAAAGTATGAGCGAGAGCGTCCCATCCCCGGGCTTCAAGCCCAAGAAATCCGTCGCGTTGAGCGGCGTGGTTGCGGGCAACACCGCGCTCTGCTCCGTCGGCCGCAGCGGCAACGACCTGCATTATCGCGGCTACGACATCCTGGACCTCGCAACTAACTGCGAATTTGAGGAGATCGCCCATCTGTTGGTTCACGAAAAACTGCCGACCGTAGCGGAATTAAAAACTTATAAAGCGAAGTTGAAAAACCTGCGCGGATTACCCGACGCGGTCATCCGCACCCTCGAAGCCCTGCCCGCCCATACCCATCCGATGGATGTGCTGCGCACCGGCGTCTCCGCCCTCGGCTGCGATTCCCCGGAAAGTGAAAACCACGCCGAATCCGCCGCCCGCGACATCATTGACCGCTTGCTGGCCTCGCTGAATTCGATGCTGCTGTACTGGCATCATTTTTCGCACAACCACCGCCGCATCGAGGTTTGCACCGATGACGATTCCATCGGCGGACATTTTTTGCATCTTCTGCACGGCACGCCGCCGAAACCTGATTGGGTCCGGGCCATGCATACCTCGCTGATCCTTTACGCCGAGCACGAATTCAATGCCTCCACGTTCACCGCACGCGTCATCGCGGGCACGGGTTCGGACATTTATTCGGCCATCACCGGTGCCATCGGCGCCTTGCGCGGACCGAAGCACGGCGGTGCCAATGAAGTTTCCTTCGAGATCCAGAAACGCTACACCACGCCGGACGAAGCGGAGGCGGACATCGTCCGCCGCGTCGCCAACCGCGAGGTTATCATCGGTTTCGGCCATCCAGTCTATACCGTCAGCGATCCGCGCAACGTGGTCATCAAGGAAGTCGCGCAGTTGCTCTCCCGCGAGGCCGGCGATCTGAAAATGTATGATGTCGCGGAGCGCATCGAGATGGTGATGCAGCGGGAGAAAAAAATGTTCCCGAACCTGGACTGGTTCAGCGCGGTGTCCTATCACCAGCTCGGCGTGCCGCCGAAAATGTTCACCCCGCTCTTCGTCATCGCCCGCACCACCGGCTGGGGTGCACATATCCTGGAACAACGCCGCGACAACAAGATCATCCGCCCCAGCGCAAATTACACCGGCCCGGAAAACCTGAAATTTGTGCCCATTGGAGAAAGACAATGAAACCGCCCAAAATCATTTTGGACTGCGGCGGCAATCATGCGCCGGAAACCGGTTCCTTCTCCCCCTCGGGGGAGAAGGTTAGGATGAGGGGGCAACGGCAACAAAATACCGCGGCTTCTGCTCGCAAGATTCACGAACTTTACGGAATCCCTCAACGGCTGTTCCCTCTCCTAGCGGGAGAGGGTCAGGGTGAGGGAGAACGCGGCGTATACCTTGCAACCATATTTTTGAAATCACCCTAAAGATGCACCACGACCACACCAGCGCCAAACGTCCCGATCCCGACATGCTTTTGCAGCGCATCGCCGACTATGTCCTCGCGACAGATCGCATCGACAGCTCGGAGGCGATTGATACCGCCCGGCTGTGCTTGATGGATACGCTTGGCTGCGGGCTGCTCGCCCTGTCCTATCCCGCCTGCGTGAAGTTGCTCGGCCCGGTCGTGCCCGGCGCAACGATGCCCGGACGGGGCGCGCGCGTGCCCGGCACCAGCCATGAACTGGACCCGGTCCAGGCCGCCTTCAACATCGGCGCGATGATCCGCTGGCTCGATTACAATGACACCTGGCTCGCGGCGGAATGGGGTCATCCGTCCGACAACCTCGGCGCCATCCTCGCGGTCGCGGATTATCTGGACCGCAGCGGCCAGAAGAAACTCACGATGCGGGATGTGCTGCTCGCGATGATCCAGGCGCATGAAATCCAGGGCGTGCTGGCGCTGGAAAACGGATTCAACCGCGTCGGCCTCGATCACGTGCTGCTGGTGCGCATCGCCTCGACCGCCGTCGCGACGCGTCTGCTCGGCGGCACGCGCGAACAGATCATCAACGCGCTTTCGCTGGCGTTTGCGGACGGCGGCGCGTTGCGCACCTATCGCCACGCGCCGAACACCGGTTCACGCAAGAGCTGGGCCGCCGGCGATGCGACCAGCCGCGCGGTCTGGCATGCGCTCACGGCGCTGAAAGGCGAGATGGGTTACCCGAGCGTGCTCACCGCGAAGACCTGGGGCTTTCAGGACGTTCTCTTTCGCGGCAAGGAAATCAAGGTTCCCTGGCAGGGTTTCGGCACCTACGTCATGGAAAATGTTCTGTTTAAGATCTCGTATCCGGCGGAGTTCCACGCCCAGACCGCCGTTGAATGTGCGCTCGCGCTGCATCCAAAAGTGGCGAAGCGGCTGGATGACATCGCGCGCATCGTCATCGAGACGCAGGAGAGCGGCGTCCGCATCATCGACAAAACCGGCCCGTTGAACAATCCCGCCGACCGCGACCATTGCCTCCAATACATGGTCGCCGTGCCGCTGCTCAAAGGCTCGCTCACGGCGGACGATTACGAGGACAAGGTCGCCGCCGACCCGCGCGTCGACGCCTTGCGTGCAAAGATGGAAGTGAAGGAAAACCCCGATTTCACCCGCGATTATCTGGACCCGGACAAACGTTCCATCGGCAACGCCGTGGAAGTTTTCTTTAGCGATGGGAGTTCGACCGGACGCGTGGCCGTGGAATTTCCCGTCGGCCACCGCCGCCGGCGCAAGGAAGGCATCCCGCTGCTGCTGGAAAAGTTTGAGAAGAATTTGCGCACGAAGATTTCCGCGCCCAAGGCTGATGAAATCTTGAAGTTATGCCACCAGCCGGGCCAGCTCTCGATAACTCCGGTGCACAAATTTACCGAACTGTTTGCCGTGTGAGATATGAATGCCGTCGCCACCAATCGTGATGAGACGCTGGTTCAGATCCAGCAGCGCGCGCTCTGGCTCGCGGTGCAGATGGTCTATCACGCGAACAAGACCCGCACGGTCGAGGGCGTGAAGGTCGGCGGTCACATGGCTTCAAGCGCCTCGACGGTGACGATCCTGACCTATCTGTATTGCGAATTTTTACGCGGTGGCGACAAAGTGGCCGTGAAGCCACACGCCTCGCCGATCTACCACGCGTTGCAATATCTGCTCGGCAACCTCGATGCGAAGTATCTGAAGGAACTGCGCGCCTTCAAGGGATTGCAGTCCTATCCCAGCCGCACGAAGGACCCCGACCATCCGGATTTTTCAACCGGCTCGATGGGGCTGGGCGCCAGTGCCGCTAATTTTGCGGCTATGACCGAGGAATATGCGCGCATGCACTTCGGTCCAGACGCAGGGCGCGACCGGCGTTACATCAGTCTGGTGGGCGACGCCGAACTGGATGAAGGCGCGGTTTGGGAAGCCATCGCCGAACCCGCGCTGATGGACCTGAAAAACATCCTGTGGGTCGTGGACATCAACCGGCAGAGCCTGGACCGCGTCATCCCCGGCATCCGCGTCGGCTGCTGGCGTGAGATGTTCAAGGCGAACGACTGGCACGTCATCGAGGCGAAATACGGCAAGCAATTGCAGGCGGCGTTTCAATTGCCGCGCGGCGAGCTGTTGCGCGAGTGCCTCGACGATCTCACCAACGAGGCCTATCAAAAACTTCTCCGGCTCGCGCCGGAACGCCTCCGCGAATGGCTGCCACGCATGAGCCGCTATCCCAAGGAGATGTCCGCGTTGACCGGCCAATGGAACGACGCTGAACTGCATGCGCTTTTTCTGAACCTCGGCGGGCACGATTTTGCCGAACTGCGCGATGCCTTCACCAGGGCAGATGCGCGTTCCGGTCCCGCCGTGATTTTCGCCTACACGCAAAAAGGCTGGATGCTTCCGTCGGTCGGCCACCCGCAAAATCACTCGCTCCTGTTGAATACGGAGCAGATGGAGGAACTGCGTGCCCGGCTGGAAATATCCGGGGAAGACATTTGGGAAGGTTTTTCACCCGAAAGCGAGGCCGGCGAACTTTGTGAATCGGCGAAGCACCGGCTTAAAACCTCGCCCTCCGTACAAAACGTCGCCGCGGGTTTGAAAATTCCGGCTAGCCTGAACGCGAATTATGCCGGCAGTCTTTCGACGCAGCAGATTTTCGGGCGCATCCTCACCACGCTGGCCCGCGAACTGCCCGAACTTTCCAAACGCGTGGTGACCTGCAGCCCGGATGTGGCGAGTTCCACGAATCTCGGCGGCTGGATCAACGCGATGGGCGTCTGGAGCCGGTTTGAGAAGCAATTTTTGCCCGAGGAAGCAGAGGCAGGGGTGTTTTCATGGAAGGAAACCACGACCGGCCATCACATCGAACTGGGCATCTCGGAAATCAACCTGTTCATGGCGCTCGGCCAGCTTGGCCTGTCCCAGGAAATCAACGGCAACCTGCTCTTCCCCATCGGCACGCTTTACGATTGTTTCGTACCGCGCGGATTGGACGCATTTTCTTATGGGCTTTATTCCGGCTCAAAATTCATCGTGGTCGGCACGCCTTCGGGCATCACCTTGGCGCCGGAAGGCGGCGCCCATCAATCCAGCATCACTGGTTCCATCGGCATCGAACTGCCAGGCATCTCGGCTTACGAACCGTGCTTTGGCCAGGAACTCGAATGGATCCTCATGGCCGGCCTGGAAAACATCCGCACGCGTCACGACTCGACCTATTTGCGGCTGACCAGCAAACCGGTGGATCAATCCCTGTTGAAAGTTCCCGTGGACGCGGAAGCGCGCGAAAAATTGCGCCAGCAAGTCATCCGCGGCGCGTACCGGCTGCTGGACCGCAGCGGCGAGGCCGGTTATCAACCGGGACAAAATGCCGTTCACATCTTCGCCGTCGGCGCGATGATCCCCGAAGCCCTGGCTGCGAGCCGACTGCTTCTCGCCGAAGGAATCTTTGCGAACGTGTTCAATGTCACCGGCGCGGGCCCGTTGTATCGCGAATTTCAAAATGCCCGTCACGCCGCCATTTCTGGCACGAAGCCGCCGTTTCATTTGCTGGAGGAATTGATTCCTGCCAGCGAACGCCAGGTCCCCGTCGTCACCGTCGTGGACGGGCATCCGCACAACCTCGCCTGGATCGGTGCGGCATTGAACGCGCCCGCCTGCCCGCTCGGTGTCGTCGGTTTTGGCCAGTCCGGCACCGTATCCGACCTTTATCGCGAATATAAAATCGACGCTGCGAGCATCCGTGCCGCCTGCGAACAATCTCTGAAAAAAAATCCCAAGACATCTCAATAACCATAATTATGTCCAACAAATACCGATTCCAACTCTACAAGGACCTCCACAAAAACACGCCCGCCATCTACGCCGAAGCGAGAAAATTCGCCGATGAGATCGGCATCACGCCGGAGTTGAAGGGCAAAATCGGCCTCACGGGCGCGGTGTCGAGCTGCCATGCGCTCCTTACCCACGAAGTGAGCAAAGCCATCGAGGACGCCTCGCGCAAGGTCATCGAAAACAAATTTCTCATCGAGGAGATCCGCGAGATCGTGAAGGACGTTTATGGTGATGGCTACGACGCCGCGCCGACCAATACCTGTGAAGCCGCGCTGTGGACCAGCTTCGATGCGCTCATCACCCCGCCGATCACCGGACGCGGCGACAATTATCGCGCCCGCTATATCACACCTTTTGAACGCCATCTGCATCATCACGGCGGCTATGGCCGTCCGTTTCCGCCGCGTTATAAGGATTTGTTCGCCGACCGCGGTGTGACCGCCGGCGAACTCGGTTTCTCCGGCAAACGCCTGGAAAATACGGACGCCGTATTCGTGCCGATGGAAGGCGCGCGCTACGAATTGCACGGTATCAAGCAGCATCCCGCCGTGTTGCTCGCGAATTACGACGCAAAGAAAACCCTGACACGCATCGAAGCCGCTGCCGACCGCCATGCGTCCAACCTCACGGCCTTTTCATCGCTCGGTTACGACAGCCTCGGCTACGGCTACGGCGCGAAGGACAAGGACGGAACGCCGGTTTTGCAGACCGGCATCGCGAAGCTCGCGCACGAGTATGGCGTGCCCTACATCGTGGACAATGCCTGGGGTACGCCCTTCATCGGCGCCGACCCGCGCGCCATTGGCGCGGATGTGATGGCTTATTCCATGGACAAGGCCTCCGGTGCGCCGACCGTCGGCCTTATCATCGGCCGCGAGGACGTGATGGTGCCCATCCGCCGTGCGCTCGGCTATCATTCCGACCGTTCAGGCATGGGGTTTTCCTACGGCAAAGCCGCCTACGTCACGAACGACCCCGGCAAGGAGGCGCTCGTCGGCCTCATTGCCGCGTTGAAGATCCTCCGCGATAAACCGCAGGTGATGACCAAGCCCATCGACGGCCTGCTCAAGATTGTGAAGGACGAGTTCAAGGCGCTGCCGAAAAAATTTCACAGCGGCCTCATCATCAGCAAGAGCGTCAACTCGCTCGCCGTCGAGATCAACTACGAGAACACCTGGAAGAACGGCCAGATGGGCATCCCCATTTTCTCCATCGAGGACATGTATGCCGGCACGCACATCTTCCAGGCCGGCATGATGCAGATGGGCATCATTCCCACGATCGCCTACGACGCAAACATCTTCATCTCGCTCGGCCTCGGCACCTTGGACGCCGAAGGCAACTTGCTGGAAAAGGAAACCCGGCTGATAGTGAAGGCGATGGTCGGTCTGATGAACATCGCCTGCAAACATGCCGGCGTGGCTTGAAATGTTATGACCACCGCCCGCGACACCATTGTTGATGCCCTGGACATCGAGAGCTTCGTGCTGTGCGAAAGCGAGGCCGAGGCCAAGGATCTCATCGGCAAACTGATGCAGTCGCTCGGGTTGACGCGGCACGTCATTGTGTCGCTGGACTTCAACGGGCCGGGCGCGCATTTCCGCGTCCGCGCCTACATGAACAAGCCCGGCGACAGTTATACCTGGTTGAAAGATTGATTATGAAAATTCTCCTCGCCCCGCTCGATCCGGTACATGACGCCGGCCTGAAACTCATCAAGCGCAAGCTTGAAGCCCTCGGTTATGCGTGTGTGCTGCTGCCGCCGGACATCACTGTCGAGGAGATCGGCGAGGCCGCCATTGCGGAACAGGTGGACATGATCTTCGTCGGACGCACGGTGGGTTACAACGTGGAACAGCTTTTCCGGCGTTTGCGGCAGGTGCTCACGGTACAGGGTATTTTCGGCAAGGTGCGCGTGGCCATCGGCGGCATGGCGATCACGGATGAGATGGCCAAAGGCCTCGGCTTCGAGGCCGGTTACGGCCCGCATACGACCATCCAGGAAATCCACGCCCTCATTGAACGCAACCCCGAACTCGCACGGCAGGTTACGCATCCCGTCAAAAACAAACCCGTATTCCCCTTCCCGCACGATAACACCGTCAAGGATGCCACGGTGCAAAGGTATCTCGACCGGATCGTGGACGATATCCTGGCATGGACCGCGAACAAGTCGTCGCCCGGCGTCATCCGCGCGCACATCACGGAATCGCAGTTGCAAGACGTGCATGGCTCGGTGGAAAGCTACACCGCCCTGCCCTATACCCGCGATTACCTCGCGCAATGCGACGAGGCGGTGGTGGATTTTTTCCAGAAAAACATCTGCCCCCCAAGCGTCCGCCAGATCACGCAAAATGAGATCGATGCGTTCAACCGCCGCATCGATATTGCGAAAAAACATTTTCATCCGCGCAGGCTGCAACACGGGCGCACCAAGCCGCTGGTGTTCGTGCAGTATGGCACCGGTTGCCCGATGATGGATGGCATGCACATCAAGGTGGCCGAAAGCTGGGGCGCGGACGGCGTGTTGCATTTCGACCCCGCTTGGGGGGCGCGCACGGAAGGCCTGATGGATGGCTTCCTCACCAACGCCGAGGACGGCACACCCGTCACCTACGCCAATCTTTCGCTCATCAAACGTTCGCTGGATGCCGCGACCCTCTGGACCGTGCGCGCGCATCGTGGACTGAACACGCCGGAAATCGCCGTGCTTTCCGGCTTTCTGGGCGCGGACATGTCCAAGATAAACATCGTCTACGGCTCCATCTGCGGCGGTACCGATCCCGCACGGTTGACCGTGGACGGCGTGGACGCCATCCGCATCGCCCAGCGCTACAACATGCCGTTCGACATCCCGACGAACGAAGAACTCGCCGGTGTGCCGCCGCAGAAGGCCTTCGCAGGAATGCTGGTGATGGCCGCCCTGGGTAAACGGCTCGGCGCACAACCCATTCTCAAACCGCTCCTCTGCCATGGCCCCTATGTCATGGTCAACGAGTTCATGGAACAAAATTACGTGGATTACAACTTCGCCAAAATCCGCGCGCTGCAACAACTCTGCGATTTCCCCATCTGGCCCGGCGAACCCATCGGCTTCATGACCCATACCGATGAAAAGGAACAATCCGCCGGCACCACGGCGTTGCACGCGGCGATGTGTTCCACCCTTGGCGTCGATGCCATCACGACGGCCTCGACTGATGAAGCCTTTTCACGCGGGCCGATCACCGCAGACGGCCGCGTGGGCGCGTTGCGGGCGATTCAGGAGGCGTTCCGCTTCTTCGGCGAGACCGATGTCCAACCCACCGCCAAAGCCGACAAGTGGCAGGATGAAATTGTTGCCGGCATCAAACAAACCTTGAAGAACGCCGCCGAATCGTCGTCGTTTGTGGACGCGCTTTACAACGGTGTGTTTGGCGACAAAAGCGACGGCGTTTATCCGGGGCGCGCTGGAAAAAATTCCATCCAGGAAATCAAAGCCTCCGCCGTGCGCCCCGCCGTTCCGCCGATCCGACATACACTGGCGGGCGTCCGCTAAACGATTTTTCTCGAAGGCTGTGTTTTAATTTCAAGAAACCCGGTGGGGCGAGCGTCCCCGCGAGCCGCCGTGTGCCTTGGGTTTAAGCGACTCGCGAGGACGCTCGCCCCACCAATTTAAAATCCTGTCTCCTCGAATTGCCGTTTGGCCGGCCTGCGCCTTTCGACTATCCTCACGGCGTGCGGAATTTCAAGTTCATCCTCAAATGGCTGCTGCGCGTTTTTCTCGTCGTCGTGCTGCTGTTTTTGATTTTCCTGCTTTCGCTCGATTCGATTTTGCGCGCCATCGCCGTCCACAATATCCGGTCGCAGACCGGCCTGAATGCGGAGATCGGCTCGTTTCACTTCGGCCTTGGCGACCCGGTCATCACCATCAAAAATCTCAAACTCTACAACCCGCCGGAATTCGGCGGGAAGCCGTTCCTCGACATCGCCGAAATCCATGTGGAATACGACCAGGACGCGCTCGCGCATAAACAGCTCCATGTCAAAGTGATGCGTTTCGACCTCGCGGAACTCGATATCGTCCGCAGCGCCGACGGCAAAACCAACCTTTTTGAGATCAACACCCGGCTGAACGGGCATAAGAAAAAAGAGAAGCATGAAGACCCGTTCGCAGAATTCAAACGGCTGACGCATGTCGATTTCACGCAGATCGACAAATTGTACGTATCAGTAGGCACGGCGAAATACATCGACCTGGGCGACGAGAAAAAGAACCTTGAGGAAAAGGTCGGCATTGAAAACCAGGTGCTCCCCAACGTGAAGACGCAGGACGACTTGCTCGGACTCGAAGCGCTCATCGCCCTGCGCGCCAGCGATGTGCTGCGTGTTTTTGCCCCGACCAATGTTGATAACCAGATGCCGTTTCAGAATTTGTTGTTTTAGTTAAACGTGATCTTGTTGTGCCCGGAAATTTGGGCGGTGTGTTTCCCCTCACCCCGGCCCTCTCCCTTGGGGAGAGGGAGAAAAGCTCCCAGCGCTTTGGCAAGCTGCTTGCAAACAACCATCAATCCGTAAATATGAGCGGCTGTTCCTTCTCCCCGAGGGAGAAGGTCAGGATGAGGGGAAACGGCCACTGATCTCATCTTATCAACACACACTTTGCGACGGTGGCTCGACACCAATTTGTTTTTCACCTAATTTTCCCGCGTGCATCGCAAATCGCTCCAATCCGTTTCCCGCATCGTCGTCAAGCTCGGCACCGGTGTCATCACGGACAGCCGCAAGCTGATCGACCCCGCGCAGCTTGAGCAAATTGTCGCGCAGATCGCTGCGCTCAAGAAATCCGGCAAGGAAGTCGTCGTCGTCACCAGCGGCGCGGTCGGCGCCGGCATGGGCGCACTCGGTTACCAGTCGCGTCCGACGGAGCTCGCGGAGAAACAGGCCTGCGCCGCGGTGGGCCAGTCGCGGCTCATGGCGACTTACGAGAAACTTTTTGCCACGCACGGCCTGGTCGTCGCCCAGGTTTTGTTGACCCACGATGATCTGGAGCACCACGAGCGCCACCTGAACGCGCGCAACACGCTCGTCACCCTACTCGCACGCAATGTAGTACCCATCATCAATGAAAACGACGCGGTGTCGTTCACGGAAATCAAGTTTGGCGACAACGATAAACTTTCCGCCCTCGTCGCCTCCCTGCTGCCGGCCGACCTATTGGTGATTTTGACCACGGTAGACGGCGTCATCGAAAATTTCGGGAAGAAAAACGAGAAGGTCATCTCCGTCATTGAAAAGATTGACGGGGCGATCGAGAAGATGGCCGGTGGCACGACGAGCGAAACTGCCGTCGGCGGCATGAAATCGAAAATCGATGCGGCGAAGATCGCGGTGCGTTCGGGCATCCCACTGGTCATCGCTTCCGGTCGCGATAAAAAAGTTCTCGGCAAGATTTTGTCCGGCGCGGACGAAGGCACGCTGTTCATCGCGAAGCCGAACAAACTGCAAGGCCGCAAACGCTGGATCGCATTCTTCCATCATCCCAAAGGCACGTTGTTCGTGGACGACGGCGCGAAACGCGCCTTGCGCGAGAGCGGCAAGAGCCTGCTGCCGCCCGGCGTGGCGCGTTGCGAGGGTGACTTTGCGGCAGGCGACGTGGTGCGCATCTGCGATCTGGACGGCATGGAATTCGCGCGCGGCATTGCGCGGTCCGGCTCCGCCGCAGTCCGCGAAAAAAAATTACCGAAAGAAGAACTCGTGCATAGAGACGATCTAGTGATTCTTTGAGACGCTGAAAAACGTACTGCTTCCATGTCTAAAATCTGTGAATTTCAAAACCAATTGGCACAAGCCCGCGAAGCTCTCGGTTCTATTTTGAAGCGAGGACGTTCAACTAACATTCCAATAGCGGAGTATTCATTGGCGAATGAAAAGGTATTGGAAGCTGAACGTGCGCTTGCAGCAGCAACTGGAGATCAATATGCAACTCCTTTGAATTTGGGATTTTATCCTGAAGCAGGCGTGTCAGGTCCATTATTGTTACAAAATGACAACGGAACTATTTTAACTTTCAACGCAGTTGAAATTGCAACTGACGATTCACGCGGAAAACGGGGAACAGCCTGCATCGAGTTTGATTTGTGCTTCTGGACAACTTTTGGTTATCCCAATGATGAAGCATTATCCGGCCATCCTTTGTATGGTCGCGGGTTGAATGCCTATCGTATTTTTGATGTCCACAACAGCCATTGGGGTCGCCGAAAAATCGAACAAAATCGTATCGCCTTTCCAAACACACCGGAGTTCAATTCACGCCATTTAATTTTCACTTTTCACGACAGCACATTTGAATGTATCTGCAAAGGCATTAAGTCGGCTTCCTTTTCTACAACTCCGTATCTTGAAATTTTTTCCGTAATCAGCAATAAAGTTTTAGAACGGCATCAAAACCATGAGAAATAATTTTGCCTCCTGCTCATTCCCAACCGAAGCTGAAAATTTTTGTGAAAAAGAAATCCGCCATTGAAGATTTGCTCAAGGTCATGGCCAAGCTCCGTTCACCAACGGGCTGCCCTTGGGATCGCGAGCAGGACCATATGACCTTGCGACGCCATGCGATCGAGGAGGTCTATGAGTTGATCGATGCCATCGAGGCGCGCGACAATATCGAGATGGCCGAGGAACTCGGCGATTTGCTGCTGCAGGTGGTGTTTCACTGCCAGCTCGCGCGTGAACGCGGGGCGTTCGATTTTGAGAAGGTCACGCGGCATCTCGTGGACAAATTGATCCGCCGCCATCCGCACGTCTTCGGCAAAACCAAGGTCAAGAACGTGGACGAGGTCTGGGCAAACTGGGAGAAGATCAAGAAGGCCGAGAAACACGGCACCAAACACGCGCGTCATTCCGCGCTGGATGGTATCCCGAAACACCTGCCGGCGCTGCTGCGCGCGGAAAAGTTTTTAAAGAAGGCGAAGAAAGCCGGGTTGCTACCTGACAATAAAAAGTTTGCTCCAAAATTGTCGAAGGCTGATCTGGCCGCACAACTTTTTTGGTTTGTCAGCCATATTCAATCGCTCGGCTGGTGCGCGGAGGAGTTGTTGGCGAGCGAGATTAAAAAGCACGAGCATAGCCTGCGCAAACTGGAAACACAGCGGTCACGGCCGACCCGTTGAACACTTTGCCAGGGTTTCCTGTCTATATTTGTAAGACAGTTGACGCCAATGGCAATCGGCGTGATATTGAATCAATAAGATTTGAGGTGTGTTATGAAAAATAAATCTATCCGTAAATGGGCGTTGGTGTTGGCCGTGGCCGGGCTGGGTGTGCTTGCAGCGAATGCGCAGGCGCAAAATGCCCCGACCGCAGCCCCGCAACTCTCGGGCCCGGCGGCGGATGTCCTGAAGCTGACGCAGGCCAAGGTCGGCGATGACACGATTCTCGCCTACATCGGCAATTCCAGGACCAGCTACACGCTGAGCGCCGACCAGATCATTTATCTCAAACAAGAGGGCGTTTCCACGGCGGCCATCAATGCGATGCTGACGCAGCCAGCGGCCTCCTCTTCGCAACCGATGGCGGCGGTTTCGCAACCAACGACACCCGCCCCCGCAGTTTCCAGCACCACGACCACCGAACAACCGGCCACAACCGTCGTTCAAACGGTGCCGGCAACGACATATTATTACTCTGACCCGTACTACTATCCGGCGTATTACAACTGGGCCCCGCCGGTGGTATTCTCATGGGGTTGGGGCGGCGGCTGGGGTGGCTGGCATGGGGGTTGGCACGGCGGCGGCGGCGGCTGGCACGGTGGCGGGGGGTTCCATGGGGGTGGAGGATTCCATGGCGGCGGGCATCGTTGAACCGGCCGGCTTTCGGAATTCCAAGACCGTGGAAGACTTCAACCGGCTTCCTGCCGGATGATATTGCAGGCATTGAGGGAATTGCCTGCTGACATACCATATTATCGTGCGTTCGTGATTGATTTCACGCGCCAATCGGCCAAACTATCCAACTCTGTTTTCTGGTTAAACGTTCAGGATTTGGCGTTTACGGTCAAACCCTGAGCCGGAACCCGGAACGGTGAACATTTTTATGGCCGAAGCGAAAGAAAATTTGCAGATGGAAAAGGTCGTGTCGTTATGCAAACGGCGCGGTTTCATTTTTCAGTCGTCCGAAATCTACGGCGGCATCAACGGCTTTTGGGATTACGGCCCCCTCGGCACGGAACTCAAGCGCAATGTAAAGGAACTCTGGTGGAACACCATCGTCCGCCAGCGCGAAGACGTCGCCGGCCTCGAAGCGACCATCATCATGTCGCCCGCCATCTGGAAGGCGTCCGGCCACGTGGACACGTTCAGCGATCCGATGTGCGACTGCCGCAAATGCAAAAAGCGCTTCCGCGCCGACCAGCTTTGCGAGGATCAAAATCTCACGCTC
The DNA here is from genome assembly GCA_035485115.1 of Candidatus Sulfotelmatobacter sp. Classification (GTDB taxonomy): domain Bacteria; phylum Verrucomicrobiota; class Verrucomicrobiia; order Limisphaerales; family UBA11358; genus UBA11358. Next base: position 16,006 of record DATHOG010000001.1, on the reverse strand, counting down.
GGCAAGGATGCAAACGGCAAATTCGTTTTCCCGCCCGGCACGAAATGCACGAACTGCGGCTCCACCGATCTCACCGAGCCGCGTCCGTTCAATCTGATGTTCAAGACCTACGTCGGCCCGGTCGAGAGCGAGGACAATGTCGCATATCTCCGCCCGGAAACCGCGCAGGCCATTTTCGTACAATTCAAAAACGTGCTCGAAACCTCGCGCCAGAAGGTGCCGTTCGGCATCGGCCAGATCGGCAAGGCGTTCCGCAACGAGGTGACGCCGCGCAATTACACCTTCCGCTCGCGCGAATTCGAGCAGATGGAACTGGAATTTTTCATCAAGCCGGACGAGGCGGTGGAGGCCATCCACGGCAGCGTGGTGACCGTGCCCGAGACCGGCCATCCCGGCGAGCCGCAGCCGAACTGGGGCTGGCAGGCGTGGCATCAGTATTGGGTCGAGGAACGCGTGCGTTTCTACGAAGGCATCGGCCTCTCGCGGCAGACGCTCGGTTTCCATCGCCAGACGGCGGAGGAACTCGCGCATTATGCCCGCGCCTGTGTGGACATCCTGTTCAAGTTCCCCTTCAGCAAACGTGATGAAAAAGGCGAACTGAAAGGCGAGGAGTTGGAAGGCATCGCCGCGCGCAGCGATTTTGACCTGTCGCAGCACCAGAGATTTTCCGGCAAGCCGATGAGCGTGTTCGACGAGGAACTGCGCGGCGCGTGGAGCAAGCTACCCAAGGAAAAACAAGATGACCTTTGGAAACGCTATTACGACAACCGTAAAAAGTATCTGACGAAATGCGCGAAGCCGGATGAAACGGCGGAACAGATTTCCAAGCAGGCGACGGAAGATGCGAACGGCCTGGCCAAGGGCAGTTACATCCCGCACGTCATCGAACCGTCGGCGGGCGTGGATCGTTTGATCCTGGCGCTCATCACCAACGCCTATTCCGAGACGACCAAGACCGACGACAAGGGCAAGAGCGAGACGCTGTATATGATGAAATTTCATCCCCGCGTCGCGCCGATCAAGGCCGGTATTTTTCCGCTGTTGAAAAACAAACCCGAACTCGTCAAAAAGGCGCAGGAAGTTTACAAGCTTTTGCTCCCGTGGATGAATGTCTCCTACGACGACGCCGGCAGCATCGGCAAACGGTACGCGCGCATGGACGAAGCGGGCACGCCATTCTGCTTGACCGTGGATTTCGACACGCTCGGCGAAAAACCCGAGCTGCTCGATACCGTGACGATCCGCCATCGCGACGATGGCAAACAGGAACGGATAAAAATTTCTGAACTCCGCGACTGGCTTTTGGTCAAAGTCCGATAATGAGCGACGAGCCGACCCATATGCCGATGACGGAGGAGAAGCCTAAAAAGGCGCCAACGTTATATTTCATCGTTGCCATCAAGGCGGTGAAAGGCATTGCCGCGCTGCTGCTGGCGTGGATCACCTACGCCCTTTCAGACAACAACCTGCCGGAGGAGTTCCGCAAATTGCTGGAATTTTTTCACATTGACCCGGAAAAAAAGTTCTTCCTGGACATTGCCGACCGTCTGAACGAGGTCACGGCCGCCAACATGAACTGGCTGGCGGTCATCTCGGTCGTCTACGGGCTGTTCATGCTGCTGCAGGCAGTTGGACTGGCCTTGCGCGTGAGCTGGATAGTCTGGCTGGTCATCGCCGAATCGGCATTTTTCATTCCCATCGAGGTCTTTGAACTTGTCCGCCGTCATGTGCCGAACCCCGAAAATCATCCTCACGTAATTGCGCATCCCAAAATCGTGGTCGTCATAATCCTGTTAATTAACATCGCCATTGTGTGGTATCTGTTCAAAAACCGGGATCGCATCATCCGGCACCACCACCACCCGTGAATTTATTTGCTTGCCGCCACGCCGTTTATAGCTTAAAAACTCTGCATTGTAAGTATTAGCCGAACGATAGTATTGATGCACCACATCGCTTTTCAGTCCCAACCGGAGAGGTTCGCTTGAGCCGCCCTTTCACTCCGCAACGTAACCAATCCGCCGCGTCGTTCATTCGCGTCAACGGCAAAATCCGCGCCCGCGAGGTCCGGGTCATCGGGCCGGACAGCCACCAGATCGGTGTGCTCCCGCTCAACGACGCCATCAATCTGGCCCGCCAGCAAGGCGTGGACCTGGTCGAAATCTCACCGAACGCCGTTCCGCCCGTGTGCCGGCTCGTTGACTTCGGCAAATTCCGTTATGAGCTGGCAAAGAAGGAAAAGGAATCCAAGAAGCACCAGCACGCCTCAACGGTAAAGGAAATCCAGCTCAGCCCGCGCATCGATCCGCACGATTTGGGCATCAAATTGCAGCATGCGATCAATTTTTTGTGCGAGGACATGAAGGTCAAAGTCGCGCTCAAGTTCAAGGGACGCGAGATGGCCCATACCGAGATCGGCTTCGAGGTCATCCACAAGTTTATTGCCGATGTCGCGCCCTACGGTCATCCCGATTTTACGCCCAAACTCATCGGCAAGGCCATCAACTTGATGATTTCGCCGCTGCCGCGCAACAAGCGGGCCAAAAATCCCCGCTCCGAGGAAGATCAGCGACGAGACGAGGCACCAACCGAAAAAGCCAAACCGGCGGGGGAAACGGTTCACGTCAAGAAACCGAAAATCGAGGAAGTTGCTGCGCAACCGCCGGCGGAGTCATTCAATAACAATCCGTTCGCAAAATTGGACGCTAGTCCGCGGCCGGAATCGTAAGCCCGCGCGCAACATCGAATTGCGCCTTCACCAATTCAGGAAACCGGCAGTCCGCACATATCGCGTTCGAGTGGTCACAAAAATCGCGGACGATTTGCATCAACCCCTGCTGCCGTGCCGCGCCGTTCAAGACTGTGGAGGAACGACCCGCCGCCATCCCCAAGAGCCTTTGCCGCGCCAGTTTCAGGATTGAATTATCTTCCGCCGCCGGCCAGGCAAAAAATCTGCGCTCCACTTCCCGGATGATTTTCTCGTTGCCGCCTTCCTTCGCCCGGATCCAAAGCCAGGGCAAAACCACGTTCACCGCCAGATCCGTCACGCGGGCCGCGCCGAGCAAAGGCTGCGGTTTGGTCATGCGTACGGAATTGAACGTCCAATGCCACGACCAAAACTGATCGCGTTCAACGGTGAAAATTTCGTGCAGCGATTCCAACAATTTTTGATTGGCAGGGCCGACCTGCCGGCCAGCCAGGCGGCGCGGCAGCGCCGCCCCACCATCAGGGATTTGTTTTGCCACCCAATCTTCAAGTTTTGAAACCAGGTTTTTCGAGGCCAGCCAGTGCGAGGCCAGCGCCAGCCGGCGTTGCGGATGGTTCGCCGGACGCAGACCGTGAAATTTCCAGATCGTCTTCGGCAGCGTGCAATCCGCAAACGCGTCCCGCTCACGCCACCAGACATCCCAGGTGCGCCGCAAAAAGGTGTCCGAAGCTTTCTGCGAACGCGTCAGTTCATACGGCAGCAATCCGCCGACACCGAGCAGCTGGGCTTGAATTTCAAAAGCCCGCGACTCTCCGGTGGCTACCCGCGCAGACCAGCGTGATTTTGATTCCGCCAGGGCCTGCATCGGCCAGGCATTGTGCTTATAGCCGAGCGCGCGGAAGAGATTTTCCCACAATGCCTGCTCCCAACCGGTGATTTTCGCGCGGGCGAGGATCGCCCCGGCCTTGTTTTCAAGGCGGACTCTCGCGGCGGCGTTCAAAATCTCCAAAAGTTGCGCCCCGGAAAGCTCACGCAGCGGCGCCGAACACTTGCCGCGCAGATTGTCCGGCAGTCCGGACCCCTGCTCCAGGGCCGGTGCGAGTTCGGAAACCGGCGAATCCAGATAATCTTTTAACACCAAAACGACCGGCTCGCCCCGGATTGCAAGCCTTGGATTTTTGGGTTTGTCCCAAACGACGTGCAGAATCACGTTCTTGAAGTTTGCATTGGTATCGTGCCCGTGTGCGTGCCAGCCGGAAGTCTGCAAATCCACCTCCACATCGCCGGAAACCGGTTTTTCATGTTCAAACTGCAATACCGCGCCGCGAAAATCCGGCCCGCCTTCGGCGCTGGCAAACCCGGGATGCAGCACACGCAGACGCGTGCCGTCGGCGGTTTTCAGTTCGCCGCGCAAGATCCGCTGGTGTTGCCAGATGGCCTGCACCAGTTTTTCCGGCGGTCCGGCCGCCTCCTCACGCAACCCCGGCGCGCAACCATTCGTCCGCCAGTTCGCATAAAAATTGTCCTTGCCCGAAGCCATGCGCGAAGTTTTTGGCGAGTCACGCGGCAAGTCAAGTTTTGAAATCATTCCACCGCCCGCCGTCCCTTTCGCCCGGAGCAGACGATGAAGATGATTTTATTTTGAACGCAACTCCGGCGGCTTTTGCCTGTTAAACTAAATATACAATGAAATTTTGTTCGCCGCCGCCCGTTGATTTCCGCTAGAATAAACACGGTTTTTCCAGGGCCCGCAACGCATGATTGAAGTTCAAAATCTAACCAAACGCTATGCCGGACGCACGGCGGTGGACGACATTTCGTTCACCGTGGCGAATGGCGAGATCGTGGGATTGCTCGGTCCGAACGGTGCGGGCAAAAGCACGACCATGCGCGTGCTGTCCGGCTTCATGCCGGCGACCAGCGGCACGGTGCGCGTGGCGGGCTTTGACGTGTTTCACGATTCCGACGAGGTGCGCCGGCGCATCGGCTACATGCCGGAAAACAACCCGTTGCATCCCGAGATGCGCGTGGTCGAATATTTGAAGTTCCGCGCGCGATTGAAAGGCCTTGGCTGGGCAAAATCGCGTTCGCGCGTGAACAAGGTCATGCAGCAATGCGGATTGACCGATGTGCGCCGCCGCTTGATCGGCCAGCTGTCCAAGGGCTACAAGCAGCGGGTCGGCATCGCGGACGCGCTCGTGCACGAGCCGGAATTGATCATCCTGGACGAACCGACCATCGGCCTCGATCCCCACCAGATCCGTTCCGTGCGGGGCCTGATAAAAAATCTGGCCGGGCGCCACACGGTTTTGATCTCGTCACATATCCTGCCGGAGATCGAAATGACGTGCAGCCGCGTGCTCATCATGTTCGACGGGCGCGTGCTGGCGTCAGACACGCCGGAAAACTTGCAACGGCGCATGGCCGGCGGCAGCCAGGTCATCGCCGAAATCGCCGCGCCGGAAGCGGCCTTGCGCGCCGCCTGTGAATCGCTGCCGGATGTGGAGCAGTCCGACATTTCCGCGGCGGAGGGAAATTTTTACCGGTGCGCACTGACGGCGAAGGACGGAAAAGACCTGCGACCGGATGTTTTTGCGCTGATCCAGAAAAACGGCTGGCAACTGCGCGAGCTCACCCGCAGCCACCATTCGCTGGAAGACATTTATGTGCAGATCACCAAGCCGAAATCGGAGGTGGTCGAATGAGCGTCTTCCTGACCCTTTTGCGGCGCGAACTGGGGATGTTTTTTTATTCCATCGGCGGTTACGTCATCATCGCGGCGGTCACGCTGCTGACCAGCTACAGCTTCGTGGTGCTGCTGCACAACCTGGGCACCGGCCCGTCGACCGCGCCGGTCACCGAGATGTTTTACGGCACTTATTTTTTCTGGCTCATCGTGCTGCTGGCCGCGCCGGTGATCACGATGCGCCTGTTCGCCCTGGAAAAGGCCAGCGGCACCTTTGAAACCCTGATGACCACCCCGATCGGCGACGTCCAGGTGGTGGCGGCGAAGTTTTCCGCGGCGCTGATTTTCTTCATGATCTCGTGGCTGCCGTTGCTCGCGTGCCTGTTCATTGTGCACCACTTCACACATCAAGCCGAGGCGCTCGATGCGCGGACGCTCGGCACAACGTTTTTTGGGATCTTTCTCGTCGGCGGCCTGTTTGTTTCGCTCGGCTGCTTTGCCTCGTCGCTGTCGCGCAGCCAGATGGCGGCGGCGATGATCAGTTTTGTCCTGGGCGTCGGGTTTTTCTCGCTGGGGTTTCTCGCGCTCGCCCTGCCGGCAAATTCCGACTGGCAGACGCAGGTGATTGCGTACTTTGACCTGTTCAAGCAGATGCATGACTTCGCGCGCGGCGTGGTGGACACGCGCGCGGTCATTTTTTACATGAGTGCCACGTTCATTTTCCTGTTCCTGACCTTGCGCGTGGTCGAAAGCCGCCGCTGGAAATAAAATGGCCGAAGAACAAAAAAACCGCCCCAGTTTTTCGCCTGCGCGCCGCTGGCAGATCGGCTTCGACGTGGTGCTGCGCACCGCGCTCGTGCTGGCGGTCGTGGTGATGGCGAATTTCATCGGCGCGAAATTTTACCACCGTTTTTACCTGAGCGCGCAGACGCGCACAGAGCTTTCCCCGCGCACGCTGGATATTTTGCATTCGCTCACGAACCACGTCGAGGTGACGTTGTATTACGATACGCACGACCCGGAAAATTTTTACCCCGACATCGTCGAGTTGCTCAACGTGTATCGTGATCACAACAAAAATATCTCCATCCACACCGTGGACTACACGCGCGATCCGGCCGAGGCGATGAAGGTGAAGGAAAAATTTAACCTGCCCGCCCGGGATCTCAACAACCCGAATTCGCCGATGGCGAAGGACGTGATCATTTTTTCCTCCGGCGAACGGCACGATATCGTCCCTGGCGCGTTGATCGTCGGGACCAAGACCATGCAGATGGATCCACGCGACCCGGATTACGATCCGAATGAAAAGCGCCCGCAGTTCCACAAGAAGCCGGTCATATTCAATGGCGAGGTGTTGTTCACCTCCAAAATCCTCGCGCTCGCGCATGGCCAGCCGCTGCCGGCATATTTTTTGCAGCGGCACGGCGAATCATCGCTGGCGGATGATGATCTCACCGGCTACCGCAAGTTCGGCCTGGCGCTCGCGCAAAACGACATCGCGGTATCGTATCTTGACCTGATGGGTGCTGCTGACGTGCCGCCCGATTGCGGATTGCTCATCATCGCTGCGCCGGTGAAGGAATTTGATGCGGCTGAAATCCAAAAAATTGACCGCTACCTTGCGTCCGGCGGTAAACTGCTCGTGCTTTTCACCTATCTCTCACGGCAACATCCGACCGGCCTGGAAGGAGAACTCCAAAAGTGGGGTGTTGATGTCGGGGCGGATTATGTCAAGGACCCGCAGAGTTCCGGTAACGAGGATTTCATCGAGGTCACAAGTTTCAACCCGCAAACCTTTGCCGATCCGCTCATGGGCGAGGCGTTGGAAATGGTCCTGCCGCGTCCCATCACGGCCCCGCAGACAGCGACACCCGTCGCCAACGCGCCACAGGTGAACGCGCTGGCAGCTTCGAGCGAAAATTCCACGCTCGGGGATAATCGTGCCGCCCGGCCCCGCAGTTATTCGCTTATTGCCTCCGTCGAACAAAAGCCGGCGACGGGGACGACGAACCCGCACGGCACCACGCGCATCGTCGTCGCGGGCGACTCCCTGATGTTTGACAATGAGTTGATCGACGCGGCGGCCAACCGCGACTTTTTGAATTACGCCCTCAACTGGCTGGGCGACCGTGACACGCTATTGTCCGGCATCGGTCCGAAGCCGGTGAGCGAGTTTCGTCTTCTGCTCACGTCCAAACAGCAGCGGGATTTGGACTGGCTGCTGCTGGGCGCGTTGCCCGGCGGCGTGCTCGTCATCGGCTGGATGGTCTGGCTCGTACGCCGCAAATGAAATCAAACACCACGCCAATCTGGTTTGTGCTCGCGGCCGTGCTCGCGGGGTTCATCTGGTTTGCAGAAAAACACCTGCAACCGGCCGCGCCGGTGAATGATAATCTGCTGCCCGGCTTGAACACCGCCGAGGTGACCGCATTGGATATCTACCCCGCCGGGGAACACAAAATCACGCTCGTCCGCACCAATCAAAGCTGGGTGCTGCGTGAACCGTTCGACTACCCCGCGCAAGAAACCGCGGTGGATTCCTTGCTGGACGCGCTGGAAAAAGTCTCACCCGTCCTGCGCCTCACGGCCGCCGACATGCAATCGCACAAGAATGCAGACGCGGATTTCGGTTTTGACTATCCACGATTCGCCCTGGACGTGACGGCAGGCGATCAGAGCTGGCATCTGCTGGTTGGCAACCGCACAGCACCCGGCGACGGTGTTTATGTGCGGCAGGTCGGTGCTGCGGGCGCGTTCGTGACGGATTTGAATTGGTTGCAATTCCTGCCGCATAACGCGACCAACTGGCGTGAAACGCGATTAATACCGGCGGGTAATGAGGTGGACTGGATCGTCATCACGAACGCAACAAAAGTCGTCGAATTGCGGAACAATCCGACAAACCATATCTGGTACATCATCCGGCCCGAGCCGGTCCGGCGGGCGGACGCGGGCGTCATCGCCACCGCGCTGCAACAGTTGCGCGGCGCGCAGGCAACCCGTTTCGTCACGGATGATTCCAAGGCCGACCTGACGGCTTTCGGCCTGCAGCCGGCGGATCTCGACCTGTGGCTCGGCCATGGAACGAATCTTACCGATGCGCTTCACCTGGGCAAGGAATCCACGGAAAATCCCGGTCAACTTTTTGCGAAACGCGAAGGCTGGAATTCGATCGTGGCCGCGGCGAAGGATACTCTCCTGCCCTGGCACGGCAGCGCCAATGATTTTCGCGAAGCCCGGCTGCTGGATTTTTCCGCGCCGGTCACCGGCATCGAGGTGCAGGACACCATCCCCTGGGCGTTGCAGTTGCACGGCTCAAACGAGTGGCAGGTGGCCGGCGAGAAATTTCCCGTGGACAATGCCAGCGTGGAAAATCTGATCGCGCTGCTCGGCAACCTGAGGACCACGGAATATGTCAAGGACGTGGTCTCCGCCGCCGACCTGCAAAATTTCGGTCTCGCCACCAACACGCGGGCATTCACCGTGCATTTCGCCGATGGCACCACGAACGCGCTGATTTTCGGCGGCGTGGATACGAACAAGAACGAGGTTTTCGTGAAGCGGGCGGATGAGGATTTTGTTTATGCATTGTCATTCAACGATGTCAGCCGGCTGCCGGCGGGCGGCTTCCAGCTCCGCGAGAGCAGGCTCTGGAATTTCCCGGTGACGAACGTCGCATCCATTACCGTCAAACAGGGCGACAAGACGCGGCAGATCAAGCGCCTCGGCAACAAAATCTGGACGCTGGCCGAAGGTTCCCAAGGCGTGGTTGACACCATCGGCCTGGAGGAAACCGCCAATATCTTCGGCCATCTCGCCGCCGCCCTGTGGGTGGAGCGCAATTTCACCCCGCCGGAAAAATACGGCCTGGGCAGCACGAACGCGGTCTCCGTCACGTTCGCCATGAAGACCGGGGAGAATTACACCGTGGACTTCGGCATGGAAATCCAATCGGGCACGACGGCGGTGGCCGCCGTAACGCTCGATGGCGAACGCTGGGCATTTATTTTCCCCCCCGCGTTATATCCGCTGCTCGACGCTTATCTAAAAATCCCCCCCACGCCCTGATATGCCCGGCTTCTGGCGCAACTGCCGCATTTGCTTCCGCTGGACGCGCTATGCCCTTTGGCTCCTGGTTGTGCTGGTGATGCTCGCGCTGGGCTGGGCGAACGTCATCGGCATCCCGGATTTTCTCCAGAAAAAAATCGCCGTGGCCCTGCGGGAACACGGCGTGCCGGTGGAGTTTTCCCGCATGCGCTGGCGGTTCTACCATGGCATCGTCGCGGAAAACGTCATCCTTGGCGACAAAGCCGACCGCGCCAGCAAGCCGCTGCTGACCGCCGGAGAGATCCAGTTGCGCCTCGACTACGGCGCGCTGCTGAAGAGAAAGTTCCAGTTGTCCGGCGTCGTGCTGCGCGGCGGCATCCTGACGCTGCCCGTCACGACGACGAACCGGCTGGAATTTCGAGAGATCCAGACCGAAGTACGCTTCCTGCATGATGAAACCTGGTCGCTGGATGAACTGCGCATGGATTTTTCGGGCGCGAAATTCCTGGTTTCGGGCCAAGTGGCGCACGCGCCGGAGGCGATGAACTGGGATCTGTTTGCCGGCAAAAACACCGGTGTCCACGGCGCGGTCGCCAACTCGCTAAAGGATTTTGCCGACACGCTCGCCAAAATAAAATTTGAAACCCCGCCCCAGATCAACGCCCAGATTTCAGGCGATGCGCGTGATGTGCATTCCTTCAGCATGCAATTCAATGCCGACGCCCCCGGGGTGCAGACACCCTGGTTCAGCGCGAAAAAATTGCAGATTGCCGGCAACGTCGCCGGAGCGGCCGGCTCCCCGGCCAAGCCCGACGCCGCCCTGGATTTCTGGACCAATGCCGCGCCCTTCCAATTGACGTGGACGACGCGCGCCGCAGAGCTGGAGTTCACGAATTTTTCCGGACACACGTTGGAATGTTCCGGGGAATGGAACGCACCCAGCCTTGCCATCACAAAAATTTCCGCGCAACTCGGCAGCGGCAAACTTGACGCCGCCGCCGCGCTCGACATCACGAGCCGCAAATTGTCCTTCACAAACAACGCCATGTTCAACCCGCGTTTGTTGAAGCCGTTTTTGCCGCCGACCGGGAGTGCGTGGCTGGATGAATTCGCCTGGGAACAGCCGCCGTTTCTGGCGTTCAACGGGTTGGTGATCCTGCCCGCATGGACCAATCCCGCGCCGGACTGGCGCAAGATCCTCGGCGACGACGCCTGGTTGCGCGGCGAGATTGCGGCAACGAACGCCGTTCTGCGCGGCAACAGCGTGGAACTGGCACGGGCCCATTTTGACCTGACGAATTCCATCTGCCGCGTGCCGGACCTGGAATTGCAGCAAGGCCGCACACGTTTGACCGGCGGCGGCGATTTCAGCCTGGCAACGGAAAATTTCAGCGGGGAATTGCACGGCCGCGCGGACCCGGCCACGGCGGAAATTTTTCTGCCGGCGAACGTCACGGACCAGTTGAAAATATTCCTGACCTTGAACCAGCCGGCAGCCCTGGATGTGCGGTTCGGCGGCAATGCGCGCGTGGTTTCCTCGATCACGGCGGCGGGACGGCTGGCCCTGACGAATTTTTCCGTGCGCGACCAGGATTATGACAGCGCCGCCTCGGATTTTTCATTCACCAACCTGGTGTTGAATTTTTCACATCCGCAGTCGTTGCGAGCGGGCGGTTCGCAGTTGATGACCGCAGACGCGGTGACGATGGATTTTGGCGCACGGATGATGTATTTCACGAACGGTTTCAGCACGACCGCACCGATGGCGGTGATCCGCGGCATCGGGCCGAAGACCGCATACTACATCGAGCCTTACGAATTCCTGTCGCCGCCAACGGCGCGGGTGAATGGGCAGCTGCCGTTGCGCGCCATGAACCGTGGGCGCGATTTTGACGGTACCGACATGACCTTTGAGATCGTGAAGGGCGCGCCGTTCCGCTGGACGAAACTTTCAACGACGAACATCACCGGCACCGTCCACTGGCTGGGGCAATATCTGATCCTGACCAATGTTTCCGCGGCATTTTATGGCGGGGATGCGCACGGACACGCTTATTTTGATTTCGGCCCCGAGGGCTATGGTTGTGATTTCAATTTCACGGTGGACGCGATGGACGTGGATGCGAAAAAACTTTCAATGGATTTATCCGATGTGAAGACCAACCTGATCGAGGGAACCTTGTCCGCCCACGTGGAGGTGACGAAGGGCCGGTCCGGGACATGGCGTTCGTGGAACGGCAACGGCTATGCGGAATTGCGCGACGGCCTTTTGTGGAATGCGCCCATCTTCGGTTTTCTGTCACCGGTGTTGAACACCATCTCCCCGGGTCTCGGCAACAACCGCGCAACGGATGCGCTGGCGCATTTTGAGATGACAAACGGCGTGGCGCACGCCGACCCGCTGGTGATCCACACGAAGACGATGGAGCTGGATTACACGGGCACCGTGGACTTGAGCGGCGCGGTGAATGCGCATGTCACTGCGCGGATATTGAAGAACATGCCGGTCGTGGGCTCGCTGGTAAGCCTGGTGCTGATGCCGGTCGGGAAAATTTTCGAATGCCAGGTCACCGGACAGGTCTACAATCCGAAAGTGACGCCGGTCTACATCCCAAAATATATTTTAAGCCCGTGGCACAGCTTGCAGGAACTGCTGCCGTTGGACCAGCCGCACGGCTAGGGATAGACCGCGCGATAAAAGCGTTCAGGGAAATTTGTCGCCAGCAAATCAGTAAAGAGCAACGTGCCGCTTTTCGAGGTGGAATTGGTCCAGACCGGCAGCCAGTCAACAAGATCGGTCGAGGCATCGATCTGCCAGGTCAGGTTGGTGCGGCTGTGCAACGCGAGGATGAAGGATTTTTTCCCTGCGGGCGGATTGGAGATTGAAAAAGAGTACGCCGGCAGGACGGTCACGGTGAAACTATTCGTGACCAGCACCGGCGGGGAATTCGTGTCGGTCGCAACCACCGAGAACAGGTTGGTGCCAAAAGCGGGGCTGGTATTCGTCCAGTTGATCACACCGTTGGTTGTAATGAAGGCATTGGTCGAATGCGCGGCGAAGCTGAACGCATAAGTTGCATCCGGCGCAAGGCTGTTCGTGGCGGTGGCCAGCGCGGTGAAAGTCTGCCCGGCGAGGATGGTCTGATCGGCGGGCACGGTGAGAACGGGGCTGGTAACCATGGACACATCGTCCACATACCAGCCGACAGCGTTGCCTAAACCGTTGCCGCCGGACTGGAAGTGAAACGCCACTTGCACGGTCTGACCGGCAAAGGCGCTCAAATCCAGCGATGAGCCGACCCAACCCGGGCTGCTGACGGCGGAACTGCCGACGCTGATGTTGGTCCGCGAAATGGTCTGCCACTCGCTGGTGACCAAAGAGCCATTGGTGGTCACAAACGCGGCGAATTGATTGAGATTGGTGAAGATATACACATTCGTCAGTGAATAAACCGGGATAAGGGTATTGGTATCAACAAAAACATTTGTACCGGTATTGATGTTTGTGTAGACCTGCGTGTTGGTCTGTAAATAGGTCGGGCTGGTATTGGTCACGGTATAGATGAAGGTATCCGTGTCGAAGTTGGTAAGTGTGACGATGTTGGTCTGGGTATAGCCAAAGGGGAAGTCGAGATTGGTGATGTAGATGATATTGGTATCAACATCAATGTTCGTGGCCGTCAAATAGGCGGTGGTATAGCTAAAATTAGTCTGCACCTGGGAGCTGCTGATCTCGACAAAACCAAGGGCATTCAAAAACTTGTACCACTGCCAAAAATGCAACGCCGGACTGTTGGACGGCGGAATCGTGAATTGCGGACTGATGAGCCGCGTATCGGCATTCCAGGGATAGTAGCCGGTCAATCCCGTGCTGGCACAATTCGTGCCGGAATGTGCGGCATTCGGCCCCCTCGTGGGCGTGCCAACCTGCCAGACGCCGTTATCCACGGCCCAGTCGCCCAGGCCGCCTTCAAAACTCTCCGGATTGTTGAATACGGGCGTGCCGGTGACGAGCGCCACGTCATCCAGATACCAGCCAAGGTCATTGCCGACATTGGCGCCGGAAAGGAAATGAAACGCGACCTGGAGGTTCGTGCCGGCAAACCCGCTCAAGTCAATCGACGGGCGGGTCCACCCGCCGCCGATGCTCGAGGTGCCGCCTACGCTCATGTTGGTGGCGGAAACAGTCTGCCAATTGGTGCTGCCCTGCGGCAGCACCTCGACGTAGCCAAGGGCATTGAGAAAACTGAACCATTGCCAGAACCGGAGACGCGGATACAAGGTCGCATCGGGAATGGTCAGATACGGCTGGCCGTTGTAGTTCGTGCAAATCAGACGTGCCTCGGCACCGGCCGGCGCGTTCGCCTTCAACCCGGTCGTGGCGCACTGCGTACCATCATAGGCGCGATAGCCTTTGGCGTTTGCCGCCGGTCCGGTGGTCGGTGAACCGACCTTCCAGACAGTGTTGGTCGTCCAGCTTGCGCCGGCGTCCGTTTCAAAGCCGTCAAACCATACGTCCGTCTCGGCCCGCGCGCCCACGGCGCCGAGCAGCAAGAGCGCGACCATGATTTTGATTCGGTAACAACTCACTTTTTACGGATTTGCCGGTTTTTGCGCGGTGGCCAGGATTTTGTCCCGCGCGGCACGGTATTGTTCCTGCGTGATCTTTCCGGCCGCGTATTTGTTCAACAAGGCGTCGAGCGCCTTTTTCTGTTCCGGGGTGATTATCCCTTTCGCCACATCCCTGGAAAATGTGGAACTATCCTTGAATTCCTCGCGGGCCTTGTCCATCGCGGCGCCGGACGGATCCACAAGCGTGGATTCGGGTGCGGGGTCGGGCGCGGTACCAGGTGTGAACGGCGGCGCCGGCGTGGCACCACCAGCCGGGCTATTGGAGATAATGTCCATCGGGTCCAGGACGTTAAAGAAGCCATTGGTATTGCTGCCGTTTTTGGCGGCGCGGAGTTCGCGCTTGCGTTCGGCCTCGATGAGATCGTGCTGATATTGGGCATCCTCGGCGGCGGCACCGGAAACGCCGGGCAGAAGCTGGGATTCCTTGACGGTGTCCTTGGCGGCGATCTCCGGCGTGCGTAACACGGTCGGACGCATGAGGACGATGAGTTCCTCCCGGTCCTTGCTGTCGGAGCGCGAACTGAAAAGATTTCCGATCAGCGGGATGTCCACCAGGAACGGCACGCCGGATTTGCTGGTGGAATTGTCGGTCTTGATAAAGCTGCCGAACATCACGGCATCGCGGTCGCGGACGGTGATGGAGGTGTTGAGGGTACGCTTGATGGTGTTGGGCACGTTGCCGACGCCGGTGATGGCGGTGTAACCATCCAGGTCATCGATTTCCTGCTGGATATCCATGGAAACCTCGCCGTCTGGATTGATGAACGGCGTCACGTCGAGCTCCACGCCGACGGACAACTGGGAATAGGAGGAACCACCGTAACCGCCGCTGTAGCCGTTGTTGTAGGTCGAGGTGACATAGGGCACGGTTTCGCCGACGAAAAACTGGGCCTGTTTCGATTGGGAGGCGAGCAGGCGCGGGCGCTGGATGATATTCGCGTGTGAATCGGTCTCGGCCGCCTGCACCGCAACGTCGTAGTTCGCGCCGAGCGTGAGGTAGTAGCTCAAGCCACCCGGCAGGGCGTTGCCAAACGAGGAGCCGTTGGTGGCCAGCGACGAACTGATGACCGAGGTGGTATTGGAGACCAGCCCGCTGGAGCCATTGGTGATCATGGACTGCACGAAATTTGCAAAGGTCTGGCCGTTTTGCATGCCGCCGCCGCCGAGGATGCCGGAGCCGACGGGTTTCGGATTTTGCGCGGCGGAAACGCCGAGGGTGAAAGTGTTGCCGAGCGTGACGTCCATGATGACGGCCTCGATGAGCACCTGCGCCAGCGGCACGTCTAGTTTGGCGATGATGTTGGTGATGGCATCCATGTCCTCCCGCGTGGCGTAAATAAGCAACGTGCTGCTGCTCTCGTTCGGAATGATTTTCGTCTGGCCGAAAAGTTGTATGTCCTGCTTGCCGTTGGCGCCGCCGCCGCCGCCGCCGGACTGGCCCAGGATGTTATTGAGTCGTTGCTGAAAAGTCGTTCCCGGTGTTGGCGTGCCGTTGGCAGTGGTGCCGGTCGTACGACTGGCGCCGCCAAAGGGTGTCGAGCCGCCCATCCCGCCGCTGCTCCCGCCGCTGGAATAGCCACCGCCGCTCGAACCAGAAATGCCGCTGCCGCTGCCCCCGCCGCTCAATCCGCTGATCTTCCCGCCGCTCGGTGCGGTGCCGATGCTCACCGTCGCGCCGCCGCCGCCGCCGAGACTTTGCAAGGCCGAGGCGATCTCATCCACCTTGGCGTAACGGATCGGGATGACTTCGGAGATGTATTCGGTGGGCACGCTGATGTCAATCTGATCGATCATTTCCAACATGCGCTTGATGTTTTCGGCGTAGTCGCGCATGACGAGAATGCCGTTGTCGTCAATCGGCGTCAGGCCGCCCTGTAGTTTCGCAAACGGCTGGATGAGCGGAATCATTACGGTCGGCTTTACAAAATGCA